>CAMBEL010000016.1 GCA_945865605.1 Bifidobacterium breve
CATCCCGCGTTCTGACTTTGACCGAGCACCAACCAGAACGGTTCCTGCGCGCCGGTCACGCGTACGCGAGCCTTCCATCGGTTGGTCGCCAACACTTCTACTTGCGGAGCAACCAGCGCGCCCGGAGCCGCAATGGCGCTCGGAGTGAGGGTTCCGTCTAGTGCGTATTGCCTTTGCCACGCAGCCCCACCCGCCAGTGATCGAAGCGCCAGCCTGTCTACACTCCATCCGAACTGGTCACCCCGCTGAGTTCGCAGTTCATGCGTCCCCGCGCCGAGATCAACGGTCGGGGAACCGAAGTGCGCCCGCTTGGGCGCCATGATTTCCAGGTCACATGCCACGAGCTGCAGTGGCTTGAGTGCAACGGCATCTGCCGTACCGCCAACGACCATTGCATCTATGCCCGTGCCATCCATTACAACCAGATCCGATTCGCACACTTCGGGAATCGCTACCGGAACAATGATGTGTGGCAGATCGGGCACTCCGAGTTCCGCAATCGCTGCCGGCACAACCAGGTCACATTCGCAATACCACTCGCGCGTCGTGACGGGGCGTATCGATCGAATCCTTATACTCATCTCGCGACCCGTCAAAGCCGAGAACGTGATGGGTATCGATACAACCGCATCTGGAGTTGTTAGATCTGCGACGGGCGGAAGTTTGACGGTGCGAGTCTCGCCAGTATCGCTACGTATCTCGACGCTTGTCGGAACAGAGTGAAGCCCGTCAGCAACTACCTGGAGATCCAGATAATCGATCGTTATGGGTTCAGGCACAGCGAAAATGAGCGACTGGTTCTCGACAAAATTGAACGGTGTGACCCATGCGGTGGCCGGATTCCCGTCTAGAGCGGCCGAAGCACGCGTTGCGGGCGCGCCAGCGAGGTGCGCCGAGGAGTTAGCTACCACGGGTCCGCTGTACCCAAGGAGCCGATCGGTTGCCGCATCCGGCAAGAACGAAGAAAGTCGCACGTCGCCGGAGACTGAGAAGGAACGTTGCGTAGGAAGTCTGAACTCGCGCGTCATGTTGCGTTCCGGGTCGCTGCGCGGAGGCACCGGAATCACACGCTCCCGAGTCATGAGAATCGCCAGCGGAGAGTCAAGCGACGCTGTGCCCACATTTTTTAACAAATCGCTAGGCAGCCGCACCACTTCTTCTGCAACCACGTCGGCGGTTGCACCTTCATCACGCAATCGAATCTCCCCGAAACCGACCGGACTCGTGCCACTGTAATTACGAACCACGCCGAGGTTGGTATTCAGAATCTCGATTTCGAATGTGGAGAAAGAACGACGCGGGAAGTCGATGCGCTGTCCCTCCGGGCGCCGCGACCGACCTCCGAGGTCTACATCTACCGCAGTCTTGTTATCGAAGTGAAGGCGTGCCCGCGTAATGAAGCGTTCATTCGGAAGTTGCAGCACTTGAACGACATTCAGATGATCTGTCGTGATTGGTTTCTTGAGCACGATGCGAATGCGATCGCCGGTTACGTCATCGAATGCACCGGTCCGCCATGCGGTATATGGATCGCCGTCGATTGCGCGCGCTGGCCGATCTTCAGGCGTATACGTAATCGGGTTCGCATAACTCGTAGCCCCAACGAATTTCACACCACGAAGAACTGTTGTTGTGTAGGCGTTCGTTGGTGCGCCAGGGAACACATCAAGGCGTGCATCGGACTCGTCCGCGCCCAGTTGGAACGCTCCCGGACCTTCTGTGTACCCGACAGTGTCGGTAACGGTTGACCACCTTCGGCCGCGCCTTCGATTGCTGTCCGTAACAACAAGCGTCGAGGTCGCTGCTTGTTCACGCAGGCGTGCCAGTTCCTCAGCGAACGGAGCGGAATAAAGAACGAGGGGATCGGTATCGAGCAGGCCTGCCGTCGATGCATCTACAACTCCATCACCATCGCCAGCAATGACAACCGCGTTCGACCTGGATTTCGCTCGGATTATTGGCGTGGGGTCGGTCACTCCGAAGACCGCCACTGGAGGTGGGACGGATTGCGGGCTCTTCTCCGCCAACGCCTGCTCATCTAGGAATGGGTATTGATGTGCTTGCGATGCTGTTGTCTTGCCGAATGCGACAGGCCCGGTCATCCCTGCAGGGGTCGGCTGGAACAAAGACCACATGAACCCGGGCCGCAGCACTCTGTACCGTTCAAACTGCAGGTCGTTGCGCAACACGATGTCGCCCACACCCATCAACTTGGCAACAGGCGCAATCGCTTGCGATGGCAGTTGGCGACTCTGGATACGCAAGTCCACAGCGTTCAACAAGTTCGCAGAGGCCGCGGACCCATACGGGATAAGTTCGCGCGCGACGTACGGGCGATCCATGATCCCTGGCGTGATCGGATCAACCGTGTTCCCCCATCGATACGACGCAAAGTCCGCTCCCGGTAGTTCGAGAACCCGAGATTTGTCGCCCTGCGAATCGAGATAGGCAGTCGCATCTTTCCAATATTGCGGAATGTCTTCATCGCGCTGGAGGTTCGCACCGTAGAAACTCTCATTCCAAAGAGCAGGCAGGTTGACAATGACCATCACTCCGACAAGTACCGGAATCGCAAGTGCGATCCGCGAGCGGTTCTGACTGCGTAACCATGTCCAAAGCGCATTCACTCCCGAAGCCAGCAGCGCCGTCATACCCAGAACCACGAGTGGCGTTGCGCGCCCCGTGCTTCGCAATGCGAAGGCCGCAGTAGATGTGCCAGCTAGCCCTTTAAATGCAGCGCCTATCGGTGTGGGTGAGTCATAGGGATGTGCACCCACGGCCGTCACAACACCGATCACGACCAACAACGCAAAATACGCGCGGTAGCGCCAACGCACCCACGCCGCTGAGAGCAATCCCAGGAACGGGATGCCATAACTGAGGATTATGTAGAACGGACGCTGCGTGTAGTCACCGCTCGCTTCGATCCAGGATCCAAGTTTGTCGCGACCGTAGAAGAACCAATACCCAAGACCGCGCAGCACTTCGTTCGGAACCGAAGTGCGCGACACGGCTCGCAGCGTTTCTGTGTAGTCAAGGACGTTCAGTCCGTAGCTTCCCTGCGCCCACAGCCCAGACATCCACCAGAGCGATGCCGTTGTAGCAAGCAATCCAATACGCCCGACAGTGGCTAGCGCGCGGCGCCAATCAACTTCTTGAAGTACAAACACCGAGTACGGAACCCACAGCAGCGGAGCCATCCCGACAAAAACAAGCGCGGTCGCATTGACGCTGCCGATCACCTGAACAAGTAGCGCAATAAGCGCGGCGTGTTTCCATCCACCGCGGCGTAATGCGCGCATCGTTAGCGCCAGTAACCACGGCAACCCTGCCCACGGCAGCAAGATGACCGATATCCGGGCTGCGTAATCGAGCGCGTATGGGCTGAGCATGAATGCCAATGCACCGATAACTGCTCCAGGACCCTTTAAACCAATGGTGCGGAACAGGAACAACATTCCAAGAGCCGCCAAGAACAAAAGGCTTCCCAACCAGATGCGTTGCGCCACCCAGTCGGGGACCCCAATCCAATCGAACATCCGATAGAACGGTCCCAACGGGAACAGGTACCCGATGTTTTGGTGCGTGACCGTTCCCATTCCGATGTTCGGATCCCACATCGACCAGGAGCGACTCAGCAAGCGACTGGGGTCCAGGTACAGATACTGCTTGGTGTCGGCTGCAACTTTGCCCGGCGCAGTAAGCAACATAGGCACATACGCCAGCAGCGCGAGTAGTCCATAACCAATTGCACCTCGCGCCCAACGAGGAAGGCTCTCTATCGATGCTTCGATTCGGGTGCTGTCACCCAACCCTGTTCCGTCCGAAGTGAGTTGTGCTTGTTCTGCCGTCACGGACGACCGCGACGCCTTATCGCCTCGGCAGCCAACACTTCCAGCGTTCCTCTAGCAGTAGCAGCCCACGTGAACTGTTCGGCGTGCCGTAACGCACCTTGTGAAAGACGCGCCCTAAGTTCCGCGTCCCCCAACACGCGATCCAACGCACCCGCAAGTTCGTCGCGTCCCTCGACAAGTAGTCCCGACTCCCCGTCGGCGACTGCGTCCGAATGTCCTGCGATGCGGGTGACGACGGCTGGTGTTCCGCATGCCGCTGCCTCAGTAACAGTCATGCCCCAACCTTCCCTCGCGGATCCACTCGATAGCACCCAAGCCCGCCTATATAGATCGAGCACTTCCTCATCCGAGATGCGCCCCGGCATCTGTATCCATTCATGCGCCCCGGCCTGCGTAATCTGGGATTCGAGATCTTGCCTTCTATAGCCCTCGCCCACGATGATCGCCTGCATTGTTGGGTGACGATCATGGATCTGGAGTAGCGCATCGATCAGCAAGTCAAAACGCTTCACTGGCACGAGACGACCGACCGCGACAACAAGTGGAACGTCTGATTTCTTGCCACCCTCGCAAAAACGCGGATCTATCCCCGGCGGAACAACGTGCACGAGGCGTTCCTTGAAGTGCAGGTCGTGAATCAACTCATGCTTGGAAGACTTGGACAGAGTGACGATAGGCGTGTGACCGTAAATTTTCGGTGCGACACGTGCCTCGAGTATGCGACCTGCCTTCCCCAAACGCGGACCGAGCGTCATGTCCCACATGTCGGCATGTACGTGATGAAGCCAAGTCACGTGTGGCGTGCGTGCCCACATCGGCGAGAAGAACGGCATGCCATTCCAAATCTCCACCAGCCCATCTTTGCCGCCATGCCAACCCATCATCTCGCTAAATGCCGCGCGCGGGAACACCATGTAACGGCCGGCCTTACGAATCACCCGATAGCCGTTGCGCCAACTCATCTGAGGTTGCCCTGCTGCAAACGATGTGCGCATCGTCACCTCGATACCCGCCTCAGCCCACAGACTCGCGACGGTTGATGCATGAACCTCGGAGCCCCCAGCTTCTGGGTCGTCCAGGTCGCGCCATGCGAGCATGCTCACCCGGTGGAGACTTGCTTCGTCAGCCAAGTCACCCAACTTGGCGATGTGGGCCGCTCGTGACCCAGTAGGCGTTGCTGGCTTCTTCACGGCACCCCCAATCCCGATTTCACTCGGCTGCACATGGCCCCCGTCTAACCCCGATATTCTAGGCGGCTCCCGAGGTAACCCAGACCGCGCTGTTGTAGGTCGAATCAACCACGGGGTAACCACATCCATACAAGGAGTCCCCTTGAAATTGACCGGTGAACGTCCGATGGAAGGCGCTACGCCCGATTCGCTCCTTGCATTGCACGATGCCGGCTATCGAGAAGTAATTGCGCGTATCGGTAATGGCCGCATCCTCGATGTCGGTTGCGGAGTGGGTGGCGAAACTGCGCGCTTCTGTGGCGACAACAGACAGGTCATTGGCGTGGACTACAGCCCCGAGACCGCTGTGCTTGCACGCAAAGAGTGGGGGCCAGGTGGACCGCGCGGAACCGACGCCGAGTTTGCAGGCATGGACGGCGCTCAACTCGGATTCAATAACGGGTCGTTTGACTGGGTCTGTTCCTCTCACATCATCGAACACTTCACGGGACCCGAAACCCATGTTGCCGAACTGGCGCGTGTGACCAGCGACGACGGCACTGCGTTTGTAATCACACCGAATCGCCCTGCAGATTTTGAGAACCCCTTTCATGTGTACCTGTTCGAAGCTGCGGACCTGGCATCGATGTTGCGCTTGTTCTTCCACGAGGTCGAAGTTCTTGCACTCGAAGGCGATGATGTTTTGCAAGCCGACTTTGCCGCACGTCGTGCGAGCGGAGAACGGCTTCTAAAACTCGACTTCTTGAACTTGCGACGACACATGCCGCGCAAGTGGTACGTGTGGGGCTACGAACACGCGTTGCCCGTTGTCTACAAGATGCTCGGTAGCGCAAACACTGGGATCGGTTCTGGCCTTGATGACTCGCACTTCTTTATGGCCGACGAAGTGACCGACACCACGCCAGTGCTTTTTGCTGTCGCTCGGAAACCTCGCCGGTTTCCCGAACACTGACCTAATCGGTCAACGTCGGTAACCGGTAGGCACGATGAACACCGCGCTGTCCTGACCGAGTCTGATCAGATCACCAACAATCTCTAGTTCGGAACGCGTCAACCGTTCGTTGAGTGACACTGCGAAAACGCTCACATCGGTGAGATCTGCGAGCTCATCAAGCCCGCGGCTATTCAAACTGGCTTTGAGACGCTTGACCAAGCGGTCGTACTCGCGGCGTTGCTGCGCGTTCCGCGGATCGACGCGTGCCAGAAGAACAACTCCATGGTCCCCCGCTGCGATGAGTTTTTCGACAGCATTACCGCCGACAACCAGGCGAATCTCGCCGGTCGCGTCGGCATCTTTCATCACCCGATGCCGAGTCGCCGGTACCGCGAACATTTTCCGAACTCCGACGTCGTAGCCAAGTCGTTCGAGTTCCATTAGCAGCCCAAGACCCTGAGACCCGATGAAGTGTGGATCGTCCCAGGTGATGATGTAACTACTGGAAAGGCCGCCATCCGGTGAAGCATCACTCTGTAACCCCTCATCTGCGCCCTCGACAAGAGAGAGGAGCACGGCCGACATCTCGCGTTCAGGGGGCCTGGCGTCCAGGCTCTGAACAGTGGCGACCAAAAGGAGTGCGCCAGTCGCGACAACACCAACACCAACCAACCAGCCCCCCGAGCGTTTGTCGGATAATGCACCGCCACGGTGCGCCACACGACAAACGTCGATGAGGGTGGCGGCTGTTGCGAACATCGCCACTGCAACTAGCCCGATCATCCACAGCGTCAGGTAAAACCAGACTGGCCCGAAAATACGGCTCACCGACATCATCCCGAGGAGAAGCCCTGCGGCAACCGTCGCGTGCAGTGGCCACATCCGCTTGAGTCCCATCACAACGCTGCTGATGGCCGCTACAACCCAAAGGCCAAGAAAGATTGCGCCGACTGCGGCGCTGGCCGTTGCGCGCTCTGACACTGCAACAAGCAGGCGGGAGGTATCGGGTAGATCAAACATGTGAATCAAGTCAAAGCGTTCGAGAATCACCTTGCCCGCTGCGACCAATCCGATGGGTGGTTCCGACGGATTACCCAAACTCCGGAAGATCGTCGACAGGTTGCCGTGACCGAACAATTGGTCGATCAACGGCGGCAACCAAAGCACCACGCCGAGAACTAGTGCACCCGCCATCCACATCAAGGGCTTACGACGTTCCTCGGAAGCGGTAGGTGCTCGCAACGCCCGAATCAAAACGGTGCCAACAGCGAGAACTAACAATCCTCCACAAAGACCTGCATATGGAACGTGGGTCTGGGCAGCGAGTGAGCCAAACCCCACGATGAACAGCAACGCTGGGGCATCGCGATCAAAAACCGACCACGTGGCCAACAGCACAACTACCCATGCAAGAACTGGAGCGAATGGATTCCACGGGTGCGTGAGCACCGATGGTCCGTACACAACAACAAGTGCCGACAACATCAGAGCTACACCTACGACCATGCCAGAACCGCCGCGCCTGCGCGCCAAAACAAGGCACGCAACGATCGCCGCTATCGAGATGAACGCCATTCCGATTTCAAGCGACTGACCGCTCTGGCCGAAGAGTCGATAGGTCGGCGCGAGCAGATAGAACAAGAAAGGTCCGGGGTGACTCCCCTGGTTTGGAAAGTCGCCGATGCGCCCCGGCAGTCCAACCAGCGGAGAGTGCGCGCCGCCAACGTCGCGAACGCGCAGTTCGGTCATTGCAAGGTCTAGAACGGGTGCCCATGCCTTGCCGGACAGCACGATTGCAGCAACAACGATCGGGACCGACAGCGCGACGGACGCAACCAGGACGGGGTGCTTCCGAATCCAGCGCGTCATCGGGCGCCTTTGCTCACTTCGGGGAGATCGAGTTGGGCCATCATCCACTTCGAAATGTAAACCGCGCCGTCGGACTTGTAGTGCACCCCATCCTCACGCAGTTCAATGCCATCGAGTCGTTCGCGACAGCGATTAATTGTCGGACACACAAGCACAGCCAGGTCTATCAACTCCAGGCCCAGATGTGTTTTTGCATAGGAGCGCAAGAGGGAGTTCCCGCATTCTGCTTGACGCCGCACTGCTGGACCGTCGTATTCAGTGAGTTGATATGCACTCGTTGTGGCCACTACACGCGCTCCACGCGCTCCCAGGGTTGCGACCGCCTCATCGAGTGCCGCCGCGTAGAAGGCCGCGAACTCTGGGCTGCACGGTTCAATCCACTTCCCTTCGTAATTGAAGGCGAACGTTCCGACATCGTTGAACGCTGCAAGTACAACTTCGGGATTGAACTGTTCGACAGCAGTGGCCCAATCGGTTCGGCAGTCGGGAAGCACAACCCCGGTCGGCTCGGAAGGGATACGAACCCTGCTTGTGGTCGGGAACACACAAGCAACTTGTGTGGCATCGAGCAATGTCGGCGCATCCTTCGTCGGCAACTGAGCGAAACCCTCTTGAGCGAGGAACGCACCGACTGAGTTACCGACGAGCATCAGTCGCGTCTTGTCGGGTGCGCGGTCCGCTGCATCGGCTGCTTCGTTCGGCTCGCGGTGATCGCCTGTCGCCAAGGCCGGTACAGCATCCGCGGTACTTGCGATGGTCACAACGATTAACAACGCGGCAGCCACGGGAGTCAACCACGCGAGCGTCGATGCCTTGAATGCGCCGTAGCGAATCGGTTTTTCCACAAACACATAAGACAGCGTCGCTGCTACGAGAGTCACTGCGATTCGCACAGCCAGTAATGGCCAACCATCGAAGCCGACCCTGTCTCCGTTCAGCCAGACGTAGATTGGCCAGTGCCACAAATACAAGCCGTAGCTAATGAGCCCCAACGCGACCAAAGGGCGAACCGCAAGCGCCTTCGCAAGCGGGCCCTGGTCCGGATGAACAGCGGCGGCAATCACAATCGCACCAGCGAGCGCGCTGAGCAGCAGTCCGCCGTGGTAAAGGTGCGGTGAAGTCCCTTCGAGTCGCCACCATGCAACCGCAATTACAACTACGCCAACGATACCAGCGACTTCAAGAAGTTTGCGCGCCGACTTTTTGCGTACGGGTCCACACAACGCGAGCAGTGCGCCGAGCGTGGCGCCGATCAGAATGGATTGCGCCCGCGTATCGGTTCCGTAATAAACGCGGCCGATGTCCCCATTCGACTCGTACAAGCGAATCATGAGGGCAGCCGACACCGCCGCGCCCGCGATACACACCCCAAGAACAATCGGAGTGATTCTCTGACGCGCATCACTCCCCCGACGTCCCGCGAACCACAGGAGCACAACCAACACCAGCGGCCACAGCACGTAGAACTGCTCCTCGATCGCAATGCTCCAGGTGTGGGCGAGCGGCGATGGCGCGGTGAACAACGCCCAGTAGTCGAAGCCTCGCATCACAAAACTCCAGTTCGCTACGTACCCGAGCGTGGCGAACGAATCGCTGCGGATGCGTCCGAGTTCTGTTGGCTCTCCGAACACAGCGGCATAAATACCCACGGCAAAGAGCATCAGGAACAGGGCCGGCAGCAACCTCCGAGCCCGGCGCGCCCAAAAGGCGCCGAGTCCGATATGGCCGACAGCACGAGATTCTTTTAGTAGAAGCGAAGTGATCAGAAAGCCTGAAAGTACGAAGAACAGGTCGACGCCTAGATAACCGCCTGGCAAAAACGCGCGACCCCAAAGCTCGAGATCCCCATGAAAGAGGAGGACTCCGGCAATAGCCGCGCCACGTATCCCGTCCAACGCGCGAACGTGCGGCAACGACACGGGCATTGATCCATTGTCCCACACCGGTTTTCATACGCTGAGTCGCCTGTATGATCGATCCCCATGCTCTGGCTCGAATGCCGCATCGCCGCGTCGATCCCCGAAGACGCCAATCCCGAAGACCGGCCGGAGATCGAGCACTTCCTAGAAACCTCGCTCGCTGCGATGCCACAACACCTACGGCTTGGCGTCGGAGGGCTTTCCGTGCTGCTTGGAGCGATTGTGAGGATGCAAGGTGTGGCGGATGATCCGCACTCGTTGGCAAAGACTGTTGCAGCTTGGGAAACAAGTCGAATCGGATTCGTTCGCCAATACGCTCGACTCATGACCTCGCTCACGCTGTTCGCCGAGCAGGAGTTGGCAGCCGTCTCGTGAGTCGTGTCCTAGATACGGAGATTCTCATCGTCGGCTCAGGTGCAGGCGGAGCGGTAACGGCAGCGCGTCTTGCGGAAGCGGGACGCTCCGTAACCATCGTTGAGGAAGGGCCCTGGCACGATCCCGACGCAGTTGAACCCTTCTCGATGGAAGAGATGGTCGCCAAGTACCGCCACCAGGGTGCCTGCGCTGCGCTCGGTTCACCGGGGATCGCATTCGCTGAAGGACGTTGCGTCGGCGGCAGCACCGAGATCAATAGCGGTCTCTATCACCGACTTCCCGCAGAACTCGCGACCGAGTGGAAGGCCAGCTACGACATCGCGGAGTTCGATACGGAAACCCTCGACCACTACGCATCAGAGATCGAGACTGCACTCACAGTCTCACAACTTCCAGGACCGGCACCACGATCTTCGGCGATTCTCGACGAAGGTGCGCAAGGACTCGGATGGCGCGCCGTCGAGTTTGCCCGCGTGTTCGCGTACGACGAACGCGGGCGTGGAACCAAGCAAACGATGGCGCGGACTTTCATCCCTCGAGCCATTGAAGCCGGAGCTGAGGTGATCCCTGATTGCACAGTTGTTTCCCTACGGCGAGGCGGGGGGCGCATCACCGGAGTGAAGTGTCAGCAACGGCATCCTTCTGGGGACACCGAAGAACTAATGATCAGGGCCGACGAAGTGATTGTGTGCGGCGGGGCTATTCAGACACCAGCGCTACTTCAACGCAGTGGAATCAGATGGCGAATCGGCAATGGGCTGAAGTTTCACCCCACTGTCAAAGTCGCGGCTCGCTTTCCATACGAAGTCGACCACGATGATGTGCCGATGCACCGCGTCACCGAATTCGCGCCCTTTCTAACAATCGGTGGTTCCGCAAGCCGACGTGGACACGTTGCACTCGCGATTGCCGACGCTGCATCGGGGAACCTGGATGAAGCGCTCGAACAATGGGAGAACGTAGTTGTCTACTACGCCGCGATCCGCAGCGTGGGCAGCGGCAAGGTACTCGCAATCCCAGGCCTTCGATCGCCACTCGTTACATACCACTTGACCGATGGCGACTTGAGTTGTCTTGCGCGCGGACTAGTACATCTAGGCGAGGTACTGCTTGCGGCTGGCGCCACCGAGTTGTTCCCATCAATAGCGGGTGGCCCCATTGCGCGCAGCCGCAGCGACCTACTCAGTTGGTGGAATGCACTAACGCGAAGCAGCGCCAACTTGATGACGGTTCATCTCACATCGACGGTACGGATGGGCGAAGACCGATCGCGAACTGGGGCCGACAGTTTTGGGCGCGTTTGGGGATACAGCAACTTGCGCGTCAATGACGCATCACTTCTCCCAGACGCACCCGGCGTGAATCCCCAAGCTGCAATCATGGCCATCGCTGCCCGCAACGCAGATCACTTGCTCGGCAAACTCTGACTAACAGATCCGAACTACGGCAACTTTTTTAGCAACTTCAAGAGCCCCAGCTTGGCCGCAGACTGGTGGTGGGACCCTCCCCGGTTCACCAATTCGGCACGGTGACCCAAGAACCACTCGTATGAATCGATAAGGGCAGAGGTATTCGAATGCTTAGGAGTCCACCCGAGCTCCTCGTGGGCTCGTGTTGTGTCGAACCAGAGCGACTCCGCGTAAAGCATCCAGTGGTACGGAGCAAAGGGCGCTTGGCCCACGCCGGCGAGCGTTTTCATCGCAAATTGGGCCAACCCAGAGGGCAGCGATCGAACTGCTGACCCAGTGCCAGCGTGAACGACAAGTGTCTCGAGCGTCTGGCGCATTGTGCCGAACTCGTCGGCCCCAATGTTGTAAATCGCCGGACCAGTTCGCATTGCAGCACGCAAACACGCGTCGGCCAAATCATCGGCATGCACGAACTGATAGCGGTTATCACCGGAACCGATTACGAAAACGGGCGCGCCATCGGCAACAAACTCGAACAGGATTGCCATGATCCCCAGCCGTCCATGACCAAGGATCGTACGAGGCCGCACAATCGTCACGTCCTGACCACCTGCAACCGCCTCTTGGCAAACAACCTCTGCCGCCAACTTCGCTCTTCCGTAATCCTCGAGTGGACGCCCCGGCGTCTCCTCAAAGACCGGGTTGCTTTCCGGTATCCCAAAGATTGCGCTCGATGATGTGTGCACGATCTTATGGACTCCCGCATCACGGGCCGCAACCAAAAGATTCGCTGTGCCTACAACATTGACCGACCAGAACAAATCTCGATCCTTGGCGAGCGGCACTTGCGCGACATTGTGCAGAACAACATCCATACCATCGCAGGCCTCACGGAGATCCTCTTCTTCGCGCACATCACCCGCGACATATTCCAACGAAGTATCAGCGGGTGGATTTAGATCAAAAATGCGAACATCGTGTCCCTCTGCTCGCGCTTGATCTGCCAATACGGTGCCGAAGTATCCGGAACCACCAGTAATCAACAGCTTCGAACCCATCAGAACTGTTCCCCGCGTTCTATGCACCAACGGATCGACGTCCGCATGCCCTCAAGCAGCGCCATCTTGGGTTCGTACCCCAGTTCTTCGCCCGCGCGTGTGATGTCGCATGCAATCGTGTCTTTCAATTCTCCAAGTACATGCATCGCTTGCATGTAACGGCCTCGACCTTGGAGAAATCCATCCACATGTTCCGCGATGACCCCAGCAAAGAGCGGGATCCGGGGAGTCCGTTCGGTCACTGAGACTCCTTCTGCCGACAACGCATCCCGCACTGTCCCGAGAATCGAACGCATCTCATAAGGCTCTGCATCTGCGATCCAATAGGCACGCCCCGGTGCAGCTCCGGCGACTTCAGCGCGCAACATTCCGTCGACGAGGTTCTCGGTGTAGACCATCGACCGACGCTGCGTGCCATCACCAAGCATTGGGAACCGCCCACGCGCTACCGCGCGGAACCACTGTGTCTGGCGATCCGGTTGATGGGGTCCGTAGAACCAGGGAGCGCGAACAATTACCGTCTCCAAATCGCCCCGGTCACTTGCACGCTTCACTAACTGTTCCGCCTCGAACTTTGACTTCCCATATCCCATATATGGGTTGTACGGGGAGTCCTCCGTGAACACGTGTGACGGCGTCGGGTTCGCTCCGAACGGCGAGTTCGACGACACATGAATAAACCGGCCTGCGTTCGCCCTACGCGCCTGATCCAAAACGAGCTCCGTGCCGCCAACATTGACATCGAACAATTCCCGCACTGCACTCTGTGGGTGAATCACGCCAGCTGCATGAAATACGGTCGCTCCGGCCACGTCGTCGAAAAGGCGATCCAATGCAGATGGGTCCCTCACATCGCCAACGACAACTTCGACGCTAGAACCGGCTACCTCGAGCAAGGCGCGCTCGTCTGCATTTTGGACGAGGCAACGCACCTGCTTCCTGTTTCCTGCCACGGCGCGCACAAAGTTCTTGCCTAACCAACCAGCGGCTCCGGTAATGACTACAGAGTCGGGCGCGGGTAGGTCGGATAGCCCAGAGGAATCACTTGCAGCCATTGGAGCCCGTTCGGTCGATGTCGTCGGAAGGATCGTACTTGTCGTCTTCGCGAAAGGCGCGCCCCTGACAGGGAGCACCTGCACGGGTTTCGGAGCGTGCGGCGGGTACCATACGCGCCACTACGCGGCACTTCTGTGTCGATCCGACTTGGCTAAAATGGCCGCGCATTCGCCCGGGAGAACAGTGCAGATAGTAGAAGCGCAAACGGTCGGTGTCCGAGGTAGGCACGTCGCTGCAATTTTCTTCGTCTGCCTCGCTGGCCTTTTGCTCGAAGTCGGATACACCCGAATTATCTCGTACAAACTCTGGTACTACTTCACCTACCTTGTGCTCGGACTTGCGCTGCTCGGCATTGGTTCAGGAGGCATCTTTGTCGTAGTGCTCCCGCGGTTGCGGCGTGCCGCTACCGACGCAATCGTCGCTACTTGTTCCCTTGTAGGAGCCGTAAGCATTGCGATCGGCTACCTAATAGTCGCTGCTATTCCGATCGATACGGTCAAAATCTGGGACTACGGAACGGCTGATTCTTTCCGCAACTTCGGCGTGCTCGCGATCCTTTCGCTCACCCTGTTCGCATCGTTCATCGCCCTTGGCATCATCGTCGCCACATTGCTCGGCAGGGCGAACGACAGAGTTGGGCGCCTCTATTTCGCCGACCTTCTAGGTGCTGGTCTCGGTTGCCTCGCCGCTATCCCACTCATCTCGCTGCTCAGTCCGCCCGAAGTCGTCATGCTCTCCGCTCTGGTATTCGCAATCGTTGGCCTCGTATTCCTTCCTCGCGGTCGATACCTGCTTAAAGGAATCTCTCTCGCACTCGTGTTGCTGCTCGGCCTAGCGGGAACCGGAGTAATTGCCCTGCCCGACGTACGCACAGAGCAGACCAAGGGCAAAGCCGACGATGCCGACTTCTCTGAATGGGGCCCGGTATTCCGTGTCGATGCACTCAAGATGCCAACCAACAACTACCTGCTGCTCCACGACGGCACTTTTGGATCCGCACTAAATCCCTACGACGGCAATCCCAAAAGCCTGACCCGGTACGACAACGATCCTCGCTCCCTGCCATTTCGAGTGCTCAAGCAACCGCCGCGCAACTCCCTGATCATCGGTTCAGCTGCCGGCAATGAAATTCTCGCATCGCTGTACTTCGGCTCCAAGAAGATCGAAGGCGTAGAGCTAAACCCCGTCACGGTTTCACTCCTCACAGATCACTTCCGTAAATACTCTGGCGACCTACCCGCGCAGCCCGGTGTCAAGATCACCCAAGCGGACGGGCGTTCCGTATTGGCAACCAGCAACGAGAAGTACGACCTTGTCTGGTTCGTTGCTCCAGACAGTTACGCGGCCAACAATGCCGCATCGTCTGGTGCCTTTGTGCTCTCTGAGAGTTACCTCTACACGTCCGGCATGATCGCCGAAAGCCTGAAGCATCTAACGGATGACGGCATCATGGTCGTGCAGTTCGGCGAACTCGACTTTGTCAACGCAGCTAGTCGCACGCCGCGCTACATCATGACTGCGCGCAAGGCGTTCGCCGATCTCGGTATTTCAGATCCCCAGAACCACATGCTCGTCTCTGCGTTCATCACGAATGCCACCGGCGACCTAACAACCATCATTCTCAAGCGCACGCCGTTCACTAAGGCCGAAGTGAAGCGCTACATGGACGCCATTCCGAGTATCCCCCTCGCCAAGAACGCTTATGCGCCAGGCGTTGTGGCCGATTCCCACATCGTCGCTCAACTCGCCTCTGCCGAGAGTAACGCCAGCGCCGAACGGACCGCCAGTTACTACCCGATGCACATCGAAGCGATCGACGATGACGGTCCATTCTTTTGGCACTTCACAGGCTTCGGCACAGTCCTGCGCCACATTTTCGAACCCCTGAACCCCGAAGACCCAGAACAAGTAATCGGGGAACGAGTCCTGCTCCTACTTCTCGCCCTCTCTGCCTTGTACGCAGCCATCTTTCTCTTCGCCCCCTTCCTGTTCATCCGCCGGGAATGGAAAGCACTTCCGGCGAAGCGCATCTCTGCCCTCTATTTCGCTGCACTTGGGCTCGGGTTCATGTTCTTCGAAATCACGATGATCCAGAAGCTGGTGCGGTTCCTCGGGTACCCGACCTACTCGCTAACCGTGACCCTCGCGTCGGTCCTCGTCTTCACGGGAGTCGGCGCGCTATTGAGCAAGCGGTTCACCGCAAGGCCAGAACGCGCCATCACAATTTCTTTCCTCCTGCTCTGCGTGCTCGCTGCGTTCTATCTTTTCGGCCTCAACGACATCACGGATGCACTCCTCTCTGCGTCACTCGCAGCGCGCGTTCTCATCACTGTCGTACTGCTGGCGCCGCTCGGCATCTGCCTCGGAATGTTCATGCCGCTCGGGCTCGGCATGGTCGCCGGTCTCAGTGACCATGCCGACGAATACGTAGCTTGGTCTTGGGCCGTCAACGGCTTCTTCTCAGTCATCGGCTCGGTACTAACGACAATCCTTGCCATGATCTTCGGCTTCGCAATCGTTCAGATGCTCGCACTCGTCGTCTACGCGATCGCAGTGTTCGCCTTCCTGCGTATTCGCGTGCTAGCGGGCCGCGCTGCCGGCGTCGAGGGGAGCGACGAACACAGCGAGCGTCTCCCGGTCTTGCCTTCGCTGTAGTTGGCCATAGCGGTTAAACCGCGCCCGCCAACCAGGTACTGGCTCCACCAAACCTAAGTCGACCGCCACACTCAGAGTCCGAGTCTTGAACAACCCGGCGAGATCGTTCGATGCAACCACGTCACCATCGCGAACAAGCAGCGGAACCAACCCACCCTCGATCCAATTCACTCCCTTGCGCGTGAGCCTTAAGCGTCCTTCCGTGATGTGCGCGCCCAACTCGTATTTCAGCGCCGCCAATTCATCCTCTTCGCGGCGGGTCAACCCTGCGTGAAAGGCAACGAGTTCCGCGCCAGCGATCGGCTCGAGGGCCGCATCTCCGACGCGGTAGAAGATCCGTTGTTTTGCGTTGTCGCCATTGAATCGGCGGTGAGGTCCAAGTTGACGCGCAAGACCAGGCTCGTCCACAACGAACTCGATGCCACGACGTTGTAGTTCAGCCATGATCGGCGTGCTGTATGGCTCGGCAAAAACCATGTTCCTAAAGTCATATAGCAGGGGACCCTTGCCGGAAAGACTCCCCATCTGCGGGTCGATGTCCTGCATCACAGGAATTGCCCACGCGTCATAGGCCGAACCCGACTTGCTAGGAGTCTTCGGGAGATTTGCGACCGCTACCACCAGCATCAAACCGGCAAGCACCGCGGTCACGACGCGGGTATCGATTCGACCTCCCCTACGCGCAGCCCAAGCGATCGCAACACGACTGATGCCAATCAGCAATACGAACCCCGTGAAGGCCCCAAGAGGCCAGAGCCAACGGAATTGGTGCGGGGCGATTCCGAAAACGGCTATCGGTATGCGCGCCGTTGTGTATAGGCCAGCGCCCATCGCCACCAACGCCACCACGACCGCCCGACCCAAGTCGGTCTCTTCGCGTCGCCGCCCACCCCATGCAACCAACAACAGCAATGCAACCAAAATGCCTAACGTCACCAAGGAAGTAGTGATCGATGCGAGGTGGTCTGTGCCAATGGCTTCTCCTCCCGCAACAGGAGCGCCAGTCGGATTAGGGAAAGCCTCATAGAAAGATGGCCGCAACCAGAACGGCGACTCACTAAGTACGGCTGCCATCAATCGCGGAGCACGACGGAAACCGACCGTGACGCCAGCCGGGTCATCGAGCGTCTGCACCAGACGCATCAGGTTGCCCGTGCTTTTCGATGTCACCTGTTCAAAAACTGGTTGCGCCCAACTCACCACCAAAACCAAGATCGAAACCAAGACAACCGAAACAAGACGGCGTTCACTCTCGACAGGATCATCTCCACCATCTTTAAGGGCGCGTCGCATCGCGAATCCCATCCCAATCACCGCACACAAAGAGATCGCGAGCACGAGATACACGTAAGTCAGATGGGTCTGCAGCAAAAGCGACGCCAGGAACACCAGCCAAGGAAGTGCCCAGAGATCCCCGCAACTAGTTGTCCATGCCAACATCAAGAAACAAAGGAAAGCGAGCAACAGCACGTGTGGTTGCCATGGATCAAACATCAACTCGCTACCCATGGCCCACGCCAACACGGTTGTCACGAGCATCGCGGGAGCTACCAGCAGAGGACCTCCGCGCCTATGCGCGACCAGAGCAATCCCAATTACGGCCGCGCAGTTGATGAGCGCGACACCGAACGCGAGACCCCCTGCCGTTCCAAATAATCGAACTGGAACGGCCAACAAGTCAACGAGAAGTGGGCCTGGGTTGTTGATGTTGCGGCCGACTGTTAACGAAGCCGAAGTCCAAGTGCCAAGTAACGGCGGATTACTGGTTAAAACATCTCGAGCCAAGATGCCGAAGAACGCATTGTCGCCAATGGGGAGCCAGCCGCTACGGATCGCGCGAAATGTCGCAACGATGATTGGCGCCAGGGCCACCGCAACCATTGCGACCGAAGCCCACGCCGGGACTCTGCCCGCCAGCCCAGTAAGTCCGTCGCCGCTGGAAGTCTCGCCTTTGCGCTCTTCCGAGCGAGTCTGGATCGGGTCAGAGGACTCCATCAGGCGAATCGCACTCGGGTTCCGCACACGCGGATGACCACAGAGTCGCGGTGCATTAAGTGTAGCCAAGTCCGGATACGTAATCGCGGCGCGCGGCGCGCGGCGCGCGTGTGGGAAGTCCGTATGCCGTACGATTCACCGAATGGCCATTGACAGCTTCGGCCTAGTCGTTCCTCTCTACAACGAGGCTGAGCGATTCGACGAGTACTCCCAATTGCTTGCCGACTTCATCGCCAAGCAACCGCCGGGGAGCGAACTGTTATTCGTGGACGATGGAAGTTCAGACGGCACCCTCTTTGCGGTCAATGAACTAGTCGCTCGCTCCACCCACGTTCGCCTCCTAACGAGACCCCACGAGGGCAAAGGCGCTGCAGTGGGTGCTGGTCTGCGCGAAGTGTGCGGTGACTACCTCGGGTTTTGCGACTTAGACCTCTCCACTCCTCTCGATCAATTCGAACGAGTCATGCATGCCGCGACCCGGGCTCCTGTCCTTGCGGCCGGTTCCCGCGACCTCGCTACGTCCCGCCTACTTCGTTCGCAAAGCAAAGTGCGCGAAGCCTTGGGTCGTTCCTATAACCGATTCCTGCAAGCCACGATCACCCCTGGAATCGTCGACACGCAATGTGGAGCGAAGGTCGCAGTGCGTTCCGTTTGGGAACAGATCCTCCCCTACTGCCACGAACTCGGTTACGCATGGGATGCAGAGGCAATCGCAGTCGCTCTCGCGATCGGAATCGTCGTGCAAGAGGTACCTATCGAATGGCGGCACGACGACCGCTCAAAGGTGAACGTCTTTTCCGACGGAACCGCGATGCTCATGGCGACACGCCGCATCTCCCGCAATGCCCGCCTAGCAGCGAACGACAAGCGCGCGGCGCGCGGCGGAGAGGTGTTCGACGATGCCAATGCTGAACTCCTCATGGAAGCCGACTCCGATCACTGGTGGTTCCGCAGCAAGGCAGCGCTTGTCGCTACCGCCCTGCAACGCGTCGACCGTGTTGCTGGGGACACGGGATGGCTAGTTGACGTAGGCGCTGGTGCTGGTGGGGTCACGGCACTTCTCGGATGGGACCCTGAACGTCTTTTGGTCATCGAAGGCAACGAATCACTCGTGCGAAAGGCCCGCAGTTCGCATGGCCTCGATGGAGTGCGTGCGGATGTCACATTGCTTCCGCTATCGAAAGAGGCTTGCTCTGTCCTTTGCCTTCTAGACGTGATCGAGCACTTAGATGATCCCGTTCCGGCACTCATGGAAGCCGCACGCGCTCTAAAACCTGGAGGCACGCTCGTAGTGAACGTGCCCGCTCACCAATGGCTCTGGAGCGCCGCGGACGAAACACTCGGACATGCACGCCGCTACACGCGCTCGGCGCTGCGCCAAGATCTCGCAGCAGCAGGCTTTGAACCATTGCTACTAACACACGTTTTCAGCTGGCTTGTGCCAGCCGTCTGGCTAAAACGACGCGTCACCAGTCGCGACACCGCTGAACTCGGCCTGGATCAGACCTCCCCGTGGCTAGATCGAATTGCAATGGTTTTCACCCGCGTTGAACGTGCACTACTCGGGCGCGTGACGCTGCCATTCGGCACATCTGTACTCTGCATTGCGCAACCCGTCCCTCAAAGGGATTCGATCAAAGTTCCAAAGTAGGCGGCCCAACGAACACCGCTGCAGGCCCACCGATCAACAACAACTCTTCGAGAAGTCGCTTCGTTGCGAGTGGGTTGCGCGGGTCATATGCGGCGACGAACAGATTCTTATCTACGTTTTCGACGACATCATCCAGGCCGGCCGAACGTAGTTGCGCGATGGCTTCTCGCCGTAGTTGCTTGTACCTTGCGCGATCTTGGCTCGTGCGTAGATCTACAAACGCGACTTCTTTGTACTCAGGTTTGCCACGCCACTTTGCAACTTCGTCCCCTTGGGCCAGATGAACTGTTGCAGTCGCATCTTCTAGTGCGCGCACACGATGCTGGGTTGTAACTACACGCAATGCGTCTACCGTGCCGACGTCAAATCCGCTGCGTTCAAGTTCCGAAAGTAGCCCATACCCGAGCGACCCGAGTCGCTTAGTCAGCGTCCATGTAACCAGCAGGCGACCATCGCGATCCGCTCCAGGTAGGTCACCGGCATCTAGCGCTAGGACAGTTTCGGGAACAAGCGTGCGCAACGGCATAGCGACATCTGCTTCAGGTGCTTCAACTTTGGACGCTGCGACCGTGAAAACAGCCAGAAACACAATGGTCGCCGTTACCAGGCTGGCGACCAAACCAGTGCGCGCTTTTCGTAGTTGATACACGCTTAACCGCTGCGCGCAAAGCAACGCGGCAGACCATCCGATTGCCACCAACATGAGTCCGCAAACGCTCCAGCCCCAAAGCATCAGGTAGTACCAGACAAACCCAAAAATGCGCCCGATTGATGCCGCCCCAAGCACGACTGCGACGCCGATCACCAGATCAATCCTGAGCAACGTTCGGGCCTGCGGTTGGCTGCGCTCTTTCCACGGAACGATCACCGAAGCCATCCAGATGACCAGTAATACAAGTCCACCTACAATGCTTCCGCCCGAGGCGTCTTGACCCGCTAAGAGTCGCCAAGGATTCAGATGGACGAGCAACAACTCGACTCCCCGACCTAGCCCAATCGGGTCTAGTGGAGGTCTCGTGAAGTACTCCCAAATAATCGTCAGGTTGCCGCGGTCATTCGTAAGTTCCTGAACTACGGGTGCCAGCCACAACAGCACTCCAAGTGCAACGCCGCCCAGGGTCCATGTGAGTACACGGCGCCGCAACGCACCATCTGCACCAGCTCGCGCGAATCGCAATGCGAGAACAACTGCGACCACTAAACCGAGGCCTCCTACAAGAGCTGCATAGGAGATGTGGGTCTGCACGCAGAATGTCCCGGCAAAAACGGCAACGGGCAACATCGGCATGTCTTCGTCAAGAACAGATATGACGGCGAGAAGGAACACAACGAACCACAACATCGGCAGGTACGGATTCCATGGCTGCGTGAGATACGACGGCCCATACAAACAGACCAGAGCCCCCAAGACCGCTCCAACTGCGACAAGCAGAACCAGGCCCCCACGTCGCTGGGCTATCCAGAGAGCCGCACCTATCGCAAGAGAATTGAGAAACGCGGCGGCCGCCGTCATTGCCCAGGCCGTGGATCCCAATAACGCATACACGGGCCAGAGGGCCCAGAAGCTCAACGCCCCAGGGTGACTTCCTTCCAGGAAGCCGCCTATACGCCCAGGAAGGCCGACCATCGGGAAGTTTCCCGATCCAACGTCACGGATTCTCAACTCCGTCTGTGCCAAATCGAGCACAGGGAAGTATCGAGCCCGCGACAACCCAACGAGTGCCACTACAAACGGCACTGCGAACAGTGCCCAAAGTCCCAAGACCGCGATCCACGATCGGTCGCCGTCACGCGTCTTCATCTGAGGTAATCATACCGGTGCACGCTTACCTGCACGCGTGCAGCCCCATGTGTGCTGGTACCCTCGACAACCCATGCAAAGCACCGGGAGACACGCAAAGCACTGGGCTCGATGACCGCCATTACTACCCGGATAGGCCGGATGACGCGCTGGTTCCCAACGCTCACTTCGCGCCAAAAGAACTGGCTCTGCTTCGGCGTGATCGCAGTAGTTGTAATTACCCCGCTTCGGGGACTCCTGCGCGTTCAGGGAGCTCCCATGGAAGAGGGCTTCATGCTTGTCTTCCCAGAACGCGTACTCGCGGGTGATCTGCCCAACCGTGACTTCTTACATCTATATGGGCCGGGAAGCCTGTGGGCGCTCGCTGCATGGTTCAAGGTGTTCGGCGTCAATCTCACGGCCGAACGCATCTTCGGACTCCTTCAAATACTCGGCGTGGTGCTCGGGATCTACGCACTCGCGCGTTACTGGGGCCGTACCGTCGCTTTGCCGTGCGCACTGCTCGCATTCGCATTCGTGCTTCCACCGCTTGCACTAACCGCTCTTGCATGGGTCGGCGCTGTAGCGCTCGGCCTACTCGGTTTGGTTGCCACTCTCGAAGGCCGTCGCCGTCTCGAAACGCAGCCGAAGTCTGCACTTCGATGGGCATTGCTCGGTGGCATCGTGTTTGGGCTAGCCGTCACGTTTCGACTGGACTTAATTACCGCCGTACTCCTCGCGGGAGGAGTTGCGCTTTGGAGCACGAACAGCAAATTTGCCAAGCGAACCATTGGAGGGTTTGCCCTAGGAGTCAGCCCCTACCTGATCCATCTGCTGACCGCAGGACCATCGACAGTGTTTCGGGGAATGGTTCTCGATCCAGTAGTGAACCTACGCGGAGGACGACGCCTACCTATACCACCAACCTGGGACCACCTCGATGGATTCTTGCAGCGGTCACAGGCCACCATCCCACCCGATTGGCCCATCCCATCGCTAGGTACCCCCCAACAGATCACTGTCTGGTTCTTCGCACTTATCTTGACCATCGTTGTGCTTGTCGTGATCGGCGTGTGGGCGGTGCGACGCGATCGTTCGCGATTCGAAGCGCGCGTCCTTCTCGCGGTTGGTCTATTTAGCCTGGGGATCGCCCCTCAAGCCTTTCAACGTGTTGATTCGGCGCACTTCGGTTGGGTCAGTTGTGTAGCTATCGCATTCCTGCCTGTCGCGTTAGCGGAACTGTTGCGCGCGAAACGGCCGCTGTGGTCTCTGCGCCGCGTCAACCTCACCGCTGCCATATCTGTGCTGTTGGGCGTCATGTTGTTGATCCCATATTTCACTTCGTGGTCGTACGTCGACTTCGCTGCACAAACATTTGGCAAACACCGCGTCGCCCTAAAGATCGAACGTAACGGGCGCGTCTTTTATTACGGGCGATGGGATGTACAACAAGCGGCCACTGAACTGCTTCATGACGTGCCCAAATATGCGACACCGGGTGATCGCCTCTTCATCGGCACCTCGGACTTGCGCAAAACCCCGTACTCCGACGCGTGGCTCTATTACCTGTTACCCGAGTTCCCACCGGGCACCTACTACATAGAAATGGACCCCGGCGTTGCCAATTCATCGCGCGGGCAACTGGCTAGAGACCTCGCAAGGTCGGACATTGTGATCCTCTCTTCCGTGTGGGACAACTGGAGAGAACCAAATGGCTCCCGTGACATTGGTTCGAACAGAGCTAACGAAGTCCTCGCTCGCGACTTCTGCGAGATCAAAAACTACGGCGGTCTCTACACGCTCTACAGAAGATGCGACAGAGCTGGTTAACGCGACCGGCGCTTCCTGAATCGGTCACGGATCCCCCACCAAGTCACGAGACCCATCTCTTCGATCATCACAGCAAACGACATCTTCGATTGTCCGCGCACGCGATCAGTAAATGCAATCGGCACCTCAACGATCGTGCCGCCGATACTCGCCACGCGGTAAGCAAGCTCGATTTGGAATCCATAGCCCTTGGCCCGAGTTCCCGAATAATCGACTGCACGCAAAGTCTCCGCACGGAATGCTCTGTAGCCCGCTGTCGCGTCCTTTACACCGGTCTTCAACATGAAACCGGTGTAAAGGTTCCCGTACTTCGAAAGCGCCCTACGCCTCTTCGGCCAGTTTGGAATTGAACCGCCAGGCACGTACCGCGATCCAATGACCAAATCGGCACCGGCTTCAATTGCAGCAATCAACTGAGGCAGCACCAGCGGGTCATGGCTCAGGTCGGCATCAATCTGGATCAACGTGTCGTAACCGCGGGCCATGCCAACTGCGAAACCGGCTCGATAGGCGTTACCGAGGCCGCGTTTCTCGGGACGGCGCAATACCTCGATACCGCCGAGTTCGGCGGCGACGCGCTCCGCGATGTCGGCGGTACCGTCGGGACTGTTGTCGTCGAGAACGAGGATGTCTACGCCAGGCACGGCAGCGCGGGCGCGGCGTAAAAACTCTTCAATATTCTGCGCCTCAATATAGGTAGGAGTACAAACAAGGACCCGACTCATTGGCCAGACTCCCGACGTCGTGTTGCGGCAGCATCGATCGAATCGCGCGACAGCACAGGGGCATCGCGGCCGGTGCGGGCTTCTGCGCCGTCCGTTTTCTCCTCGTGATACTCGTCGTCGACATTGACGGACCAAGTGTCGTGATGGGCACCCAGGATGTTCTCCACCGACAGCATCGCGGTATACATCGAATGGTCTTGATTGTTGTAACGATGCATTCCGTTGCGCCCTACGGGAAAGACGTTCACGGCATTATCCGCCAACCACAATCTCATAATCTCCACGTTACGCTTGTAGTGCTCGTCATAGACGGGGTATGCCTTCGGCATCCTCACGACGTAACCGGCTTCGACACGTGAAGAGTCGGCAAGGCCCAACTTTTCAAGCTCGACCTTGGCCTGAGCGATCAACTCGTCGTCCGGTTTTGTCCACATCGCGTCGCCTTCAAGCACGAAGAATTCTAGGCCGAGACAGGTGCGGCCTTCCTTTACTAAGTACGGGGACCACGACCCGAAATTTTGGATACGCCCGACCGAAACGTCAGGGTCATGAATGTAGATCCAGTTATCCGGGAACGAGTATTCCTGTGGCACAACCAGCGCCACGGTTATGAAGTCGCGATATGTCAACCCGGCCGCGGCTGCAAGCACTTCGGCGGGAGGCTCTGGGTCCATGCCGCGCAGCAGCGCACCGAACGGCATGGACGAAATCACATGCGTGCAGTCATATGTGCTAGCTACGCCATCTTTTTCTGCCGTCACACTGACCGCGCGCCCGCCTTCAAGGCGCACGCCAGTCACTGCCGTGTTCATGGCGACGGAAGTCCCGGTTGCGGTGACCAACTCGGTGGCCTTCTCCCACATTTGACCAGGCCCGTACTTGGGATAGTTGAACTCTTCGATCAAACTTGTGACTTGAGCGTTTCTTCCCTTGCGCGCCTTGAGCTTCTTCGGAGTTAACGCATCAATCCCTGCACGCATGAGGGACATGTTCTTGATTCGCTGCGCCCCGAAGTCTGCCGAGAGTTCCGATGCTGGGACTCCCCAAACCTTCTCGTTATAGGTCTTGAAGAAGTGCTCGTACAGCCTCCAACCGAAACGCGACGCAATAAATCCTTCGAGGTTGGTCTGATCCTTCGGTGGATGCACTCTCACCCACAAATAAGAACCGACGCATCGAATCGCCTCGACTAGTCCAAGGTTGCGTAGCGCATTCATTGGAACTAGCGGGTAGTCGTACAGCTTGCCCTCGTAGTAGATACGGCTCATGCGTGGTCGCTGAAGAAACTCGTCCTCGCCAAGAATCTCGAACCACAGGTCATCGACCGGCGTCACCTTCGTAAAGAAGCGGTGACCTCCAATATCGAAGCGCCAACCGTCGCGCTCGACGGTCCTGCTAATCCCGCCTACGACTGAATCAGCCTCGAGCACAGTAGATGTAAGACCGCGCTTCGACAACATGTAGGCAGCGGTCAGACCGGCGGGGCCTGCACCTATGACAACGACAGAAAGCGCGCCTGTTACCTCGCCGGTCGAAGCGCCGCTTAAGTCGTTCGTGCCGTTATGTGCCATCCGTCGCGAAGTCCCGGTAGTCGGTCACGAAACATTGGCATCGTATCCGGCCGCAACCCGTAGACACTCAAGGTATGTAGAGACCGAGAAACACGAGTGTCCCGTACCCGACCATCGCACCACCTGCCAGCATCAATGCGGCCGCCTCAACATTGCGACGCTGTGTGACGAGGGCCGCTCCGATCACGATTGGGAAAGTGGTCACGCCGTATCGCTCGAAGCTGTCGAGGTTCTGCGCTGTGAGTGCGAGGAGCACCGCAGCAATGGCGTATGCGGTATACGAACTGGGCAACCTTCGAGCGATGACAACAATCAACGCGACGAAAATAAATGCCCAGATCAGGTGGAGACCAGATCCGACCCGGTCACCCTTGAGGTCGCTCGCAGCCTCCAACAAACTGGTTATGGGGTCGCTAAAGCCACCTCGCAACTTCGGATCCTGCTGTATCCGGAAGGGTAGGAGCCAGCCCCCCCTGGTGGCATTGACCCACGCCAGAAACACCGCAGTTCCTGCCACTGGACCCGCAACCGCGAGAAGGCGATAAAAGCGGTTCGTCAGATCTGCAGACTTCCAAGCACGTGCCGCTTCGACTGCCGCCGGAACCACGAGAATTATCCCCACAGGGCGGCAAAGCCCTGCGCCCACACCAAGGAGCGCTGCCCAACCCCATTGTTCACGACGCAGCATCAAGAACATTCCGACGGCGAACACCAAAAAGGTCGCTTCCGCATAGCCGAGCACCAATACGAGCGCGGGCGGTAACAAGGATCCGAACCAAACAGCGCGGCGCGCAAGGGCCGCGTCGCCTGTCTCGCGCAGGACAAGTCTGTGGAGCAGCGCGCCAAAGACCAGTGCGGACAGGTTCGCGATT
Source organism: Bifidobacterium breve (assembly GCA_945865605.1). Classification (GTDB taxonomy): domain Bacteria; phylum Actinomycetota; class Acidimicrobiia; order IMCC26256; family JAENVU01; genus SHUZ01. The sequence goes on from CAMBEL010000016.1 coordinate 26,744, forward strand.
AGGAGAAGGGCGATGTCGTCATGCCCAGCGAGAACCGTGCCCAGTCCGCGCGCGGAGACGGGAACGAGTGGGAAAAACCTCAACCCAGCGCGCCCTACCGAGTCATACCCCGACTCGGCAATGTCCCGATAAAACGCGGCGTCGCGTGTGAATAAACCGAGCGCAAGTGCGTGAGGTCTTGGGCCGTGACCTATCTCAATGAACAGATAGCGCGCTAACCCTAAAGCCGCTAATACGAGCGCCCTCGCTACCAGCCACGGAACGAAGGCGGGGCCAACGTCGTCCTTCGTGAAGTTACGCAGTGAAACCCGCCACCCAGGCGCGACCCGCGTACTTGTCACGGGTTATACCGGCGCAGTCCCATGAACTCGTAGACGTTGTCGTCGCCACTCACGAGATCGGTAAATGCTGGACGACTCGCAGTTAGCGCGTTCAAGACCGCCTCACATTTGCCATCAAGGGTCTTGTAACCAGGAGCCCAAACCATCCAAAGAGTCTTCGTGCCGGAGCCTGTCAGCAATTCATCGGCGAAGCGTTCTGCCGATGCTGCGCGATTGCGTTTTTTATAATCGACCCAATTCACAAATCGCGGAGATCCGCCGTAAGGATAAGAGCGCTGCGCTACCTGTAATTCGGCGTCAATCAAACGTGAGACAGCGGGACCCAGTTGGTCTGGGCAGTAACCAACTACATCTCCAGGTTGCGCTTCGGCCGCAATGGCTTCCACTACCTGAGTCGCCTGTGTGCGATTGGTTGCGACATTGCGCGCACCGCCTACAAAGCCAACGACTGCGACGAACGCAAGAATCCCCATACGGATACGCTTGTCTGCGAACACGATTACTCCATAGGCAACAACGAGTGCGAAAAACGGGAACATGATCGCTGCGTAGCGCGCCTGGAAGCCGGTGCCTGTGAGCAAAGAGAGAAAGAGCCCGACAAATAGCGTCGCGGCTCCGACGAGCCACTCCCACCGCACACCGGCCACCGTGTGCAGATCAATCGCTATGTGGCGCTTATCGGTTGGCCGTCCGAACAATGCTAGGAGTGCCAGCAACAGCAGCGGTAATACCAGTGTCCAGCCCTCCATGACGCGCCCGCCGGCGAAGTCCAATATGCCTAGTGCTGCGTTGGTTGGCGGACTCGCGGGCGTGTCCCACGGGGTTCCCGTGTGTCGCAACTGGAACAAGAACGTTGGGATCCATGGAAGGAATAACAGGGTGCCGACGACGAGCGCACCAGTAATTCGACGGGCTGCGAAGCGTTCTGCTGTGGGAGCACGCCATGCGCGTACAACCTGAATCAGTCCGACAACCGCGAGCAAGAAGAGAGCCCAATACTGCGTATAGAGCAGGGAGGCCGTGACCAGTGAAACGACGGCGAGCCACCCAAGAGTCGGCTTCTCCAATGCGTTCCTGAGCGCCAAGTAGCCGATCAGCACGAGCACCATCGTGAGCATGTACATACGCGCTTCGGTCGAATAACGAATCGCGTATGGCGAAGTTCCCACCACGATTACGGCGCTCCATGCGATCCAACGTCTTCGGTCTAGATCCGCGCCACCCAATCGAAGCCCTGCGCGGAACGAAAGAAAAAGCATCAATACGCCGAGAGCACCGGACAGAGCTCGCACTGCGAAATTGGCCGTACCGAACACCACCATCCAGAAGTGCAGGAGTACGTAATACAGCGGTGGCGCGCCATCTCTCTCGAGCGCTTCCCGAAGGTCGCTAAGGGGCAGGTTGGCAACATTGACCGTGAGTGCCTCGTCGAGCCACAGGTCCGACATGGTGATGAACCGCACCGCGATTGCCCCTACAAGGACAATCGCCAGAAGCAACGCGCCGATCAATCCGAACGAACTCCGCGAAGTCCCGGCAATCGGTGCCTCATCCGCTACTTCAGGCAAGGTGGGTTTTGGGTTGTCGTTCACGACGGCGCCGCGTACTCCTGTTGTGAATTGATGTTTTGCAGCAGTGGGTTAAGTCTCTTGTTTAGTTAGAGATCTTAGGAACAACGTCGGCAGCGAAGCGTTCGAGGCTCTCGCTCGACGGGAAGTCCCGGAACCACAGCACAAACTCGCCGCAGCCAGCGTCCACGAACGCTTGGACCTTCTCTGTGACCTGCTCGACAGTTCCGACGAAGTGATCGCGAACATAATCCTCGCTCGACGATCCTCCCCAAAGATTCCCGCCGTCGGGCAAATCAAGCCATGCCTTGAGGTCGGCTTCGTTGTCGAACAATCGACAATCTGGGCCATGGGTGCGCACGATCGACCCAAAATCCCGTCCAATGTCATCGCAATGTTGAGCCAGTACAACGGACTTGTGTATGAAATCTTCGATCCCCACCTGCCAGTTCGTCGCGTCTGCATGTTGCGCCGCTATCTTCAACGTGACCTTCTCGCCACCACCGCCAACCCAAATCTTTGGGCGTGGATTCTGGAGCGGCTTGGGGTCGCAGAATGCTCCTTTGAGGTTGAGGTGCTCGCCTGCAAACGTGACGGTCTCTTCGGACCACAACCGCGGGATAACGGTGATTACCTCTTCGAGTATCGCCAAGCGCGTACGGTCTGACGGATATTCGTAGCCGTATGCCTCGTACTCCCGCGTGAACCAGCCAGCGCCGAGACCGAGAATGAGGCGCCCACCCGAAAACACATCGATGCAGGCTGCTTCCTTGGCGAGTAGTCCAGCATTTCGAAAACCGACGCATGTGACCATCTGTCCTAGGCGCACCTCCGACGTGACCTGTGACAACGCTGCGAGCATCGTGAACGCTTCGAAGCAATGCGTCGCCTCGCGCCGTGGCACCGTTTCTATGTGGTCGTATACCCAAAGGTGGTCGTATCCAACACGTTCTGCCAACTGCGCAATCTCGACGGAACGACCCCAGGCCGCTGCGGCGTCCCAATCCTTGTACTCGAGTTTCCAACCTTGAGGAACGAACGTTCCCCACCGCAATTGTGATGTCACTTGTACTCCCACCATTGGATCTCAGCCATCATCGGCAACAGGTAACCAACATAGATAGCGGTAATCGACAATGGTCCGTAATCTTCAGTGAACTTCTCGACGATGTCGACGCGATCATCGCGTTCCTTGTAACTCCGTGCTTTTGCGAGAATTGCATCGAGCTCGACTTCTGTCCCTACCGAAAATCCGTAGTGATCCAATCTTGGACATGCCATCGGCTGTTCCTCGCCATGGAGAAACACGAACTGCTCGACGGTGTGGCATCCGAACACATAGCGGTTCCGGTCCTCGGTCATAACGTCGAGGACTTCCCAGCCGAATACCTCTGAATAGAAGCCGGCTAGTTGCTTACGACCATCCTCGGCGAGGAGATCGTGAGGCACGCTCATCGCTACATGATTGAAGTGCGGTGGGCGGGCGTTTGGGATGGCGTTTGGGATGGCGTTTGGGATGGCGTCTGAGTGCGACAACTACGGCCTCCCAAGCGACGGGGCGATAACAACCTTCGCAGGCACTTCACCTGCAGCGAGCCGTTCGATCGCTGTAAGTAGCCCGTCGAGTCCGACATCTTCCGGCTCGATCAGTAGGTCGGTCGGGAACCCAGGTTCCGCAAGTATTTCGAGCGCGCGTTCGAACCCGTCGGCGTCGTATGTGAACGCACCTGTGATCTCCAACTCGTTAAGCAGTATGCGATTCCCGTCGAAGCGGGGTGCCTTGATGCCTGCGCCTACCAACACAAGGCGGCCCGTTCTACCCAATTGTCCGAGGCCCTGCTCCATCGCTGCGGCGTGACCAGAGCACTCCAACACAACGTCAAATGGTTCAGCGACGATCTCGTTAGGTGACCGCGGCGTGCGAAGGGAGTCGGGCGACACGACGCGCGCACCTAGACGTTCACCGAGTTCGCAGCGGACCGGCGATGGTTCCGAGAGCACGATGTCCATTACACCGCGATGTATGAGTACCGCTATGGTCAACGCTCCGATGGGCCCTCCACCGGTCACGAGTACGCGTTGACCGGGTTTTATTCCACCAGCACGTGTGATGCCGTGCAGCGCGACCGCGAGCGGTTCTGCCAGAGAAGCCTGGCGCAACGTCACGCCATTGGGTAACGGCAACAATTCAGTTTCATGGGTCTTGACAAAGTCAGCGAAGGCTCCCTGGAAATCTTCGGTCTCGCCAACTGCCCCCCGTCCCTCACAAAGGTTGGGCCTTTTGGCTAGACATAACCTGCACTCGCCACACCCTCTCGAAGGGCCCCCAACAACCGTGTCTCCAACTTTCCAACGCACAACACTGGCGCCGACTGCAGCCACCGTGCCGGTGTACTCATGCCCATGGACCGTGTTGGGAGCGGCCCAACCCTCTAGGACGAAATGAATGTCCGAACCGCATACCCCACAGTGACTCACCTCGAGCAAGACATCGGTGGCGCCCAACTCGGGGATTGGGTAATCCTCGACCTCGATGCGTCGGTCGCCTTTGTAAACGGCGGCTCGCATTCTGTCCGGCAACTTCTGCGCCACAACATCCCCCTGATTCGTCTATCGAATTTCGGTAGCCTCACCGCTACCTGACACGTGCGTCAACTATAGGGTTAGGGCAAGTAGTGCTAGCCGTTCCGGACGAAGGGGTCCCACATGACCGCAGACATCGTTATTCGTGGTGGCACCGTGATCGATGGGAGCGGAGCGCCTGGTTTCAAGGCCGATGTTGCTGTGTCGCAAGGTCGGATCAGTGGTATCGGAACAGGCCTCAATGGCACCCAAGAGTTCGATGCGTCGGGCCAGGTTGTGAGCCCCGGATTCATCGATATCCACTCGCACTATGACGCACAGGTTTTCTGGGATCCCGCCCTGACTCCGTCGAGTTTCCATGGTGTGACGAGCGTGGTCGCTGGTAACTGTGGCTTCTCCATTGCACCTTGTGCTCCCGATGGGCGCGCGTTGCTTGCACGCACGCTGCAACACGTTGAAGACATGGACATCGACACTCTTTCGGAAGGAATCCCTTGGGATTTCGAAACCTTTCCCGAATACTTAGACTCGGTTAGCCGTCATGGCGCGGCGCTCAACTTCGGGTGCTACGTCGGACACACCGCAGTTCGGCTCTTCGTTCTTGGCGCTGAAGCGTACGAACGCGTGCAGGCGACACCGGACGAAATCGCTCAGATGCAATCCGTAGTACGTGATGCCATGTCCGCTGGTGCAATGGGATTCGCAAGTAGCGCGTCTGCCACGCACAACGGCGACATGGGTCGACCTATACCGAGTCGCCTCGCCGACCTCGCCGAACTCGAAGCACTTATCGCCCCCCTGCGTGATCTCAACAAAGGTGTAATTGCCCTTCTGCCGTCCGAGAAGGTAAAGCACGCCGATGTTTATGGCATTCAAAAGCGGGCTGGCCGTCCGCTCACGTGGACCGCCCTACTCACCATCAAGGGTTTTCCCTGGCATGAACAGATCATCTCCGACAACGACGCAGCGCGAGCAGCCGGTGGCGATGTGTGGCCACAGATCTCGGTGCGACCGCTTGCTTTTCAGATGAACCTGCGGGAGCCATTCACGTTCAACATGGTGCCTGCTTTTGCCAAATTGATGGGGGGCAGTGAAGAAGATCGCATTCGCGCGTATCGAGACCCAGTTTGGCGGGCGGCGGCGCTAGTGGAGCTAGAGCATGGAACTACCTTCAGGCCCAATTGGAATTCGCTCGACATTGCAGAGAGCGACACTCACTCCGATCTCATCGGGCGCCTCGTAATTGATATCGCCCGTGAACGCGGCTGCAGCCCGCTCGACGTGATGATCGACACTTCGTTGGACGAAAACCTGAGCACGCGGTTCAGGTCAGTGCTCGCGAATGACGATCCCGAGGCAATCGAATGGCTGCTTGGCCGCGATGGAGTGCTCCTTGGACTGGCGGACTCCGGTGCGCACGTGAGCCAACTATGCGATGCGTGTCTACCAACTGACTTACTCGGGAACTGGGTTAGGGAACGTGGGGTCATAACTCTTGAACGCGCGGTTCACAAACTCACAGGGGAACCGGCCAAGGTGTTCGGGTTAGACAACACACAAGGTGGCCGTGGCCTGTTGCGGGAGGGAATGGCCGCAGACATAACCGTTTTCGACCCTGCGACAGTTGCTCCAGGGCCCTTGCGTCGTATATGCGACTTCCCTGCGAATGGCGAACGATTGACCGCAGACGCGCCATCGGGAGTAACCCATGTTCTTGTCAACGGCGTGCCCATTCGCATGGATGGCGAGGTGAGTGCCGAGGGCACAGCATCGCTACCGGGACAGGTCTTACGCAGCTAGCACCCGCCCCAAATACCGCGCGTAGCGCGCACGCCTGAGGGGTTTTAGCCACTACGCTCGCACGGACGTTTCCGCCCAAACCGAATTGGGCGGTGGAGGTACGCGTGACCGCAGCGGCACAGTTATCACGGCTCCGAACGAGCCGTTGGACATACGCCGGCCTATTCATGGCCACCCTCGCAACGCTGATGTACGAGATCGTGCTGACCCGCATCTTCAGCGTGACGATGTGGTACCACTTCGCCTTCGTCGCTATCTCCGTTGCACTGTTTGGGATGACCGTCGGTGCGCTCATCGTGCACCTCTTCCCGAAAATGTTTTGCGAGGAAGACGTTAAGAAGCGCCTCTGGATCTTCTCGCTGTTGTTCGCCATCTCGATCCCTGTGTGTTTCGTAACCCAGTTGTCGATCCCGTTTGTACCGCGCGCATCATCGCTCGCTGCCCTTTGGTCGGTCGTACTTACGTGCATTGTGATTTCGATCCCATTCGTATTCAGCGGTGTGGTGGTATGCCTCGCGCTTACGCGCTTCCCTGACCGCGTGAACCGCCTCTATGCGGCAGATCTAATTGGCGCAGCAGTCGGTTGCATCCTGCTTGTCATGCTGCTTGGACGACTCGACGGACCTAGCGCCGTAATTTTCATTGGTTCTCTAGCGGCGCTGTCGAGCCTGCTTTTTGCCGCAGATGCGCATGCAAAGGCCGGAAAGTGGACAGCGGCGACGGCCATGGTGCTCCTGGCCGTGTTTGCAGTCGGTAACGGCGCGCTGCACGCTCGCGGAAATCCATTCCTCCGAATCCTTTGGGCCAAAGAAACGCAGGATCGCGTCCACGAGTACGACTCCTGGAACGCCTTTTCCAGGGTCACCGTTGACCCGTACGCAATGGGCGGGCTACTACCTGTCGGTAGCGAATCCGACAACCGCAGCATCTTGATAGACGGGACCGCTGGCACCGTGTTGCGCAAGTGGGATGGTGACCTCTCAAAACTAAACGATCTGCGTTCTGAGATCGCCAACATCGGGCATCACGTGCGGGCCGAGCAGGGCGACATCGCGGTTATCGGTGTCGGCGGTGGGCGCGACATTCTCTCCGCCCTTGAATTCGGTGCGGACTCGGTGACGGGCATCGAGATCAACGGCAACATCCTCGAGGTGACGAATGGTAAATACGGCGAGTACAGCGGCCACCTCGATCGCAATCCCAAAGTTACATTCGCACGTGACGACGGTCGCAGCTACCTGACGCGCACCGATAAGCGTTTCGACATAATCCAAATTTCGTTGATCGACACCTGGGCCGCAACCGGTGCAGGGGCTTTCGCTCTCAGCGAGAACTCGCTTTATACGACCGAGGCGTTTGAGACATACCTAGACAGACTCAAGCCGGGCGGGCTGCTCAGCATTACGAGGTGGTACCAACTTGAAGGGTGGGCGACACCCCTCGAGGCCTACCGCACCGTTGGGCTCGCCGCGCTAAGTCTTGTAAATCGCGGTATTGAGAACCCGCGCGATCACATCTTGGTTTACAAGCAACAACCGACTGCCATTGGTGCGAATCCAGCGACGGTACTTACGAGCATTGATCCGTTCACCCCTGACGATATTGCGACACTGAATGCAGTCGCCGAATCAAACGGCTGGACCGCCGTTCTCACGCCAACAATTGCAGAGGACAAGACCTTCGAGCAGCTCGTTGCTCGAGGCGGTCCAGGGCCGGTGGTT
>CAMBEL010000017.1 GCA_945865605.1 Bifidobacterium breve
CCGAGCGTTATGTATGCGCTCGAACGCCTGGGTCTCGAAGGCAAGTTTGTAACCGCTCCACAAGATCTCGACGGAACCGATCGCGTGATCCTCCCCGGCGTCGGTGCCGCCCGCGCCACCATCAAATCGCTCACAGAAGCCAACCTCATAGAAGCGCTCACCGAACGGGTCGTCGACGGAAGCACCCCCTTCCTCGGTATCTGCATCGGCCTCCAGATCCTCTTCGAGCGCAGCGAGGAAGGACCAGCGGAGTGTCTCGGATGGCTCGACGGCGAGATCAAGCGCTTCCCGCCATCGGATCGCGTTCCACAAATCGGATGGAACAGCGTTCACTTCGACAAACCTCACCACCTACTCGACGGCATCTTCGACCCCAGCTTTTTTTACTTCGTCAACTCCTATTACGCGGCGCCGACTGATCCTTCGATCATCACTGGCCGATGTGACTACAGCGTCAAGTTCGCGGCAATGGTGACCCAAGAAAATATCGCCGCCACGCAGTTCCATGTTGAGAAGAGTGGCGAAGTCGGCCTACGCATCCTCAGCAACTTCGCAACATGGGATCCGTCATGTTGACCAAACGGCTCATCGCTTGCTTCGACGTAGTCGAAGGTCGCGTAACCAAGGCGCAGAAATTCCAAGACAACATCGACGTCGCCCCTGCATCCGAGTTGGCGAAATCGTTATACGACGACCAGATCGATGAAATTGTTTTCTACGACATCACGGCCAGCGCTCAGAAGCGCCCGATAGACCTAGCAACTGTGCGAGACGTAGCCCGACATGTATTCGTGCCATTCACGGTCGGTGGCGGCATCCGTTCGCTATCCGACATGCACGACGTCCTAAAAGCGGGCGCAGAAAAGATCAGCGTCGACTCGATGGCCGTTCGCAATCCCAACATCATCAGCGAAGGAGCGGCAGCCTTTGGTAATCAGTGCGTAGTGCTGTCTACGCAAGTGCGCAACGTCGGCATTCGAGACGGAATCCCGAGCGGATACGAGGTGTTCATCGACGGAGCGCGACTGGCAACCGGCCTCGACGCGATCGACTGGGTTCGGCGCGGTGAAGACCTCGGCGCAGGCGAGATTGTCGTAAATAGCATCGATCGCGACGGCACCGCTTCGGGCTACGACGTCGCAATCACACGCGCCGTAGCCAACGCAGTCAATGTGCCGGTGATCGCCTCGGGCGGTGCGGGGACCATCGAACACATCGCTTCAGGGCTCACCGACGGAGGAGCTTCCGCAGCGATCATCTCCTCGATCCTCTACTCGCCTCGTTTCGAGCGCAACATCGGCGTGCAAGAACTCAAAGCAGCGCTAATCCAGGTAGGCGTTCCGATGCGACCGTGGGTCACCTTGCCAGAGCACTAACCGACGATCAACGCCTTCTCGTCTTCCGCAGTCATATCTTCCGCGCTCACATCTTCTGTCCATGCAACTCGCGGAGCATCTGACCAAAGGCGCTCAAGGTCGTAGTACTCGCGCGTTTCGCGACCAAAAACATGCACCACTAAATCGCCGTAATCGAGCAGTACCCATGTTGCATCCTTGAGCCCTTCAATCGCTCGCGGCTCGCGGTCGGCTTCGACCTTCATCGCGAACTCGACTTCGTCGCAGATCGCGCGCACGTGCCGGACATTGTCGCCAGTCGTTATGACGAACGTCTCCGTGATTCCGATGATGTCGCCAACGTCGAGGATGATCGTGTCTTCGGCCTTCTTCGACGAAGCCGCATTCGCGACCACTAACGATTGTTCGTAGGCGTTCAACATCTTCTCCTCACTCATCTAACCAAAAGCGATCGCAGGACAATCAGCTCCAACGATCACAGTCACATCTACCATTCCGATTGCTCTGCCTGCCTTCTTTAAGATTCCGCAACCCAATGCTTCGAGCAAGTGTTGCGCATCCTTGCGTTGTTTCTCCCGGTAGTAGACCACTTGAGTTAGTGGAACGCCGAACCCTGGCACATTTCCTGTGAGCGTTATCTCTCCTCCAGCAGGTACCAACTTCGATGCGGCGACTTGCGCAACACCAACTGCACCTGTGCCATTCAATATCTCCACGCGCGGTCGCTGCCCCGCCGGAGCCAAAAGTGCGTTAGGAAACGCGATAGCGATGTAGCGAACAAGATCGTCACGCCGCACTTCGAAACGCTCACCGCTACCCGTCGCGACCGACGTGACCGCGAGCGTGTCGGTACGGTGACCTGGACTGTTCGCTACATCCACTAGTACCCCAAGTTCGGGATGCGCCGCCACTGACGCAAACGCCGCTTGTTCGCGACGCAAACCAACAAACCACCCATCGAGTACATCCTGCACCGTTACCAACCGGTCGAGTTCGCTGCCGGTCTGAGGGACGGTCAACACTCGCGCAGCGGTCGCAGCATCCAGCTTCTGTGTTCCGCTCGGGATGGTTGTTTCGTCGTCAAGTTTCACATTGGCATGCAGGTCGACCGTCAAGGGAGCTACGTGCGCCAGTGCGTCGGCGAGCGCGGCGTCATCGAGGACGATCGTGCTCCCTACTCGCACGCCGAGCATGTTCTCCACCGTGGTTGCCAGTAGCGCACTATCACCCTGCGTTGGAAGAGAAGCAAGGGTCAGCAATCCAAGCGACGGAACCTCTACCTGGGTGGCCGCCGGAATGAGCAAGACCGATGTGGCCCGCGGCCCCGTGCCAACCAATGCAAACAAGTCACCGCGACCATCGCTTCCCGTGTGTGCCATTAGAAGGGTGTCGTTGTATGGCTTGCTGTCGGGCTTCGATCCCGATCTGGGACCTGAGTCATCGTTCGAACGCAGCAAGACACCTAGCCCAACCGTTACGGCGAGAGCTATGGCGATGCTTGGAATGACGATGGTCCAGAAATGATTGCGGGAGGCGCGCTTGCGCCGCGATCGACGGTCGCCCTGCAAAGGTGCCTCAACAACGCTCCGTTCGGGTTCACTTGGATTTTTCTCGCCCTTGAGGCCCGTCCAACGCGACCTACCTGAACGTTTGTGTAGAGAGCGTTGTTCACGCCGATCACGTCTCGTGAGACCCGGCAACGGTTCCACATCTGAGTCGTCAGCAGCCTGCGTCATCAGGTCGAAGTGTAGAGGTCGTGTTCAAGAATGAACTGAACCACGGGCGCTGGGACTAACCCATCAATGGGCCTCCCGTTCGCTATCCGATTTCGCAGATCCGATGACGAAACATCTAGGCGTGGTACGTGTACCTGCTCCCACTTCCAATCGTCGCCAGGCGGATCTGCAGTTTCACCATCACGCGTTACGACAACAACGGTACAGAGAAGACGCGTTTCGGGCAGCCGCTTCCACGTAGACATGTTCGCCGCCGCATCGGCACCAAGAATCAAAAACAACTCACGGTCGACTGCGCCAAGGGCTTCGAGCGTGTCGGCTGTTACCGATGGCCCATCCCGATCGATTTCGATTCGTGACACCTCAATCCCAACGAGATCCGCACACGCTAGATCGGCCATGTCGACCCGCACGTCTCGCTCGGAAACGCTTCTGCTCGCCTTCTGCCACGGCTCTCCCGCAGGAACCAACAGCACGCGGTCAAGATCTAATGCATCGCGCACATCGACTGCGGCGGTCACATGTCCGACATGCACCGGATCGAACGTACCTCCGAATACGCCGACCCGTTCTTTCACATCCGAAGTGTACGACGAGACGCCGTCGGTTACAGAGCGGCAAACCCTGGCGACATGTTCGGCGGGCCGCGCTAACGTGCGCGAACCCCAAAACCGGAGCATGACATGCCAATACATTCGGCCGATGGCATCACGACATGACTACTCCGGCACATGTCCTAGTGCGTGTGAGGCTCGCCGACCGCCCAGGAGCGCTGGGTCAAGTTGCCTCTCGGATCGGATCACTCCGAGGTGACATCGTACGAATAGACGTGCTTGAACATGACGCTGGCGAAGCAGTAGATGACTTCGCAGTTGTGCTGCCCGATATCTCGGTAGTCGCAGTGCTCATCAAGGAAATCGCAGAGGTCGACGGTGCATCGGTCGAAAGTGTGCGTGAAGTTGACCACATGCCCAATGCGCGCATGGAAACCCTTAAAGCCGTCACCCGTCTCGTCACCGCCGAGACAAGGACGGAACTCAGCACGCGTGTTTGTGAGTATGCGCGGCTAGAACTGCACGCAGATTGGGCGACGCTGACGTTCGAAGGCGAACTCCTCGCTAGCGACGGCGAGAACGGTTCGGCGACAACGGCGACAACGGAGTCCCAACTCGAAAATTCTGGAAGCGTTTTGAGCGTGGGCAATGACACCGAGTTGCACGCGACAGACCGAACTCAGTTGGCGGCTATCGCAGAGCTAACCGACGCGCTTTTCACCCGTATGGATAGGTCGGGCTAGGCCTCGATTACTGCCGTTACGAAGCGTTCAAGTTGCCGCAGATTGCGACATTCGTAGGTCCCGTCGCAATGCACGCCGTAGTCAGACACAATCGAATCTCCTGTGTCCCAATAGCCGCGCGGCTCCGGGTTCAGCCAGAACAAGCGTCGCGCCTTTTGACGAAGCTCCTTCAAGACCCACGCTTGAGACGCGTGATAGTTGTTGCGCGCATCACCCAACAAGATGATCGACGTCTTCGAGGTGACCTCAGATAAATGACGGTCATGAAACACCTCGAAGGCATGGCCATAATCGGAATGACCGTCTACCCAGACAACATCGGCCTCGGTATTCACGCGATGGATGGCCTCTGAGATCTCGTCGGATTCAGCGAAGAAGTTCGTAACCTCGTCGATTCCATCTATGAATACCCACGATCTCACCTTCGAGAACTGACCAGCCATCGCGTATACGAACTGCAATGTGAATCGAGCGAAACTTGCGACCGATCCAGAGATGTCGGCCACCACCATGATTTCGGGCTTGGAAACGCGCGGGTTCTTGAAGCGTGGTTCGGCCGGCACTCCACCATAGGAAAGTGAATGGCGAACTGTCGCCCGAAAATCAAGCTGGCCGCGGTTACGGTGCTTTCGTCGTTGAGCCAACCGCGCTGCCAACGCCCGCGTAAGCGGCTCGATCGCTTTTTGCAACTGCGCCATCTCCTCACGCGAAGCATGCATGAAGTCGACATCTTCGGGTAGGGGCTTGCGAAGTGTGCGCGCCATTGCTTCGACACCGCGGTCCGCTACAAGACGCTTCCGAATTTCAGCCTCAACAAGGTCCCGAAACTCGCGCAGCCTCGCCTCGTACTCCTCACGCTGGAAGCGGGCCTCCAGCGATTCTGGCGCGTCAGGCGAATCCGTCTCCCCATCTAGAACTTGTTCGGCTGCCCGCTGCATCATGCGCCCGGTTAGCGCCTCGTAGTCGAGTTGCCGCAATGTTCTATAGAGGTAATAGGTCCCACCTACTGGCCTGCCTGGCTCCATGCCAGCAAACCGACTCACCGCCATTGCAGCAAGTTCCCGCAATTGATCGCGGTCCATACTCATTAGAGCAGCAAGAAGCATCTCCGCAATCTCTTCGTTGCTGACTCCCTCGCCGCTTCCGCCACTGCCTTGCTGCCCGGGGACACCGCCATTTTCTTCCGCGTCACCTACCTCCCCACGCCCTGCATCCTCTTCAGGATTGACGCCTCCGCTATGGAGTGCGAAGTAAACGTCAAACACCGTGTCGAATGCTGATCGGTGGCGGAAGTGCTTCACGAGCGTCGCAGCAAGTACTTCTCGCAAGGACTCGCGATCTGACAGCGGCACAATTTCGACTGCGCGCATCGCATCGAGGTTCTCAGTCATCGATACAGGAAGACCGGCCGCGCGCAGTTCATGAACAAATCCCTGAAACACGTCGAGCAACACGCCATCACCAATACCCGACGGCACCTCAATCTTGTTTCGCGTTAGAGCGTCGGACATTTTCGCGGCGTTAAAGGCCACTAATTCATCCCCACGTAATGGCGGGCGACTTCATAACGTCTTACCGCTTTCGGTGCCGCGCAGAATGCTCTTGCCCTCAGTGACGAGTTCCTTCTTGGCCTTGGCAATATCGCCCTGATACTTGAGCAGCACGTGGAGGGTGTCCGCAATCACCTCTTGATCGACCGCACCATGGCCAAGAAGCAGAAGTGTGCGTGCCCAATCGATGGTCTCCGAAATTGAAGGAGCCTTCTTGATGTCGAGCGACCGCAGCGAGCGAACGACCTGCGCAATTTGCTCAGCTAACGCTTCGTCGATCTCGGGAACACGGACGCGCACTATTTCTTTCTCGCGCTCTAGTTCTGGATAGTCGATGTGCAGGTAAAGACAACGTCGCTTCAACGCCTCTGAGAGTTCCCGCGTGTTGTTGGAAGTCAGGATCACAATCGGCCGCTGCTTGCCAACGATTGTCCCCAACTCTGGAATTGAAACCTGGAAGTCCGACAGCACCTCAAGCAACAACGCTTCGGTTTCGACCTCGACCCTGTCGACTTCGTCGATCAAAAGAACAATCGGCTCCTCACAACGGATCGCCTCCAACAATGGGCGCGTCAACAAAAAACTCTCAGAGAAAATGTCGGACTCCACTACCGCCCAGTCGGTTTCGTGCTCACGATCTGCCTGGATGCGAAGCAATTGCTTCTTATAGTTCCACTCGTACAACGCCTTCGACTCGTCTAGCCCCTCGTAGCACTGCAATCGGATGAGACGTGACCCAGTTACCGCTGCGACTGCCTTGGCCAACTCAGTCTTTCCGACACCGGCTGGTCCTTCAACAAGGATCGGCTTCTCCAAGCGGTCCGCCAGATAGACGACACCAGCAATCCCTGTGTCTGACAGGTAATCGACGCTTCGAAGTCGGTCTACGACTTCCTGTACGGAAGAAAATCTTTCGGCCACTTATTCCCTTGTCTGTCCGGTGCCCCAGATCACATATTTATATGTAGTCAACTCCCGTAACCCCATCGGGCCGCGAGCATGCAGTTTCTGGGTAGAGATACCGATCTCTGCACCGAAGCCAAATTCTTCGCCGTCGGTGAAGCGCGTGGACGCATTGACCACAACCGCCGCCGCATCGACCTCCTTGGTGAACCGATGAGCGGCCGCCAAGTCTCGCGTAAGGATCGCTTCGGTGTGCCCGGTTCCGAAGCGATTCACATGAGCAATCGCTGCATCGAGCGATGGCACAACAGCGACACTCATTTTCAGCGCGAGAAACTCCCGGCCAAAGTCGTCGTCGGTGGCGACCCCAATCTCCGAAACACGGGACCGTGCGCCATCGTTCCCCACCAATTCGACACCCTCAGCAATCAGGGCACTAGCGATACGTGGAAGCCACTCGTCTGCGACCGCCTCATGAACAACGAGCGACTCAGCCGCGTTGCAAACGCCCGGCCGTTGGGTCTTGGCATTCAAGACGATCTCGATCGCCTGATCGAGATCAGCGTCTGCATCCACATACACGTGACAGTTGCCGTCACCATCGATAACCACTGGTACTGTCGCGTGTTCACGCACGGAAGCAATCAGTGCAGGTCCACCGCGCGGTATCAAGCAATCAACGAACCCATTCAGTTGCATCACACCAACTGCGACCTCGTGTGATGGGTCTTCCACAAGCACTAGGGAGTCCTGAGGCAGACCTGCCTTGGCGAAGCCCTCGCGAAGTGCAGCAGCCACCGCCTGGTTAGAGCGCAACGCGCTACCACTTCCTCTGAGGAGCGCAGCATTGCCTGCCTTAAGACACAGCCCAGCTGCATCAGAGGTGACATTTGGGCGATTCTCGTAAATGATCGCCACAACCCCGAGGGGGACACGCACGCGCGAGATCTCCAGACCGTTCGGCCTCACCCAACCGTCAAGGACCTCACCGATCGGGTCAGCGAGATCCGCCACAGTTCTCAATCCCTCCGCCATCGAAGAAATCCTCGCTGGCGTCAACTTCAGGCGATCCAACGGACCTGCATCCATGCGCGCTTTCTTGGCTTCTTCTAGGTCCGCCTCGTTGGCCGCGAGGATGTCGGGGGCCTGTTGCTCAAGAAGATCAGCGCCCGCTAATAGGGCGGCATCCTTGGCAGCAGACGAAGCACCCGCCAAGACAGCCGCCGCTGCTTGAGCGCGCCTTCCAAGTTCAACGACCTCGGCGGGTAAGGACATTGGACAAGTGTAATCCTCGACCCGTCAATTCAATCCGAGACACCGCGCGAGAAAGTACCCATGAACAGGAGTCGCATCCCCCTGCCGATTGCGACCCCCGTTCCTCGCCCACCGTGGGCCCGCCTTCCGCGATCCGGTCTCCCGGTGCTTTGTCAGGCCCTCCCCCCGTTGTGGTGGGCGAGAGAACCCGGACATTGTGACCCGTGGCACATGCTCAGCGCAAGCCCATAGTCACTAGCAGTACGAAAAAGCGCTCTCTAGGCAGGTAATACCACGAGGTCATCACAGTGAATGGCCTCGGGACTCGAACCGTCCGGAAGATCCGCGCTCTGCATCCCGGCGACCTTACGGAGAGCAGCTGCTCCGTAGCGCACGAGACCCTTTGCGAATACGCATCCATCCCCTGCAACGACCTCCACCGCCGCGTTCTGTTCAAACTCCCCTTCCACTTCACGCACGCCAGCCACCAAAAGCGAGCGCCCACCAGCGGCAAGTGCATCGCGCGCGCCATCGTCAACCACAATCCGGCCAGATGCGCCGACCGCGAACGCGATCCATAACTTGCGACTTGCAAGGCGCAGAGAATGAGGTTGAACGACCGTCCCGACCGGATCACCAGCAAGCGCGCGTTTCACTACATCGGTCTGGTCGGCAGCTGCAATCACCGCTCGTACTCCCGACCAAGATGCAATCTTTGCCGCGGCCAATTTGCTCGCCATGCCGCCGCTTCCTCGGTCCGAGCCAGCGCCTCCCACCACAGCATCCAGCGCTGCGTCAACGATTGTGATTTCCTCAATCAAGGATGCCCCGACATCAAGGCGCGGGTCCGCCGTAAACAAGCCTGCCGTGTCAGTCAGCAACACCAACAGTTCAGCTCCGATCAGGTTGGCAACCAATGCTGCAATCCTGTCGTTATCGCCGTAGCGAATTTCGTCGTCGGCGACGGTGTCGTTCTCGTTCACGATCGGGATGACACCGAGATCCAACAACCGGTCAAACGTCTCACGAGCATGTAAGTACTGCGTTCGATGCACGAAGTCGTAGGGAGTTAGAAGAACTTGTCCGGCCACCACGCCGTCAGACCCGAGTATGGCGTTCAACCGCTCCATCAAACGCGGTTGCCCCACGGCCGCGATCGCCTGAAGGGTGCCGATGTCCGTGGGTCGCTCTGTGTATCCAAGCGCGGGCAACCCCGCCGCAATCGCGCCGGACAACACAACGACGACAGCGTGACCATCATGGCGAGCGGCGACGATTTCGCTACAGAGTTTGCGCAATGCAGCGTCATCTATTTCGCCCGTAACCGAGGTGATCGACGAACTCCCGATCTTGACAACGACTCTCATCGCGTCAGAGGCCTTCAACGTAGACGAGCTCGACCGGACCTATGCGCACTGTGTCACCTTCGCGCGCCCCGGCACGCGCCAGCGCTCTTTCAACACCCATCCGACGGAATCGGTCCTGCACGTAAGCCATTGCCTCTTCATTGGTGAGGTCTGCCATTGCAACCACCCGCTCTGCCGAACGCCCACGAACCCGCCATGTTCCATCGTCATCACGGGTGACACCGAAACCTTCTTCAACGGGTCGGTGCACCACGAACGGAACGCGTTTCGGCGCGGTGTCCCGTTCCTCATCAACCAGATTTCCCAATCGCCCAAGTAGCTCGTCGAGACCAGTGTGCGCCACCGCCGAAATCTGCAGACCATCAAATGGGTACACGGCCACATCTACTTTTGTTCCAACCACGAGACGCGGCCGGTCTAGCAATTCGGGCTTGTATCCACCGAGTTCTTTGAGAAGGATTCGTTCTTGATCTTCAGGGGAGCGCTCATCCACCGGAGCGAGGTCGATCAGCAAGAGGAGCACGCGCGCGCGCTCAACGTGACGCAAAAACTGGTGTCCCAGCCCGCGCCCTTCGGCCGCGCCTTCGATAAGGCCAGGGATGTCCGCGATCACCAGTTCATGGTCATGGAAACGCACGACGCCGAGATTGGGTTCAAGTGTCGTGAAGGGGTAATCCGCGATCTTGGGTCTTGCCGCGCTAACCGTGCTGATCAACGTTGACTTGCCGGCGTTTGGGAATCCGACAAGGGCAACATCGGCCATCAATCGGAGTTCGAGATTGAGCCAGCGATCTTCGCCGTACTCACCTTGCTCTGCGAAACTTGGAGCGCGTCTCGCGTTCGAAAGAAACCGAGCATTGCCGCGACCGCCGCGACCGCCCGATGCAGCGAGCCACCTGTCGCCATGTCCGACTAGATCTGTAAGAAGTTCGCCATCGTCGTGGCTCCGAACCGTCGTTCCTTCAGGAACGGTAATGATCAAGTCTTTCCCCCCTGCGCCATGCTTCTTGTTCCCGCTCCCGTGCGTCCCAGAGGTCGCTTTGCGGTGTGGATGATCGCGAAAGGCCAGAAGTGATGCCACGTTGCGGTCCGCCTGGAACCAAACATCGCCACCGGTTCCACCATCGCCGCCATCGGGCCCGCCCTTCGGCACATGAGCCTCGCGTCGGAACGCGACGCAACCAGCACCGCCATCACCGCCGCGGACATTTAGTTGAGCCTCATCAACGAAAGACATAACTACCCCAGGATACGGAACTACCGACAAGCCGGCTGACCCGATACCGGATCGCGCAACTCAGGGGTCGGATTAGCAGCTCAGGTACTAGCGGGGACTATGTCTACGAGCTTGCGGCCACGTCGTTGCCCGAAGCGCACTGTGCCGTTCGCCTTAGCGAACAGCGTGTCGTCGCAACCGCGTCCAACATTTTCGCCAGGATGAAACTGCGTTCCCCGTTGACGCACAATGATCGTGCCAGCCGTTACTTCAGAACCGCTGTAGACCTTCACGCCCAGGCGCTGAGCGTTGGAGTCACGGCCGTTTCGAGAGGTACCGGCACCCTTCTTCTTCGACATTTAGTTCTCCTCAGCCCGCCGAGATCGTTGTGATCTCAATGGTTGTGTACTTCTGGCGATGACCAAACCGTCGACGTTGGTTCGACTTTGGCTTATAGGTGAAGCCGTCAATCTTTGGCCCACGAGCGTCACCGACCACCGTGGCGGTTACGGCAGCTGCACTGAGCTGGGCTGGAGTTGCAAGAACGGACGCGCCGTCGACAATCAAGACGGGCTTCAACACGACTTCGGACGCATCGCCCATCTCCGGCTCAATGCCGAGACGTTCAACGTCTAGCCGCTGTCCTTCTTCAACTCGGTACTGCTTACCGCCGGTGGCGATCACTGCATACATGGCGCGAAAAAACCTCGAAGTCAGATCTAGAACCAGCGAACCTTACAGCATCGACTCGTCGACGGTGAAACCGCGCCCGCCGCAAACGGTACAAGTCTCGGAGAAAGCCTCGACCAACCCCTCTGAAATGCGTTTCCGGGTCATCTCCACGAGTCCCAGGTCTGAAATATCGAACACCTGGGTACGGGTCTTGTCGCGGGACAGGGCCTCCTTGAGAGCCCTAACGACTTCATCACGGTTCTTCCGGATCTCCATGTCAATGAAGTCGATCACGATGATCCCTCCGATATCACGCAGCCTGAGCTGCCGGCCGATTTCGCCAGCGGCCTCGACGTTGTTGGCGAATACCGTCTCTTCAAGGTTCGTGCGGCCAACATTTTTACCGGTGTTCACATCAATGACAGTCAATGCTTCGGTGCGTTCGATTATCAGCGAACCGCCTGAAGGCAACCAAACCTTGCGGTCAAGCGCCTTGTGGAGCTGCTCATGCACATGGAACCGTTCGAATACCGGGAGATCCTTCTCCTCGTAGAACTCGACACGCTCTGAGAGTTCCGGAGCGATCGCGTCTACGTAACTCTTGACGTCTGCAAACATTGCTTCGTCGTCAATAACGATTGACCGGTACTCCTTCGTGAACTCCTCGCGTATCACTCGCACGACGAGTGCGGGCTCTCGGTAGAGAAGGCTCCCCAGCTTGCTGCGCGCTGCGAGCGCACTTATCTGTTCCCACTGGCTTTGCAAGCGCGCGACGTCGCGTTGTAGTTCGTCTGCAGTCGCACCTTCTGCCGCGGTTCTCACTATCAACCCTGCATCGACCGGGCGCAATCCTTCCAAGACCTTGCGAAGCCGCTTACGTTCGTCGTCTGGCAAACGCTTGGAAATGCCGTACGTGGTCGGTTGCCCTGGCACCAGAACTACAAAACGTCCAGCGAGGCTCACCTCTTGTGTGAGCCTGGCGCCCTTCGCCCCAATCGGGTTCTTCGTCACTTGCACGAGAATCGATTGCCCATTGCGGAGAACCGTTTCGATCTTTGGGCCGCCTTGATCCGCTCCCTCTACATCGGACGCGTCGAACTGCACGTCGCGCTGATAAATCACGCCGTTCTTCGGCGTGCCGATGTCGACGAACGCGGCTTCCATACCCGGCAACACGTTCTGCACCTTGCCGAGATAGATGTTTCCATCGATCGATGCCGCGTCATCTTCTTTGCGCGAGACGTAATGCTCGACGAGCATGCGCCCCTCGAGAACTGCCATCTGAATCGTGCCGTCTGCATCTACCCGTACAACCATCTGATAGCGCCCAGTCGGCCGACCCTTGCGTGTGCGGCCGCGTCGCCGCTCGAGGGTCTCTTCGTCCAGCGTGTCAAGCACCGAAGTGCCGTCATCATTTAGATCTGCAGTCACGACAGCACCAGCGGTGCCAGAAGTTCCGCCAGTTCCAGTAGGTCGTGCTCCACCGCGACCGCGACCCCTTCCTCCGCGTCGGCGGCGCTTACGAGGTGGGCTGGCTCCTTCTGAAGTGGGCTGACCGTCCTCCAAATTTTCGTTGCCGTTCGCCTCTCGCGATGGACTCGAGTTCGATTTCTGCGATGAGGCTGGAGTTGACGCTTGGGTTGATACCGGTGTCGATACTGGCGCTGGCCGCGAGTCACCTATTCGCGGAGCGCGTAGCCCCGCGTCTTCCATTGCCGACTGAGCGAGGTCTTCTGTGGTCAAACCACGATCGGCCGCCGCATTCTCGTCGTGACCGCGGCGCCCCGAATCTTCCTCTAGCGCGACCAATGGCTCGCCGGGTACTTCTGCTGCGGGCACTTCTGCTGTCTCGCCTTGGGCACCTGGGTTTTGGGGACCTGAGGTTTGTGCGCCTTGGCTACCCCCTGGCTTCTTGCGATTGCGACCGCCACGCGAGCCGCGTCGGCGCTTCCGTTGAGTTCCAGGCGGGCGTGGACCCAATTCTGCTGGGGTATCGCCGTCAGACTCGACTTCTGATTCACCTTCTGACTCGGCGCCAGACTCGCCATCAGATACGGCGCTACCGAGCGACTCCCCGTTAGATCCCGCTGGTTCGGAAGCAACTACCCGTACATCGTCGGGCTCGAATGTGCCGGAGGACGCGTCCCCCGTTGTGATTTCGTCGGACATAGGTTCCTTCTCTCATGATGCGCGCGCCGTTTCTTCGGCGCGCTGGTCGGCGACGAGCGGCTCTAGCCGCGCGCCCCCGCGCTCGATCCACTGCGCGACCCGGCGGGACCGCAGCTCGACCAGATCAGCGTCTAGCGCGGCAACTAACTCGCCGGGCCGGACAGCTACTGGCTGTGTTGACAACTCAGCGCGAAGTAGAACCCCGCACTCACCCTGACCGCGCACTTCAATCATTCGTAACACCGGTCGGATGTCCTCTGTGGTCTCGCGGCCCTTACGCGTTCGCGCGGTGGGCAACGTAGTGGTCGCCATAACTGCAGCGGCGAGACGCGCTACAGCAAGCGTGTCCGGCATTTCACCGGCGCGATTTGTAACTTCAATATCCCAAACCAACAGGCTCACCGACTCCTGTAATGCAGGAGCGCGATCTGCCAAAGCTGTAGCCCCAATTACGCTGATGCCTTCTGGGAGTGCATCAGTTAGGGGCCCTACTAACGATTCGGGGTCTACAGGTTCTGTCAATTCAAGGTCTAGATACTCGGCATCGGATTCGTGAGCTACCGACAACGCCAAACCAAAACTTACTTTTGGGCGCGGCGAGAAACCCAGCGTGAACGCCATGGGCAACTCGGCGATTCGAAATGCTCGCTCGAACGCCCGCGCTACATCGCGGTGCGAGATGAAACGCACCTTGCCAATTTCGGAGAACTTCAAACGCACAGGGAACCCTGTATCACCCCTCACGTCACTGCTTCCGAACTGCTGGATGGAACAAGATCGTTCACCTTTGCAGGTACGGGTGCAGGCGTTCGACCTAACACGATAGGAACGCTTCCGCCGGTGCTCAGGTCTTGTCCCGTGCCCTGGCTTCCGCCTGCAGGAGGCACCGGCGATGCCACCACATGCTCGATCGCATAGTCGGTACATACACCGCAGTCGTAGCACGGAGTCCACCTGCAATCGGGGAGGCCGTGCTCCGCTAGAGCGGCCTGGAAGTCCTGCCAGAGGAAATCGCGATGCAATCCAGCAGTTATGTGATCCCAAGGCAGCACTTCATCTTCGGTTCTGTGCCGCGTTACGTACCAATCAGGATCTAGCCCTTCCTCGGCCATCGCTGTTGTCCAGCGATCTAGACGAAAGTGTTCGCTCCATTCCTGAAACGTTCCCCCTGCTCGCCAAACACGCTCGATCACGGCGCCGATCCGGCGATCACCCCGAGACACGATGCCTTCAACAAAGGTTGCTTCCGGATCATGCCAACGCACCTTCGCCGGCGACCTGCGCAACTCATCTCGCAAGAGATTGACCTTGCGTCGCAACTCTCCAATGCCGTTCTGTCCGAACCACTGGAAGGGAGTGTGTGCCTTGGGGACAAACCCACCAACCGAAACCGTGGCGGAAGCTTGCTTCGTATACCGCTTGCCAACTTCAACCACATTGCGCGCCAACTCTGCGATGCCCAACGTGTCTTCATCCATTTCGGTGGGAAGTCCCACCAGAAAATAAAGCTTCACACGCCGCCAACCCTGCGAGTACGCGCCATCAACTGCGGCATAAAGATCTTCTTCAGTAATCAACTTGTTGATCACTTGTCTGATCCGCCATGAACCGCCCTCAGGGGCGAAAGTCAAACCGGTCCTGCGAACTTTTTGAATTTCACTAGCGAGACCAACGGTGAACGCGTCCACGCGCAGTGACGGCAACGACACACCTACGTTGGGGCACCCTGTTGAATCATTGACGAGCGACGAAACGAGCCCATCGATGCCCGAAAAATCGGCGGACGAAAGTGACGTGAGGGCAACTTCGTCATATCCAGTCCTGCGTAGGCCATCTAGAACCATGTTGCGCGCCTGCTCAACGGGGCGTTCACGAACCGGGCGCGTAATCATCCCCGCTTGGCAAAAACGGCAGCCCCTGGTGCAACCCCGAAAGATCTCAACGTTCAAACGGTCGTGCACAACCTCAATTAGCGGAACAAGTTGGTTCTTCGGGTACGGCCAGTCCGCGAGATCGGCGACGGTTCGCTTATCCACCGTTTTCGGAACGTCGGGGTAACGGGGGGTAGTCCCGAGGAGTCGCGCGCCGTCGTATTCAACCGTGTACATCGAAGGCACATAGACACCTGGAACCGTGGCCAGATCATGAAGAACGGCTTCTCGACCACCGACACGGCCTCCGCGCTTCCAGGCTGCAACAACCCCAGACACCTCGCCTACGGGTTCTTCCCCATCGCCGATCACGAACGCGTCGACGAAGTCAGCCATCGGTTCTGGGTTGAACGCGCAGTGGCCGCCAGCGATGACGATCGGATCCTCTTCCGAACGCGCTACAGCGCGCACTGGGACACCGGTTAGGTCGATCAGATTGAGAACATTCGTATATACGAGTTCGGCTGAAAGGTTGAAGGCAAGCACGTCGAAATCGCTCGCCGCGCGATGTGTGTCTACCGAGAACAAACCGATGCCACGGGTGCGCAACTCGCCCTCGAGGTCGAGCCACGGCGCGTAGGCGCGTTCGGCTACGGAATCGTGGCGTTCGTTAAGAATCTCGTAAAGGATCTGGAGCCCCTGGTTGGGCAACCCAATCTCGTACGTGTCGGGATATATGAGTAGCCAAGCGACTGTTCCGGGCCCATGCTCGGGTGCCTGACTTCCCCTTTCCATCCCTATGTAACGAGCGGGTTTCTCGACCCCGGCCAGGAGCGGTTCAATCCGCGGCCAAAGGCTGGACATCGCATGGGAGCCTACTAGGGAGACGTTCACTGCCTCTTGCTACGGCTAGGCGTCTGCCAATATCCGGTTATAGGACAGGCGCAACAGTCGTTGTTGTGGTCGTGGACGTGGGTGGCACCGTTGTGGTCGTGGTCGTAGGTTGCACCAAAGTTGTCGTGGTCGTAGCCGTGTCCCCTGGATTCTGATTTTGGTCGGGAACGAGCGGCGGCAACTCAGTTCCGAACGGTGCAGGGACGTTCGGGCCGTTAAGGACGTATACGGGAGTGCCGATTGCCAGAGAGGCGTAGATCCAATCGGCTGAACTCATCGGAACGCGAACACACCCATGTGAGTCAGGGCGGCCTGGAACATTGAGCGAGCCATGGATCGCGATATTGCCGTTGAAATATGAAGGCTTGTACAACCGCCCGAGCGTTGCGGTCTGCCAACCATTCACTTTGCCACGCACTTTGAATGAGCCACCAGGCGTCACAGCACTCGCGCACCGCGATCCCACGCAGTACCTGGCTCCATTTCCGGTTGAAACGGCGACGATCCGGAATAGTGAACCTGCTTTGTAAAAGAACAAGACCTGGCGCGCGACATCAACCTCAACCCTCGTTGCACCTCCCGCCGGAACCAGCGGTGCAGGGGTACTCGGTGCCGCAATGCGCGCAAGCGTTTGTTGTCCAGCAACACCGTCACGACCAAGGCCATGAACTTTCTGAAATGCCATCACCGCTTGCATGGTGCTGGCTCCATAGTTGCCGTCTGCCGCAGGAACGTCGTAGTGCAACGCGCCAAGTTGACTCTGCAAGGTTGCGACGGCTGGACCCGAATCTCCCGGGCGCAGTCCAACGAAGGGTGCGGTAGTCGTGGTCGGTGGAAGCGTTGTGGTTGTGGTTGTAGTTGTCGTTGAGGTAGTTGTCGTGCTGCGCGCAGGTTTGCGACGCGCCTGTTTATTGGAATCACCTGAACCACATGCGGTCACAACGAATACAACCGTAAGTAGTACTGCCGCAGCGCTCTTCCGAGGTGAGCGGACGCGCATCAACTAAATCGCCTCATGGTCACGTTCGCAACTAAGCCAACGCAGGCGAACGAGACAACGATCGAGGACCCGCCGTAACTCATGAACGGAAGAGGTATCCCGGTGATCGGCATTATGCCCATTGTCATCCCTATGTTTTCGAAAATCTGAAAGACGAACATCGCGAGTACTCCCGTACAGCAAAGCATCCCAAATCGGTCTTGGGCCACCCGCGCTGCCCGCCAAGTGCGCCAAACAAGAAGACTGAACAAACCCAGCAATAGGCCGCTTCCGACAAAACCGAGTTCCTCACCGACGGCTGTGAAAATAAAGTCTGTGTGCTGCTCAGGCACGTAAGCGGACTGTGTCTGGGTGCCTTCGAACAGGCCTTCGCCGGTGAACCTTCCGTTCCCGATCGCAATTTGCGACTGATCCTGGTTGTAGCCGCTGCCACTTGGGTCTGTTCCATCAACGGCAAATGACGTAAGCCGA
The DNA here is from genome assembly GCA_945865605.1 of Bifidobacterium breve. Taxonomy (GTDB): domain Bacteria; phylum Actinomycetota; class Acidimicrobiia; order IMCC26256; family JAENVU01; genus SHUZ01. The sequence goes on from CAMBEL010000017.1 coordinate 17,756, forward strand.
TCGATCTGATATTTCTCAAGCACGCCGACGTTCACAGCAAGTGTCGCAACGGTGATACCCATCAAAGCAAGCACAACGAGGTGTCGAGCCTTGACACCGCCGACCAACAGGATCGCGAACGCAATCATCATCAGTACAAGATCGGTCCCGAGGTCCGGCTCCAACATGATCAAGCCCATCGGCAAGCCTGCGATAGCTAGCGAAATGACGATCCGCTTCGCGTTGAGTTCGCCGCGATGAATCGCTACGTAGCCTGCGAGCACAAGAATCAAGAACAGTTTGATGAACTCGCTGGGTTGCATCTGCAAAGGACCAAGATCAAAACGGGCTTGGGCTCCCTTGACTTCTACCCCAAAAATAAGAACGGCAAACAACGCCGCGACGGTTGCTCCGTATCCCCACAACGCGAGTTCTCGAAGTTTGTGATAATCGATTGCAATCATCGCAGCCATTACGACAAGTCCGAGGGCGACCCCAATCACTTGGCGTTTTGCGAAATAGAGCGGGTCGTCTCCGGCCTGTTCGAGGAGGGTGCGTTGCGATGAATAAATCATCACGATTCCAAGTGCTGAAATAATCATCGGAACGAGCACAAGGATCGGGTCTAAGTGCCGCAATGGGGAAGTAACGAGGCGGGCACGGCGATCGGCGAGAATCGTGGCCATCAATTGCCCTTGGGCGGAGTTTGTATCGCTACATCAGTGAGCGGCAACCCGTTCAAGACTTGGATAACCCTGCGGGCGATCGGGGCTGCCGTCGCAGCTCCATAGCCACCTTCCTCAACCATGACTACGACGATATAACGGGCGTTCACCGCCGGCGTCATCCCTACGAACCATGAAGTGTTCTGCTTGTCCCCAACCTGGGCAGTACCTGTCTTGCCTGAAACTAGGCCCGCCGGAAAGCCGGCAAATACCGACGCTGCGGTGCCCTCAGTGTCGTAGGCGACTCCGGTCAGGCCGCGCACGATTTCCGCGCGGCCAGGAACCGGGACGCTGCGGTTGACGATTGGTTCGATCGAACGCAATTTTCGACCGTTCCCACCGATCACTTCGGCGGCGATTCTAGGCTGATACAAGGTTCCGCTGTTCGCGAACGCTGAGTAAGCGACAGCTAATTGCAATGGAGTAGCAAGCATGTCTCCCTGGCCGACAGCGAGTTGGATGTTGTCTCCAGGGAGCCAATCGGGGTACGGAAACGCTTCCGGATTCGCCTTGTGAATTCGCTGCTTCCAAGTGGAATCCGGGACGCGCCCCGACAACTCGCCAGGCAACGGAATCCCAGTCGGCTCGCCAAATCCGTAGGCTCGCGCCGTCTTCTGCAACGCATCACCGCCCGGCGCACCATGCCGCTGTCTGTAATACAGATCACCGCCGATCGTGTAGAAGTAAACGTCGCTCGACACAGTTAAAGACCGAGCAAGATTGACGCTTCCATACGCAACGCTGTTGTCATTGGTGAAGAAGCGGTTTGGGTCGGTCGGGTACGAGTACCGCCCCTTGTCTTCGATGGATTTTCCGGGAGAGATCACGCCGCTCTGAAGTCCTGCAATGCCGCTGATCAACTTGAACGTTGAGCCAGGCGCGTATTGACCAGCTGCCGCGCGATTCACAAGCGGATAGTGGTTTGCGGCGTCGTTGAGTTGCTTCCACAAAGGAGTGGCTATTCCGTCCACAAATTTGTTCGGGTCATACGTCGGGTTCGATGCCAATGCAACAACTGACCCATCGGTGCTGTCAATCACGACTACAGCACCTGCTGGCGCAGTAAATGTTTCGAACTCATCTTTGTTTGTGAGGTCTTGAACTATCCGCGCTCCGAGCATGCCTTGAGCTAGCGACTCCTCGGCTACTCGCTGAACATCAAGGTTGATCGTCAGACGCACGTCGTTGCCCACGCGCGGTCGCTTCGTCTCCGTTGTGCGCAAAACTCGTCCGCGACTATCTACTTCGACCTGAGTTACTCCCGATTTACCGCGCAGTTCGGACTCGTAGGTTTGCTCGACGCCGCTCTTGCCAATTCCCTCGCCGAGTTCATAGGAACCGACTCCCAACTGAGCCTTACGTTCTTCCTCGCTTATCTCACCGACGTAGCCGAGTACATGGGCGGCGAGTGAACCGTGTAGATATCTCCGGAATGCAATCGGCTCAGCGCGTACCGCCGGGAAGTCCTCACGGTGCTCGGAGATGTAAACGATGACTGAATCTTCGACATCCTGAGCCACCGGCACTGCCGTATACGGAGAGACGCGCTGGTCATCAAGCTTGCGTTCTAATTCGCTCGCACGTACCCCAATCAACTCTGCAAGGCGAGGGATTACAAGCTCGCGTTGTCGTGCAGTGATCTTTCGATCAATCGTGATCGCATTGGCGATTCGGTTGTCGACGAGCGGACGGCCAGCAACATCGAGAATGCGACCACGGAGCGCTGGTTCAGGAAGCTTGCGCACTGAATTGTCACGGGCGGCTTCGACGAACTGATTGGGCGATGCAATCTGCAGGTACCAGAGCCGCGCGAATAGAGCGCAGAACAAAGCGAGCGCGACGACGCCAATCAGGGTTACACGGACGCGACTGTCTGTCATGAGAAGCTCAGGGGAAACGTCATTGAGTTACGCCGCCGATCTGGGGCGCCACTCACCATCCTTGCGCATTCGATGGGCTAGCGGTACGCGGCCCATCAGAGTGACAAGCAAGGCTTGCGACCGGGAACACAATAAATGCAACGACCGCGTCATAACACGCAGATATAGCAACAATACGAAGAGAACGCAGCGCCCAAAGTTGCTCTTGGCCAACAAGAGTTCCAATACCCACGAAGAGCAGACCGGACACCAAGCCTCCTAATCCACCAAGCACCGGTGGTACCCACCATGCGGTGCGAGCCATGGCTCCTTGAACCACACCGATCAGATATCCGGTAAGCGTAAACACGAGAGCGGAGAGCCCAAGTGGCGTATCGATAAACAGGTCTGTAGCAAATCCCGCTACGAAACCAAATCCCGCGCCGGTCTCTGGTCCTTCGCGGTAAGCGATCGCAATAGTCGCGACGAGCGCTAGTTCGGGAACGACATCAAGAATCCTGAGGTAGGGCATAACGGTTGTCTGAATGAGCACAATCGCGATCAGAAACAGCGTGAGGCGTGCATATCGGATCAACGTGAACCGCCTTCAACGGCTGCGCCGAGAACCCGCACGAACGTTGCGTGTCCGACCTCTAGAAGGGGTTGGACCAGGACTGTTTGCGACAATGCGCCCACCAGGCTCCGAACCGATACGACCGTGCCAACCGGGAGTCCTCCAGGGAAGATCGAAGGATCCGCTCCAGATGTAAGCACGAGTTCCCCGCGCCGAACTTTGACGTCTAGTGGTACATCAAGCGCCAAGAGGCTGCTTCCCTGCCGACCACTAGCGACCTCTAATGCGCCAGAATTTTCGAAGCGCACGCTCACTCCAGACTTCGGGTCCGTCAACAGTAAGACGGTCGCGCGCCGTCTCGAGGTCGACGTGACTCGTCCAACTAGGCCATCACCGGTCACTACCGACATGCCAACGATGACTCCAGCATCGGTTCCTTTATCGATACCAACCGTTTCCGAAAAATTGCTCGGCGACGCGGTCACAACTTGGGCATCGACTCCGGTTAATCCCGGTGCATACGTAAGTCCGGCGAGTTCTTTCAACTCGCGATTCTCTCTAAGCGCGCCGCGACCCGCCGCTGCGCTTGCAACTGCCTCTGCGAGGTCTCGACGAAGGCGCGCGTTCTCATTCTTGAGATCGCCGGACCGAGTCACACCATCGAACCAGTCATCTATTGGATCCAAGACATCGCCTACCGCGTCTTGGACGGGAGAAATCGCATCGCGCGCGGTATTTCTGGCCGTTGCCGTAGCACCACCACCGTTGGAGCGTGTGTCGAGGGTAATTAGCGTTATGGATGTGAGCAGAAGCAGCACAAGCACCGAACGGCGCCTGTTGCTAGATCGGTAGACCGCCACGCGTCGTATCCCGACAGTCGGCTAACTCTGACGCGAAGAGATCAGCACCTGTTTGAGGGCTTCAAACTCCTCGAGACACTGTCCAGAACCGATGACCACCGAGGATAGGGGATTCTTGGCGATCAAAATCGGCATGCCCGTCTCGGAGTGAAGGCGCGCGTCTAGGCCATGAAGCAATGCTCCGCCGCCTGTCAGCACAATGCCCCGCTCCATGATGTCGGCGGCAAGCTCTGGGGGCGTGCGGTCGAGAGTTACCTTGACCGCATCTACGATCGCTGAAACAGGTTCCTCAACCGCCTCGCGAATCTCTTCGGTCGAAACAACAATTGTCTTGGGGAGGCCAGTGACCAGATCTCGGCCTCGAATCTCCGCGTAAAGTTCTTCCTCTAACGGATAGGCGCTCGCGAGGGCGACTTTGATTTCTTCGGCTGTGCGTTCGCCAAGAGCCAGTGAGTATTCCTTCTTGACGTAGTTGATGATCGCCTCATCTAACTCATCGCCAGCGATCCGGATCGACTCGCTAGCAACAATTCCGCCGAGAGAGATGACGGCTACCTCGGTCGTGCCGCCGCCAATATCTACGACCATGTTCCCAGCGGGCTCGTGTACTGGCAGGCCAGCGCCGATCGCTGCGGCCATTGGCTCCTCGATGATGTAGGCAGGCTTGCGTGCCCCGGCGTATTCGGCTGCTTCCTGGACCGCTCGCTGCTCAACACCAGTGATGCCCGATGGAACGCAGATGACCATGCGCGGCTTAGCCCAGCGGCGCTGGTGCACACGCTGGATGAAGTACCTCAACATCTTTTCGCATATGTCGAAGTCGGCGATCACGCCGTCTTTCAGTGGGCGAATCGCTTGGATGTGACTAGGTGTTCGACCGATCATTCGCTTGGCTTCGGCTCCGACAGCAAGCGGTCGGCCATCTTTCACATTGATCGCGACTACAGATGGCTCATCGAGCACGATCCCGCGACCACGTACGTATACAAGCGTGTTGGCTGTACCTAGGTCGACAGCCATATCGCGACCAAGAATTGAGGTGTACCACGGTTCGGACAGCGGATTGCCCTTCAGGAAGCGCGCCGGAGCGGCAAGGCTACGGGTTCGAGGCTCAATAATCCAGACCCAGGAGGTATGGAGTTGCGCATCAACGCGCCCTAATTGTACCTATTAACGTTGATCAGGGAAGAAAAGCCGGATCTCGCGAGCCGCAGATTCGGGTGAATCTGAACCGTGAACGAGGTTCTCTCCCATTTCGATGGCAAGGTCCCCTCGAATGGTTCCCGGCGCTGCTTCTCTCGGGTTCGTTGCACCCACCAGGGTGCGCACAACCTTGTAAGCCTCGGGTCCTTCAAGAACCATTGCGACAAGTGGACCCCTGGTGATGAACTCGACCAACTCGCCGAAAAATGGCTTGCCTTCATGTTCGGCATAGTGCTGCTTTGCGGTTGCCTCGTCCAGCTGACGTAGTTCAAGAGCGCGGACTTGGAGTTGTTTGGCCTCGAAGCGGCGAATGATCTCGCCAACCAAGCCGCGCTCAACGGCATCGGGCTTACAAAGCACAAGGGTACGGTCGACCATGTCGCCGAGGGTAGCCCTACGTGTTGAGCTCTGCGCGGATGGCTCCTACTAGGTAGAGGGAGCCGGTCACGACCACTTGGCCGTCTGGGGTCGTCACCGCCAGCGCGCGTTCGAGGGCCTTCTCTGGTTGCTCGATGACATCGATGGCGTCGGCGGGTACTCCGAGTTCTCTTGCGACACGCGCTAGTACCTCAGGATCAGATCCACGTGGGCTGGGTGGCCGTGTGAAAACAATATGAGCGGCGCTCTTCGCTCCGAGCGCGGTCAGCATCTCCCCAGGATCCTTCCCCTCTAACAGTCCAATGAGAAGTGTCCTGTCCCCGACCGCAAACTCCTCGTCAAGCGCGCCGAGCAGCGCACTAGCGCCGGCCAAGTTGTGGGCACCATCGAGCAGTAGCAGTGGCTGGTGGCCAACGATCTCGAGCCGCCCTGGAGACGCAATCGTCCCAAACACCTCGGCAACAACGTCGGCCGAAAGCGGTGCTCCGATATATGACTCTGCAGCGCAAAGCGCAATCGCAGCATTGTCAGCCTGATGTTCTCCGTGAAGGGCAAGGAAAACATCGTCGTAACGCGATTTGGGTGTGTATAGGTTCAGAACCCTTCCGCCAACCGCGAGGCTGTTGCCTTGGACACCAAAATCACGATCACGAATAACGATAGAACGTGGCTCCCTGGATGAAAATATCGAAAGCAGCGATGAATCGGTCTCTCCCAACACAAGCATTGATCCGGGTTTGACGATGCCTGACTTTTGGCTGGCAATCTCTTGGCGTGTTCCGCCGAGGTACTCGGCATGATCGATACCTATGTTCGTGATGACTGCCACCTCTGCTTCGATGACATTGGTCGCGTCCCATGTTCCCCCTAGGCCCACCTCTACAACCGCTACCTCCACTGCGACTTCGGCAAAAAAATCGAAGGCGCCTGCCGTAATCGCTTCGAAATAACTGACGCGTTCCGTTATGTGTTCCTCGACCAAAGCGACGTGACTCACGATCTCGGCAAATTCGGAATCTGAGATCGGGTCACCACGCCATGTGATCCGTTCGTTGACGCGTTCCAAGTGAGGACTCGTATACGTTCCGACCGAAAGACCCGACGCAGTGAGCAACTGCGATGTCATGCGCGCCGTAGACGTCTTGCCGTTCGTGCCGGTGATCTGGATCGTTGGGTACTCGAGTTGTGGCGACCCCAACAGCTCCAGCAGCGCGTGCATTCGATCGAGTGTTGGGTGGCTCTTGCGCCGATCTACGCCCGAAGGAACTCCAACGCCAGTCTCAAGATTGACGAGCGCGTTTAGCCAGGCTTCGGCTTTTGCGCGATTCACGCCGCAGGGTCGTCAGCGAGTTCGACCGTGACCAAATAGTTATCGCCAACAGTTAGAGAAAGTGACGCGATCCTTCCCGCTTCCTTGACGTCATCGGCGGCTGAGCGAAGTGCATCAATGCGATCCGCCGAATCGACGACCGTAGCTACGTCAATGGCATGCCTAATCGATCGCTTCGCGTCTGACTTGGCTTTTCGAACCTCACCAAGAACGTCCGCCGCTACTAGGTAAACAGCGCGGTCACCTTCGAGACCCGAGACCTCTTCTGTGCTCGGCCAGGGCGCTCGATGAATCGAACCTTCCTGCCACCAAGACCAGATTTCTTCGGTCACGAAAACCATGAAAGGTGCGAACAAACGCTGGATCGCGCTCAGGGCGATTGCTAGCGCCGCTCGAGCAGAGTCAGACCCTTCGGGACCTGCAGCACCGTATGCCCGGTTCTTCACCAGCTCCACATAGTCGTCACAGAATCCCCAAAAGAATCGTTCCGCACGCTCTAGGGATCGTGCGTAATCAAAAATCTCGAACGCCTTAGTGCAATCCGAAATCGTGTCGCTGAGTGCCGCCAACATTGCCAAGTCGAGAGGTTCAGTGATCGCTGCTCGATCGGTCGGCGCATCACCAATCACCCCGAGTGCGAACTTCGATGCGTTGAGCAATTTGATCGCGAGCCGACGACCGACCTTCATTTGACCTTCGTCGAAAGCCGTGTCTGTGCCGGGACGGCCACTGGCGGCCCAATAACGCACCGAATCGGACCCATGCTTCACAAGATGTTCCATAGGCGTAACAACATTGCCTTTGGACTTCGACATCTTCTTGCGATCCGGGTCTAGAACCCAGCCAGAAATCGAAGCGTCGGTGAATGGAAGAGATCCGAACTCAAGGTGAGCGCGCACGATCGTTGAGAACAACCAGGTCCGAATGATTTCGTGAGCTTGGGGACGTAGGTCCATCGGGAAGACGCGTGCGAAAAGATCGGGATCGTCTTCCCATCCGCCTGCAATTTCCGGAGTGAGTGAAGACGTCGCCCACGTATCCATCACATCCGGATCACCGATGAATCCACCTGGTTCACCGCGCTGGTCTTCTGCGTAACCCGTTGGTGATTCGCTTGAAGGATCGACGGGCAGCAGCGCCTCGTCTGGCACCAACGGGTTGTCGTACACCGGCGCGCCAGCCGCGTCGAGCGGGTACCAAACCGGAACAGGAACACCGAAGAATCGTTGGCGACTCACGAGCCAGTCCCCGTTTAGTCCGCCAACCCACGATTCATAACGCGCACGCATGTACTCCGGATGCCAGCGAAGTTCGCGGCCGCGCGCCAACAATTCCTCGCGCACCGCTTCGTCGCGCCCTCCGTTGCGGAAGTACCACTGTCGGGTAGTCACGATCTCGAGAGGCCGGTCACCACGTTCGTAAAACTTCACAGCGTGGGTAATCGGTTTGGGATCAGCGACGAGATGGCCACTCTCAACAAGCAACTCCGTAATTCGCACTTGAGCTTGTTTGACAGTCTTGCCAGTTAGTTCAGCCCAGTTATCAGTTGCTCCAGCAGCGTCAAGGCTTATCGGTGCTGTCTCCAACATGCGCCCATCCCAACCGAGGATTGGTCGCGTCGGGAGTGCAAGTTCACGCCACCAGATGACGTCCGTCAGGTCGCCGAACGTGCAGATCATCGCGATCCCAGTTCCCTTTTCTGGGTCTGCGAGTCGGTGAGCGAGAACCGGCACCTCAACGCCGAACAGAGGCGTAAGCACATTGGTGCCGAACAATGCCCGGTAACGCTCGTCATCGGGATGCGCTACAAGTGCAACGCAAGCCGGTAGTAACTCGGGGCGCGTCGTTTCTATGACGACTGCCCCATCAGCATCGGCATGAGCGAAGCGGATCGCGTGGTACGCACCCGGCATTTCGCGGTCCTCAAGTTCAGCTTGTGCGACAGCTGTTCGGAAGTCGACATCCCAAAGCGTCGGAGCCTCGGACTGGTATGCCTCGTCACGCGCGAGCATCCGCAGGAATGCTCGCTGCGAACACCGTTGTGCCGCATCTCCGATCGTCGTGTAAGTCAGCGACCAGTCAACCGAAAGCCCGAGGCGACGCCAAAGCTCTTCGAACTTTCTTTCGTCCTCTTCGACGAGCCGTCCGCACAGTTCAACGAAATTCCGTCGAGAAATTGAGAGGTGTCGCTTGGGCGGTTCGTCGGGCGGTTCGTAATCGGGATCGTATTGAAGCGACGGATCGCACTTGACGCCGTAGTGGTTCTGAACGCGGCGTTCCGTTGGCAGGCCGTTGTCGTCCCATCCCATTGGGTAGAACACCTCGCGCCCGCGCATTCGTTGAAATCGCGCGATCGCATCAGTATGCGTGTACGAAAATACGTGACCAACGTGCAATGAACCAGAGACCGTAGGTGGAGGCGTGTCGATCGAGAAGACCGTCTTGCGCTCGTGGCTGCGGTCGAAGCGGAAGGTGCCAGCCTCTTCCCAGCGTTGAGCCCACCGGTCCTCAACGCCGTCGAGGGTCGGCTTGTCTGGCAACTGCATTCGAGCAGTCTAAGAACCCGGGGACTTCCAACATCACACGGGCGGCCCGGCGGTCGCGCTCAGCCAATGCCTCTATGCGGAGCGGAGTTCCTCGTCGCTGTCGGTAACCAGCGTCGGTTGCATGCTGTCGAGAACTACCGATCTATCGACAACGCAGCGCTTCACGTCAGAGCGACTCGGTAAGTCATACATAACTTCGAGAAGCACTTCTTCGAGGATCGCCCTTAGGCCGCGTGCGCCTGTACCCCGCGCTAGCGCTTGATCGGCTACTGCTTCAAGCGCGTCATCGGTGAAGTGCAGCTCGACATTGTCGAACTGGAAAAACTTTTGGTACTGGCGCAGAACCGCATTCTTTGGTTCCACAAGAATCTCGATGAGCGCCTCGCGGTCGAGGCTATGTACCGCCCCGATAACCGGCAGGCGACCAACGAACTCTGGGATGAGACCAAATTTGAGCAAGTCCTCCGGCAGGACTCCTGCAATAACGTTGCGCGCTTCTGCCGCCGTACGTACCTCGGCCCTAAATCCGACACCGCGATTTCCTTTTCGGCCCTCAATGATCTTGTCGACCCCAGCGAATGCTCCACCGCAGATAAACAAGATATTGGTCGTATCGATCTGGATGAACTCTTGGTGGGGGTGTTTACGTCCTCCCTGTGGAGGCACAGAGGCGACGGTGCCCTCAAGAATCTTGAGGAGAGCCTGCTGTACGCCTTCGCCCGAAACATCGCGCGTGATCGATGGGTTCTCAGCCTTGCGTGCGATCTTGTCAATCTCGTCGATGTAGATGATGCCGGTCTCGGCCTTCTTGACGTCATAGTCAGCGGCCTGAATCAACTTGAGAAGAATGTTCTCAACGTCTTCTCCGACGTATCCCGCCTCGGTCAATGCGGTCGCATCCGCGATGGCGAACGGAACCTTGAGGAGCCGCGCGAGGGTTTGCGCTAACAAGGTCTTGCCGCACCCCGTAGGTCCGATCAAAAGAATGTTGGACTTGGCGAGTTCAACGTCGGGATCACCGAACGCGCCTGCCTGCACACGCTTGTAGTGGTTATAAACAGCTACCGACAAAACCTTTTTGGACTGCTCTTGGCCAATCACATAGCCGTTGAGGTACTCGTAAATCTCGCGTGGCTTCGGCAGATCATCGAAGTGAACCTCCGTCGACTGAGACAGTTCTTCTTCAATGATCTCGTTGCAAAGGTCGATGCACTCGTCGCAGATATACACGCCGGGACCGGCGATCAACTTCTTTACCTGCTTCTGGCTCTTGCCACAGAAGGAACACTTCAGTAGGTCCCCACCGTCACCGAACTTAGCCACGCCGCCTCCCTTAAGAGTTGATTCGGGTGTTCAGTCCACCCCGGCTGGCACGCTTAATGCGGCCAACTCGCGGTTCGTAATTACTTCGTCGACTATTCCGTATTCCTTGGCCTCTGTTGCACCCATAATAAAATCGCGGTCGGTGTCTGCTGCAACCTTTTCGGGTGTCTGGCCACTGTGATACGCCAAGATCTCATCGAGCGTCTCGCGCATACGCATGATTTCCTTGGCCTGGATCTGGATATCAACCGCTTGGCCTTGAGCGCCACCATGTGGTTGGTGGATCAGAACCCTGCTGTGCGGAAGGATGAAACGCTTGCCCTTGGTTCCCGCGGCAAGGATGACAGCGGCGGCGGATGCTGCTTGGCCAATGCAGATCGTCTGGATATCTGGCTTGATGAACTGCATCGTGTCGTAAATCGCGAACAGGCCGGTGATGTCGCCACCTGGCGAGTTGATGTAGATGGAGATGTCCTTGTCTGGTTCTTCGCTCTCAAGGTGAAGCAGCTGAGCCATGATCAAATTCGCGACCATGTCGTCAATTGGCGTACCAAGAAACACGATGCGTTCCTTGAGCAAACGCGAATAGATGTCAGACGTGCGTTCACCTCGCGGAGTCATTTCAGTGACGTAGGGGATCACAACGTTTCGGATCGGTTCGATCACTCCTGAGACTCCTCTTCGGATTGAATGGGTTCGTCGGTTGCGATTACTTCGGGCAATTTGAGGTCGAGCGCATTGCCTTCGCTGTCTACAACAGTTGCATTATCGACAAGAAATTCCAGTGCTTTACCCCGTGCGATGTCCGATCGTACTGCCCCGAGCACTCCGCGACGGTCTAAGTCACGACGAACCTTGGCGGGCTTATCTCCCAAACGTTGGGCGAGCCGGTCAATTTCGGCTTCAAGTTCTTCGTCCGATGCCTCGATCGCTTCTTGATCAACTACCGCACGTAATCCAAGATCGGCAAGGACGGCGTTAGCCGCTCCCGACCGCAGGCCTTCGAGAAATGCCTCTTGTTCCTGGCCGGTCGCCATCAGGTACTGCGGAATCGACATGCCGTCAGCCTCGAGGCGCTGCATTAAGTCGCGGAGCCGTCGATCCATCTCCTGACCAATAAGCGGTTCAGGGGGCTCGACTGGAACCAGACCGGCAAGTTCTTCCAGAACACGATCGCGCAATGCCATCTGCGCTTGGAGTTTGCGCACGACGCTCAACCTCATGTCGGCGTCTCGACGCAACGCATCGATGGTCTCAAACTCAGTCACCTCGCTCACCCACGTATCGGTGAGTTCGGGGAGGACCTTGTGCTTGGCGTCCTTGACAATCAGTTTGAACGAAACCTCAGTTCCAGCCTGTTCGCCGAAACGTTCGGGGAGAGTGTCGGTGAACTCGAGGATCGCGCCGGGTTTCTCGCCGCGCAGCGTTTCATCGAGCGATGGAGTGACGGTTTCGGAGCCGACTTCGTACAAGTAGTCGGAAGCGGTCAATGTATCGACTGGTTCACCGTCCACGGAGCCCGTGATATCGATCTCTGCGTAATCACCATCGACCAGCGGGTCGTCGGAGGCTTCGAGATCTACGAACCTTTCGCGCATCGCATCGATCTGTGCATCGATCGCAGCATCGTCAACAGGTGCGTAGTCCAATTCGACACGAAGCGTGTCGTAGCCAGTGACGTGCACTACGGGGCGAACTTCGACTACTGCATTGAACTCGAGATCTCCTGTTTCTTCGCCGGCTGTGATCTCAATTTGTGGGGGAGCAATCGTGTCTAGATCGGAAGCGACCACAGCGTCGGCGTAGTACTCGGGGAGACCGTCCTTGAGTGCTTGCTCGCGGGCGACTTCGGGGCCGAAACGAGCCTCCAAGATGCGCCTCGGTGCTTTGCCGGGACGAAAACCGTCGATCTTCACTTCGAAGGACAACTTGCGAAACGCAGCGTCGATGGCAGTCTCAAACTCGTCGGCAGGCACTGCGACCGTGAGCTTGACGACGTTGCCTTCGAGTTGCTCGATCGTGTGATTCATGAGGGCGATTACTGTAACCGGAGACACCTTTGCTACCCCGATGCGAGGGAGGTCCTGCACACCTCAAATCGAACTCGTCGACACTAGGGTGCACCGCACCACAAGCGAGATCGAGGAGAACGGATCATGCAGGTCTACGACACGCTATTTATTGATGGTGAGTTTGTGCCGTCTGACAGTTCGGACGTGATCGAGGTCATTTCGCCTCACACTGAGCAGGTGATCGGTCGGGTTCCCGATGCCTCGCATGCAGATATCGACAAGGCCGTCGCCGCAGCAAGACGAGCATTTGACTCAGGGGCTTGGCAGAAGGTGCCAGTCTCCGAGCGCGCCGCCGCGCTTTCTCGGCTCTCGGTAGCGATTCAAGCGAGAAGCCAGGAAATTGCAGACGTCATCTCATCGCAGAACGGATCACCCAAGCAGTGGTCGATAATGGGCCAAGTTTTTTCGGCGACGATGGTTCTCGATACCTACGCCGATATCGCTTCGTCCTACGTCTTCGAGGAGGAGAGAACCGGTGCGCTCGGCTCTCCCGTTCGCGTGCGCCGTGCACCCGTTGGAGTGGCAGCAGGGATCATCCCTTGGAACGTTCCGCTCTTCATCACGATTCTAAAGTTGGCACCTGCGATCCTCGCCGGGGTTCCGATCGTGCTCAAGCCCGCACCAGAAACAGCGCTCGACGCCTACCTGCTTGCTGAAGCTCTCATCGAGGCCGACCTTCCGCCGGGCGTGGTCAGCATCGTCCCTGCTGGGCGCGAGAATGCCGACTACCTGATTCGCCACCCAGGGATCGACAAGGTCAGCTTCACCGGAAGCACCACGGTTGGGCGCCACATCGCATCGGTATGCGGCGAACAGTTGAAGCGTTGTACCCTCGAACTCGGAGGAAAATCAGCCGCGATAGTCCTAGATGACGTCGATTTAAACGAAGCCCTGCTCACCGAGCTCGTCCAGTCTGGGCTGATGAACAACGGACAAGCTTGCGGAGCGCAGACGCGCATCCTTGCCCCCAAGGCCCGTTACTCAGAAGTAGTCGATGCCTTAGGTAGTGCCGTCGGCGCTTTGGTAGTGGGCGACCCTCTCGATGGCGCAACTCAAATTGGACCGCTGGTCGCAGAACGGCAACGCGCGCGCGTCGAAGGGTTCCTAGAGGCTGGCAAGAATGCCGGTGCGCGAGTTGTAACTGGTGGCGGTCGCCCTGCGGACCAGCCGACCGGTTGGTACGTGGAACCGACAGTGTTCGCCGATGTAGACAACGACATGTTGATTGCGCGAGAAGAAATCTTTGGACCTGTGTTGTCCGTCATTCCGTACGACACTGAAGAACAAGCCATCGCCATCGCAAACGACTCCGACTACGGACTCTGCGGATCAGTCTGGACGGCCGACATTGAACATGGCGCTACTATCGCTGCGCAGATTCGAACCGGGGTTGTGGCTGTGAACTCGCAGATGATTTTGGACTTCCGTAGTCCATTCGGAGGCTTCAAGGCTTCTGGAATAGGCCGTGAACTGGGCCCTGAAGGAATCGACGCATACACAGAGCTCCAGTCGATCGTGCTGCCGGCGGGCTGAGCTCTCGTGGACGCGCTCGTCCCACTCGTTGATGCAAGCGATGTGATAGCGCGGCTACGCGCGAGCACTGGCGCGTATGACGACGAGCCGGTTGACATTCTGGAACATTGCTTGCAATGTGCAGCGAACCTCGTGCTAACGCATCCCGATGATGAGGAACTCCAGGTCGCTGGCCTCGTGCATGATCTGGGCTGGTTGACTCCCACAACGGACGGCGTCGATGTTGTGTTCGATGCTCGTCACGATGCAATCGGTTCAGAGTTGGTGCGCACCGCGCTTGGTGACCGCGTCGCTCATCTTGTCGGTGGACACATTCGGGCCAAGCGGTATCTCGTTGCCACCGATCCCGGCTACGCGAACGTGCTCACCCCTCGTAGCGTAGAGACGCTCGTGTTCCAGGGAGGGCCGTTCGATGCCGAAGACATCGCGCAATTTGAAACCGATCCAGATCGGGACGCGTTGCTTGCGCTGCGTAGAGCGGACGACGCAGCGAAGGTGCCGGGCGCTGACGTGCCAGGACTTGAGACTTGGATCGAGATCATCGGGCGCGTCGCTGACGCAGCTCGCCACTAATACAGGGAGGCAACCATGCCCAGGCTTCGCCAGGTATCGCGCGGAGATGCATCGCCATCGGTTCAAGCGATGTACTCGTATTTGTTTGGGGAACGTGATCCAGTGGCGGAACCAGGAACAGCCACCGGTACACCCGGAGACTGGTGGACAGTCTTCGCCCTCGATACCGAAATCTTCGAACACTGCGTATCGGGTTTCGCTATTTACCAAAACCCGAAACGATCATTAGATCCCCAGTTGCGTGAGCTCGGACAAACGCGAGTCGGGTGGGCAGTAGGAAGCCAGTTCGTATTTTCGCAACACTGCAAGGCGTGCAGAACGGCAGGCATCGCCGAAGAAAAGATCGAGTCGATCCCCCATTGGCAAGTTGCCGATTGCTTCAGCCCGCTCGAACGTGCCGTACTCGCCTACACGGATGCGCTGGCACTGGACCACGGCCGCGTGCCAGATGGAGTGTTCGACGCACTGCGCGCGGGCCTATCCGACGAAGAGATCCTTGAGCTCACTTACATCACAAGCCTGTACCTGATGCATGGTGTTATGTCTCGGGCGTTGCGCACCGAGTTGGATGATCAGGACGAGCCTTGTGTCGAGATTCCGGCGCCAGGCGACGACCAAACTTTCAGGGTCTAGCAACTAGATAGCGCTACGACATCGGTTTGAGGGGGTGGCGGGCTCTAATCTCGTCGACTACGGGAAGTGGCGCAGCTTGGCAGCGCACCTGCTTTGGGAGCAGGGGGCCGGGGGTTCAAATCCCCCCTTCCCGACCACACAATTCCGGCGGGCGTTTGTCGCAGAATGCACCGTGGCAGCGCGCTACACGACTAGCGCTACACGACAAGCGCTCCACGACATTTCGCCGTTTGTGGGGCGCGTCATGGCGACGTGAGTTACTGCGGACGTGGGTCAATGCGGACGTGGGTCAATGCGGGCGCGTTTTTGTGAGCGTGTCATGGCGGTGGTCTTGGCGCTGGCATGAGGCTCATCTCTGAACCAGTACCTATAAGCCGCGCATTGTCTCTGTGCTTTTGTCTGTGATGGTGGTGACACAGGCGGTGCAGGTTCGCAAGTGTTGTTGGCCCACCATGAGCAA
>CAMBEL010000018.1 GCA_945865605.1 Bifidobacterium breve
CAAGAACCTGTTAGCCACACGCCCCAAAGCTCCAACCAGATTCCGGCCGCCAAACTCATCGGATTCGCCAGCGCCATCGCACCCGTTTATGACCGAAGAACTCATGAACACATCATAAAACAGGGGTGAGACACTATTCATTATGAATCGATGGTTAACAAGATGCTACTTGCCCCCAATTCTTTCCCGCACGCGACGAGGTGCCCGATCGGGGGAGTCGGGCACCTCGCTCTAACGTTGCAGTAATTAGGTGTTGCTGGGTTTTCCTGGAACCTCGATGTCGCAAGCCTCGGCAGCGGCCTTCATCTTCTCGCGCAGTTCGGCTGAAGGAGGTGTGCCGCGCTCCGGACGGGTGACTCCTTGTTCCTTCAAGCAAGACTTCTGCTCGTCGGTCAAGTTCACCCGATGGTTACGGCCAAAGCGACCGTGCTTCGGAAGCTTTACGCCGCACTCCTTTGCAGCGGCCTTGATCTTTGCGCGCTGGTCTTTGGAGGGCTTAGTGCCGGCTTCCGGACGGGTGAGGCCTTGTTCCTTCAGGCAGGACCGCTGTTCTGCAGTGATTTGTGGGCGGCCACGACGTTGCGCCTCCACACCACTATCAGCACCTGCGATTCCAGCCACAGAGCCGACCAGAACCAGCGAGCCTAGAAGTGCCAGGCCCGCCTTTCGGCCGAGGGTTCGGTGGATATTCATACCTCTCTCCTTCTCAGTTGCGAGGCCGCCTTTCGGCCTCTCAAGTACATATTCGTCGCCCTCCCTAAGAGCAACTCCCGTAAAATCCGAAGAGTTTCCTAAGAATATTCTCCAATCGTTTCTGGGGGTAGCGCCAGCACCGCGCGCGCACCGCCGCCTGGCGCCTCTTCGATCCACGCACTTCCGCCATGTTCTGCTGCAACCTTCGCCACGATCGCCAAGCCAAGTCCCGACCCAGGAACGCGCTGCACGTCGCTACCGCGCGCAAAACGTTCGAACACGCGCTCACGTTCGTCCTCGGGAACTCCAGGACCCTCGTCACAAACACTCACCTTCCCGTCCGCGACTGTCACCTCAATCACCGCACCCGGTGGACTCCACTTGGTGGCGTTATCAAGCAGGTTCGCAATAGCGCGCTCGAGCAACGCTGGACGTCCTACAACCAATGTCGGAACTGCATCAACATGCACCGCATGATCGGTGCGTCTTTCTACGCGCGCAGCAAGTTCCCGTGTGAGCACATCGAGGCGCACATCTTGAAAGGCCGCCTCCTCCGAGTGCGAGTCAGTTGCCAACTCCACAAGCTCGCCAACAAGATGTGTCAATTCATCGAGTTCGGCCACAGCATGATTGAGTAATTCACGCCGCTGCGGCTCCTCCATCTGCCCTCCGCGCGCCAGCAACTCGACTGCCGTGCGCAAGCTGGTTAGCGGAGTACGCAACTCGTGGCTCGCGTCACTCACAAGATTTTGTTGCTGTTCACGCGACGAAGAAAGCGCAAGAAGCATCACGTTAAAACTTCCTGCAAGTCTCCCAACCTCATCATCTGCGCGAGCGATCAGTATCGGAACATCGAGCGCCTGAGATCGCGTTACCTCCTCAACCGCTCCCGTTAAATCATCAATCGGACGCAACGACCGGCGGGCAATTACTCGACCCACAATCGCTGCCCCCGCAATCCCAACTGCGCAGGTGAGTATCAGGATTATTCCCAGGCCGCGCATAGCTGCCTGAACCTCTGCCAGATCACGCGCCACCTGTATCGCTCCACCCCGCGGCAACGACAACGTGTACATGCGAAGTTGCATTCCATCTACTTCTACGGTCTGAAGCATCACCGACCCCGGAGTTGCTAGGAACTCTGCGTCCACGGTTTTTACGGGAAGAACGGGTCCGGTGCGACCGACCGCACGCCCCGATTCGTCGATCACCTGAAAGTAAATATCCGAGTCGGTCAACCGTCCCTCGCCCACCCTTGGAGGTAGTTCCGCCTGCTGGCGCCCCGCGAATCGGCCAGAAGGCATTGCAAAGCGACGCGCCCGTTGAGCCAAGGAAGTGTCGATCTCCACAACAAGCCTCTCTCGCGTCGCGAACCATGAGATACACGCGACAGAAACCACTGCAACGGCCACCGCAATCGCAACGACCGCCGTCAGGCGCGTACGAAGTTTCACGAGGGTTCCCTGGCAACAAATCCCACACCGCGGACTGTATGCACCAACCGTGCAGCGCCATTGATTTCGGTCTTGCGCCGCACATAACCGATGTACACATCGAGAGAACCCGATGTCCCAAAGTCGAAACCCCAAACGCGGTCAGAAATAAGTTCGCGGGAAAGAACAATCCCACGGTTCATTAAAAGCAGTTCAAGCAATACCCACTCTGTACGCGTGAGATCAATCGAAACTCCACCGCGTTCAAGTTGACGCGCACCAATATCCATCGTGAGATCATCCAAAGTAAGCACTTCGTCCGACTCAGTCGGACGCCTACGCAACAGCGCTCGTAAGCGGGCAAGTAACTCCTCTAGCGCAAACGGCTTGACCAAGTAGTCGTCTGCACCTGCGTCCAAACCAGCAACTCGATCCGAAACGCCATGGCGAGCAGTGAGAACAAGAATCGGGGTCGCATCGCCTTGGACCCGCAACCGCCGACACACCTCAAGGCCATCGACGCGTGGCATCGTCAGGTCAAGCACCAAGGCATCCGGGGCCGATCCGGTCATCACATCCAGCGCTTCAGCGCCGTCGCTCGCCGTAATCACTTCGTAACCCTCAAACTCAAGCGCCCGCTGCACAGAAAGACGCACGCCAGGGTCGTCATCGACCACAAGAATCTTCATGTGCCTATTTTGCGCGCGTCACTTTGAGAATTTCCCAAGAATCCGCGTTTCGCTGCCTGGCTACGTGCCTACGTCGGTTCTCTCAACGCTGATTGAAGTGCTCTCACTGCTGAAGAGTCCCCACTGTGACCACCAGTTCGGCACCTGCCAAAGGTGCATCATCCAAAGCTTCGAATTTGATCCAAATCCAGTTCCCTTGGTGGCTCCAACCGACGAGCACGAGGCCTCTGACGTTGCGTCCGATCCAACTACAAATGCCCCTAGTAGGCAAAGCGACGGATGGATGTGCCACGCATCGTTCGTGCCAGCGAATCCTTCAGGCGCTTCCGGCGACACCACCGCGTGGGATACACCAACAATGACCGAACTCGGCTTGTTGCCGTTATAAAGAAGGATCGAAGGCTTGGCGGCATCAAAGGTCGAAACATACGAAGCCTTCAAGTAGTGCGCACCGATTCCGGGAATCCACGACGTCACTTGGAAATACCCGGCATTCATCGCATCTTGCGCTGTCGGGTACAAGGTGACGTTGGCGGCAGCTGCGTGTAACTGGTGCATCAACGTGACGCTGTCGTCCGGACTCGTCGCTACCCACGTACTTGGACCATCGACGCGGTTGCCAACAGCGTGATCACCATGCTCTACATCGATCGCCCGGTCGATCTGCCAGCTAGCGAAAGCGTCGATCCGCGCTTCACGGTCCGCTTCCCCAAGATTACCGAGGAACGACGAACGGGTACGAAGATTCATCTCAAGAAAGTCTCGGGATGCCGCGCTCACAGAGGCCTGCTTGGCCGCCGACGCTCCCCCAATCAAGGTGGTGCGCCTGATCGTCGCCCAATCTTCGCCCGGCGGCGGCGCCACGTGGTGGCCGCCTGTCGTGGTGGTCGTCGTTTCGCCGTTATGTCCTGGCGTCGTAGCGGTCGTGCCGGCATTGTGTCCGTGGTTCGTATTAGTTGTTCCACCGGTCGTATTCATCGTGCTGCCAGTGTGCCCGTGCGTTGTATTCGTCATGTTCGCCCCTGCAACCTCGACTGTGTCGCCCTGCGGGTGCTCATCGGTTGCCATCTCATCGGTTGCCATCGAATGGGTGGAGGATTCATCGTGTGGGTGCTCATCGGTTGCCATCGAATCGTCGTGCGCCTTCGCGGCGCTAGTTGCGGAGTTGCCGTGGCCTGCCGCTTCGGAGTGGCCGCCGCCCAGCGCCGGCACGAGTGCCACGCTTACCAGAGCAACTACCCCTGCTAGCGACACTCCAACAGATGCGCCCAGCGCCGTCTCACTGATCATCGGGCCAGCCCAGCCCATGGCGAGCAGGGTTGCCCCACCAATCACAATTACCTCAAATATTCCGGCAAGAGCATCGGGCATTACGACCTGCTCGACAACGCCGTCGATTCCCGCTGTTCGCGACACGATCCAAACAATCAACACAGTCACGTTCACGGCAACAATGGTGAACATCGCCCATCGTGGAGCGCGGCCAAAAATGATCAGCGCGCTGGCGGCTATCTGAAACCAAGCGACAACTAGAAAAAACATCCCTTGACTCGTCTGGGTTGCCAGGTGCTCCGGCGCATATGCGAGGTGAAGCAAGCCAGCACCAGCGGATGCTGCGGCAATCACAATTGCTAGCGCGCGGCTGGATGCCACCTTGTGTTCGACATCGCCCAACGGTGTTGTCACTAATCCCTCGACCAAATTGTCCGGCTCACGCCGAATCACGGTTACTTATTTAACTGGGCCAAGGTTAGTCGCTCACAGCCCCGGTCTCAATGTCGGTAGCGAACGTTCAAACGGCCTATCCGCCGCATTATCCGGGAGGGGAAACAACCACAGTCATCGGACAACATCACGCGCGATATTCCACCCAGGCCAATAAGCCCCACCCGTGGTGGATCCTGGATCGGCACCACCTATTCCGAACATATGACGTCCACCCCAACCATCTAAGACCATGCCACCACTTCCGTCAGGCGAAACCGCTATTCCGCGAACTGGCACTGAGGCAGGTGCGTACGGCATCGCATCCAAACGCGGTGGGGCCAGCCGATTTCCCAGGCTGAACGGATGCACCGCGCCCAACGTGTCGACGATGTAGCCGCCGCTACCGTCGGCAAGTAGCGCTACACCTCGCGCCACGTCGTTGCCGCCCCAATAAGGCGCCCCAATAACTGCGGGCGGCGCTGGGCCATCACCCACACGAAACGGGTGCAATCCTCCCCACCCGTCAAGCACGTATCCACCCGTACCACCAGGAAGCAGCGCCACGCCACGCACGATGTCCCATCCCCGCCAATAGGGACCACTCGTTACCGGCGACGGGAGTGTGCTTCCTGCGGTGGCGAACGGGTGCAACCCACCCCATCCATCAACTATGTAACCACCCGTGTGGTCCAGCTCCAACGTCGCGCCGCGTGCGATATCCCAACCCGCCCAGTACGGACCCCGTGTCACCGTCGGCGCACTCACACCATCGGTCGCGAATGGATGCATCCCACCCCATCCGTCGAGGGTGTACCCACCACGTTCGTACGTCTGCACATTCAGATGGACCCACCGCGCCTCGGAAGGCACGCCGTTCGCATCCACAAGGAACATCATGTACCAACCGGGTGGAGCCAAGTTCGGCTCATTTGGAACCGTCACCGTTACCCCATCGGATGTAGCGCTGAATGGCAAGTCAACCAATCTCTGGTTCGGATCACTTGAATGTGTAATGGCAGCCGGAAGCACCAACACTGCAGACTCAATAGGCGCGGCCTGCGTACTACCTACAGAAAATGTTTCGCCGTAATGGATCTCCGTGGGACTACTGTCGATGGACGGACGTTCTCGACCCGTCTGAAGATATCCAGGCGTAAATATCTCGACACGCATCTCAAACTCGTCCAACGGATTCCCACCAAATGTTGCAACCCTTCCATCGGGCAGCAAGAGGCTGGAAGAGTGGTATGCCCTGGGCACGGTGGGCGGGGCGACCGTCTGCCAAATATTCGTCTTAGGATCAAAGATCTGTGCTGTTAGTACCGGGTGGTTCCCATTCTTGACTGTCGTCAAAGACCCACCGGTCTGCAGCACCGTCTGATCCGGCAAGATTGTCGCGCTTACATACATCTTCGGGAAATCAATCAGCGGGCCGGGGGTGAACGTGGGGTTTGGCTTACTCAAGTCCACGATCGCGGTCGTTGGGACCGCCCAAACCGGCGCTTGCTGCCACCCACCACCAATGACCATGACCTTTTGATTTTGGGCAGGAGGCAACAGCACACTCGCGCCCTGATCGCGCCGGTCGGCGTCGGTCAATCCTGCAACATGCTGAAACCCGTTTGAGTGAGTGTTCCAAATTCCGGCCGGTGCATCTTCGTGCGTGCTCCCAAACGTCGTCACGCCCGAATAAAACAGGCGCCCGTCGCGCATGAGGTGCAGCGCTGGATACATCGGCATCCGCCTGAACGCTGAAGGCGGTTCCGCCAACGCTGTCCAACGTTCCGTGACTCCATCAAAGAGTTGCCAGTCTTTAGTGAGGACGCCGTTTTCATCTAATCCACCTACCGCAAGGATGCGGCCGTCACCCATCTCGGTGAGAGTCGGATACCAACGCGCAAGCGTTTGATCTGCAACCTTTTCGTAACTGCGACTCGTCGGGTCGAAGACATACGCTTCTTTCGATCCCGCGTTTTCATTGTTGGTCGCCGGACTCGAGTAGGCGGTAGTACCACCCGCCACAAGTAGGCGTCCATCGGGAAGAAACGCGTGCCCAGCGCAGAACGCGTCCCACGGCGTCTCCACCGCCTCGAACGTATCGGTAACTGGATCCCAGATACTCGTCTCGAACGTTCCTGCCGCGAACCGTTCTTTGTCATTCCCCGAACCCGAGACCAGCAAGACCTTGCCGTTTTTCAGCAACGCGGTATGGACAGCGCGCACTGGAGATGGCTGACTCGTTACATGCCACGATCCGTCCCCCTGGACAGCAGCGCCTGCGGAAGCAATAAATCCATACGACAGGACCGCACCAAGCGTCGCCGTGGCAACCAAGACCGCCGACCTCGCGCGCACTCCAATTCCTCCCTCACCCGCACTACGACTATGGCCACGTGCAGCTCTCACTATCTGGGAGGAAAAGCGTAGGCCATGTTTAGGCCCATCCAGAAGGCCAAATGACCTAGAAGGGGCTCAACTTCGGGTGAGAATCTCAGCCATCTGTACCGCGTTCAAGGCCGCGCCCTTACGAAGATTGTCACCGGTAATCCACAGGTCCAAGGTATTTTCTCGGCTCTGATCCTCGCGAAGCCTACCCACGAGTACCGGATCAATCCCCGCACCCTCAAGCGAGCTTGGCGCGCCGCGGCCGTCGTCAACCAACACCACACCTGAGGCGTTACCTAATAAATCAGCAGCCCGTGCCCGACCCATTGACTCACTGAACGTGACATTCACGGACATCGCATGACCGACAAATACAGGCACCCGGACGCATGTCGCTGTCACCTTCATCGCATCGTCATGCAAGATCTTCCGACTCTCATGAACAAGTTTCCACTCCTCGCTCGTGTACCCGTGCTCACCGACAGACCCGGCCAACGGGATGACATTGGCTGCGATAGGTGCTGGCCACAATGCCCCTGCCACCACGAGCCCATCGACAGTTGCGGCCCTGCTCAACCGGTCTTCGTCACCTGCAAACTCCGCTTGTTGGCGAGCGAGCTCAGCCACTCCGGCCCTACCCGCGCCGGACACGGACTGGTACGTCGAGATAATCATTCGTTTGATACCCGCTGACGCGTGCAGCGGTGCGAGTGCGGTGACCAACACGATCGTCGTGCAGTTTGGGCACGACGCAATTCCTTTCGGCAACTTGCGCAGGTCTTCTGGATTCGCCTCGGCTACAACCAATGGAACATCGGGGTCCATCCGAAACGCCGCTGAGTTATCGACCACCATGGCTCCCGCAGCAGCTGCAACCGGCGCCCAAACCTCAGCGATCGGATCGTCTACATCGACAATCACAAGATCAAGACCATCGAAGCAACCATCGCGCAGAACTTCGCACCTAACTTCGCCACCAGCGAACGGAAGCACCTTCCCTTCAGACTTCGTTGATGCATACGCGCGCAAGCGGTCTACAGGGAATGCGCGCTGTTCAAGTATCCCAAGCATCTCTTGCCCGACAAGACCCGTTGCGCCAATTACTCCGACCTGGAAGCCCATCAGTCGCCCTTGTCCAATTCAAACGCCGAGTGCAACGCGCGAACGGCTTTCTTCACATCAATTTCTTGAATGACGCACGAAATTCGAATTGACGACGTGGAGATCATTTCAATATTTACGTCTTCGGCAGCAAGCACTTCGAACATCTTGGCCGCAACGCCCGGATTAGTCCTCATGCCCGCGCCAACCAATGAAATACGCGCGACCCCCTCGTCATGAGTGACACCCGAGGCTTCAATCCCCGAAGACAACTTCTCAACAACCTTGAGTGCGCGACCAAGATCTTCGCGCGGCACCGTGAACGAAATATCGGTATGTCCTGCCGTGGAAACGTTCTGCACGATCATGTCCACATTCACGGACTCATCCGCTAGCGCCCTAAACATCGATGCCGCCACACCAGGCCGATCTGGCACGTGCGCGATTGTGACCTTCGCGTCAGATTCATCGTGCGTTACTCCTGAAATAATCGCCTGTTCCATTTTGGGATCCTCCTCTAGTACCCAGGTGCCTTGCTCCCACGTAAAACTTGATCGCACATGCACATCGACGGAGTAATTCCGCGCGAACTCAACTGAGCGCAGCGCGAGTACCCGACCACCAGTGGCCGCCATCTCAAGCATCTCTTCATAACTAACCCGTTCCAGTTTGCGCGCCTCGGACACAAGCCTCGGATCCGCGCTGAACACTCCAGGGACATCCGTATAGATCTCACAGACCTGCGCGCCGAGTGAAGCAGCTAACGCAACTGCGGTGGTATCGGATCCGCCACGGCCGAGAGTCGTTATCGCCTTGTCCGTAGAAATCCCTTGGAACCCTGCAACTACTGCAACTCCGTCGCCCGCAAGTACCTCACGGATGCGATCTCCCTTGATCTCAAGAATCTTCGCCATGCCGTGAGCGGTGTCGGTAACAATTCCCGCTTGGGAACCAGTGAAGCTCACCGCGTGCACACCCATATCGATCATCGCCATGCACAACAGCGCCATCGAAATGCGTTCGCCAGCCGTGAGCAACATGTCCATTTCTCGGCCATGCGCTTGCGGCGAAACCTCTCGAGCAAGCCGAAGCAGTTCATCGGTGGTCTTGCCCATTGCCGAAACTACGACAACCACCTGGTCGCCCTTTTCGTGCGTCCGCACGATGTGCTCAGCAACAGCGCGAATCCGCTCTGGATCTGCGACCGAACTGCCGCCATACTTCTGAACGATCAACATGTCGTGGCAGAGACTTTCGTGCGTGGCAAACGGGCAATTGTCCTGGACGTGTGGCCTCAATACAACGGCTCTACGAGGGTACCCGCGAGGGTGACCCGACTACGCCTCGTTTACCCAAGAAGAGAAAACAGGGGCGATGCGCACCGCCGCCACCTCTCTGCCAGAATGCCACCTTCACAAGTTCGAGGAGGCACGGGTGGCAAGAGTTACTAGCAAAAGCCTGGTTGCATTGGCGACAATGGTGCTGTTCGCGACTGCGGCTACACCTGCCGCAAGCGCCGCGTACCCAGTACGTCAGGCCGCCACTAACTCATCTCAAGCCTTCAAGGTGCGCGGCAGCGTTCACCAAGTCTATGTCCTCAAGGCCCCTCCGGGCGAGAGCGTCACACTCGATGCCCCAGATGGAGGCAAGGACCAGAGGGGAACCATCGATGAGAATGGCGGCTACCTATTTCGCAATGTAGATGCCGGGGACGGCTACCACGTAGTACTCAATAGCGGCGGCAAAGAACAGCGATCAAAGTCGATCCTTGTTTTGAACTCAACGGACAATCCACCGCAGTCGTTCTACAAGAGCCAAAAACTCGAAGCCACCAACCGCAACGAAACTTCAGGCTACGGCTACCTAAAGACACGCGACGGAACAACGCTGAGCGTGCAGGTTGTGCTTCCCGGTCCCGTAGAAGACGGCCCCTACCCAGCAGTCGTCGAGTACTCAGGGTATGACCCGTCCAACCCAGGAACCGGTCAACCCCAGTACAAGTTGCTCGTTCCTCCGATGGGCATCGCGTGGATAGGCGTAAACATTCGCGGCACCGGTTGCTCTGGAGGCGCGTTCAACTTCTTCGAAACCCTCCAAACTCTTGACGGCTACGACGCCATCGAGACAGTCGCAGCCCAGCCCTGGTCGAACGGCCGCGTAGGAATGGTCGGAATTTCCTACGGCGGAATCAGTCAATTGTTCGTCGCACAAACCCGCCCGCCACACCTCAAGGTGATCACGCCGCTTTCCGTAATCGACGACACATGGCGCGGAACGTTGTACCCCGGCGGAATCTTCAACGACGGTTTCGCTCTCGGTTGGACCGAGGAACGGCTCCAGCAGAACAAGTGGCCAAACCCAGATGCACCAAAATGGGTACAGGAACGCATCGATGGTGGCGACAAGACCTGCGCCGACAACATGTTGTTGCGGGGCCAAAACGTAGACCTGATCAAACAGATCGATGAGAACCCGTACACGTCGAACTTCAAGAACAAATTCCGGTATGACTTTCCCGATGGCACCGCATCGCTCGCCCCTGAACACTTTGTACACAAGATCAAGGCACGCACCTTCATTGCTGGTGCATGGCAGGACGAACAAACTGGCGGCCACTGGGGCAACATTCTCAACCGATTCTCACCCAAGACCGACGTGCGAGTGGTAGGCCAAAATGGCGTGCACATCGAATCGCTTGATCCAGCGGTACTCCAAGAAATGACCGAGTTCCTTCAGCTGTATCTCTCACGTGAAGTTCCAGAAGTCCCGCCGCTGGTTATGGGCATAGCTCCCCAGGTATGGGCAGCGATCACTGGCATCAAGGGAGTCGCCGTGCTTCCCGATCGTTTCCCTAAGGGCACCACATACAAACAAGCTCTCAAGACCTTCGAGGCCGAGCCTCCCGTTGCCATCTTGTGGGAGACAGGAAACGCGCCCGGATGGGAACCAGGTGCGCCCATGAGCCGCGCCATGACCCGCCACGATGCATGGCCGATTCCCGGAACACGCGCTACGACTTGGTACTTCCAAGCGAATGGCGGTCTAGCCAGTACGCGATCCACAGGCACCGGGAACGACGGGTACCACCCCGATCCCAATGCGAGGCCACGCACAAATCTCACATCGGGAAGTGTCTGGTCCGCTAACCCTCCGTACACATGGGAACAAGTCGTAGAAGGCGACTCTCTCGCCTACATAACAGAGCCCCTCGCCGAGAACGTCACCATGGCGGGCACCGGAAGCGTCGACTTGCGCATCTCATCGAGCACACCCGACAACGATGTACAGGTAACTCTGAGCGAGGTACGCGAGGACGGAAGCGAACGCTACGTACAAAACGGTTGGCTTCGTCTAAGTCACCGCGCAACAAGTTCGCGCTCAACAGCACTCAACCCTTTCCACCCAGATACCAAGGCGAGCGCCAAACCAATGCCAGTGAACAATTTCGTGACAGCCCGCGTTGCGCTATTCCCGTTCGCGCATCAGTTTCGGGCTGGCACTCGTATCCGCCTGACCATCCAGGCTCCTGGTGGCGACCGGCCAGAGTGGACCTTCGGAACACCGGACACCGGGGAATCTGACACGGTTCGCGTCTCCTTCGGCGGCCCGAGGCCATCACGTCTGGTGCTTCCAGTAATCAGCTCGGGACCTGACTTGGGCGCTGCACCGGCGCCATGCCCATCGCTGCGCGCACAAGCATGCCGCACGTACGCGACTAACGAATAGGATTCGCAACCGTGTCCAAGGCAGACAAGAGAGAACGCCAACGCGAGAACCGCGATCGAGCACGCGAAGAGCGCGCACGATTGATGAAGCGCGACAAAGTGAAGCGAAGCATCATCCGGTTATTGGTGATGATTCTAATTGTCGGAGTTGCGTACGGCGCCTTCACTTTCTTTACGAGTAGCGACGACTCAGCAGACAACAAGGCAGCCGGGAAGTGTTCCTCTACAACGCCAACGACTACGGCGAAGAACACCGAGCAACAAATACCACCGATGACCATTGATCCAGCTAAGAAATACAGCGCCACCATGGTGACCAGCTGTGGAACAATCGAAATCGCGCTCGATGCCAAGGCGGCACCGCAATCCGTTAACGCATTCGTTGCATTGTCGCGCGAGGGTTTCTATGACGGCACACTGTTTCACCGCATCGTGAAGGACTTCGTAGACCAAGGTGGCGATCCTTCCGGCGACGGAACCGGAGGACCGGGTTTCGTACTCCCCGATGAACCTCCTACGGATGGCTACAAGGTCGGGTCGGTCGCGTTGGCTAACTCTGGCCCAGGCACTTCCGGGTCTCAGTTCTTCATCGCCACGAGCAAGACAGGCGCGGAAACCCTCGACGGTGGTGGGCCACCATTCAAATACTCGATCCTCGGCCAGGTCACCAAGGGAATGGACGTAGTTAAGTTGATCAACTCATTCGGCACAGTCGAACAAGCCGGAACTCCAACGAAGAAGATCTACACGACGAAAGTGACCATCACCGAAAGTTGATGGCGGTCGCCCTAAGGAAGAGGCAATCCAGAATTTCCATCTTTGTACAGGACATCTACGCCCTGTTCATAGACGGTTACTGAGCCGGTTCCGTACACGCTCCAAACAGCGCTTGGAGCTCTAACCAATGCGGTTGAATCATCGATTCCTACGAGCGTCGTTCCACTCGGCAACAAACTGTGGGGGCGCGCCTTCGACTCTGCAGATAGCCGGTTGTAGTGCGGGTCGACAGCAACTCCTTCAACGACTCCTAGCCCCACCGTGTATGCACCCCCGCGTCTGTCGACCATGGGATCGCACAACACCATCGCGGATTCACCAGATGCGGCGAGCACGCCACCCGAACGAAACACGGCGAGTAACGCTTCTTCTAAGGCTCCGCTAGCGATCACGGACCGCAAGTGAAGCGACGATCCGTCTGGGAGATAGACGAAGTTCGCGTTCGCTACCGCCTTTACGATCTCGGGTGCTTCGGCGTCACGCCGGTTTATGACATTCAAGGTGCGCACCGTGGCCCCGAGGGATGAGAAATATGAATCAGCGCGAGGACCGACCAACTCTGGGTGCTCGAACGCCTTAGGGGTCGTGAGCACCACGACCTCGGTCCCCCCGCTAGCCGCGAGCAATTCAGCGTCTAACTGCCGGGTTGCATCACTCCACTCCTCGCCGCCGAGGAGTGCAAGCGTGCCATGAACATGTTCTCTAGTCATTGGGTCTGCACACTATCGACAGTTGTTGGTCGAGCGGGATGGCAGCAGATCTTCTCGCATGGCGCAGCACTCCTACCCATCAGTAACCTTCGTTTCAACTTACTGGAAGGGGAAACAAAATGACTGTAAAGCGCTTAGGTGTAGTGGGTTCGGGGATCATGGGATCCGGCATTGCCGAGGTTGCGGCAAAGGGTGGGATCGAAGTGATCCTTCGCAGCCGCCAACAGAGCTCTGCCGACAAGATGGTGGAGAACCTCGAACGCTCACTCGCGAAGCAAGTCGACCGAAGCAAGCTCGAAGATTCAGAGCGCGTCGCCATTCTCGGTCGCGTCACCGCTGTTGCCGACCTTGCTGCGCTCGCCGACTGTGACCTCGTTCTCGAATCCGTTCTCGAAGACTTGCCGACAAAGAAACTCCTCTTTAAAGAATTAGATGGCATCGTCAAGGAGGGTGCGATCCTCGCGACCAACACCTCGACGCTCCCGGTAGTCGAGATGGCCATGGAAACTGGCCGCCCCGAACTCGTATGCGGCATCCACTTCTTCAATCCAGCTCCAGTGATGCCGCTCGTAGAAGTAGTTCGCGCGATCACTACAGCTGACGCCACAATCGCTCTAGCCCGAGATTTCGCAACAACGTGCGGCAAGAATCCCGTCGAGGCGCGCGACCAGGCGGGCTTCATCGTCAACGCGCTGTTGTTCCCATACCTGAACAACGCAGTGCGACTCCTCGATGCAGGCGTGGCTAACAGGGACGACATCGATGCCGCCATGCAGGGAGGGTGCAACATGCCGATGGGCCCCCTCGCACTCCTCGATCTGGTCGGCCTCGACACGAGTCTGGCCATTCTCGAAGCGCTCTACACCGAGTTCAAAGACTCGAATTACGCGCCTGCTCCGATGCTCCGTCGCATGGTTAGCGCCGAGCGCCTGGGCCGTAAGAGCGGCATCGGCTTCTTTGACTACCCCAAGTAGTAGCCAACCGGCGAGAATGGCCCCCGTGACCGATCGCCCGTGGATGATGCGGACCTACTCTGGCCATTCTTCGGCCAGAGCGTCCAACGAGTTATACCGATCGAACCTGGCTAAAGGACAGACCGGTCTATCTGTCGCATTCGATCTACCCACCCAGACCGGTTACGACCCCGATGACCCTCTAGCGAGTGGCGAGGTTGGCAAGGTCGGGGTACCCGTGCCGCACATTGGTGAGATGCGAACGCTGTTCGAAGGCATTCCGCTCGGCGAGATGAACACTTCTATGACGATCAATGCGACCGCGATGTGGTTGCTGGCGATGTACATAGCTCTCGCGGACGAGCAAGGAGTCAACCCCGAACTGCTCTCCGGCACGATCCAAAACGACATCGTCAAGGAATACCTCTCACGCGGCACATTCATTTTTGGTCCTGAGGCGAGTCGCCGATTGACCGTCGACGTCATTGCCCACACCGTGCTCCACATCCCAAAGTGGAACCCAATCAATGTGTGCCCGTACCACCTTCAAGAAGCTGGCGCGACCCCTGTGCAAGAACTTGCTTATGGACTCGCAACGGCCATCGATATTCTCGACGCCGTCAAGGGATCAGGACAGATCTCTGATGCTGACTTCCCTGAAGTTGTAGGACGTATTTCGTTCTTCGTAGATGTCGGAACACGATTCATCGAAGAAATGTGCAAAATGCGCGCGTTTACGCGCATGTGGGATCAGATATGTGCGGAGCGCTACGGAGTTACTGACGACAAGTTGCGCCGTTTCCGTTACGGGGTGCAGGTGAACTCTCTTGGGCTCACAGAAGCGCAGCCGGAAAACAACGTAGCCAGGATCATGCTTGAAATGCTCGGGGTCACAATCTCTCGCGATGCGAGAGCGCGCGCGCTCCAACTGCCATGTTGGA
This sequence comes from Bifidobacterium breve, assembly GCA_945865605.1. Classification (GTDB taxonomy): domain Bacteria; phylum Actinomycetota; class Acidimicrobiia; order IMCC26256; family JAENVU01; genus SHUZ01. The sequence continues at coordinate 15,115 of CAMBEL010000018.1, forward strand.
ACGAGGCACTCGGTTTACCGCGCCCGTGGGACCAGCAGTGGTCTCTACGCATGCAGCAGGTACTGGCGTACGAGTCCGACATTCTCGAATATGGAGACATCTTCGAGGGATCCGCAGTTATCGAGACGAAGGTCGGGGAACTATGTGAGGCGGCCTTAACCGAACTTGAGTGGGTACTGGACGGGGGCGGCGCCTTCGCGATGATCGACGAAGTCAAGGGCCGCCTCGTGCAATCCAATGCAGAACGAGTGCGACGCATCGAGTCCGGTGATCTCAAGGTCATCGGTGTCAACTGCTTCACAGAAACCGAGCAATCACCGCTCACTGAATCCGGTAGCGGCCACATCTTGATCCTCGATCCCAGCGTAGAAGCAGACCATGTCGCTCAAATCAAAGACTGGCGATCAAAGAGAGATGCCGAAGCAGTCCAGGCGGCGCTGGACAATGTTCGCGCTGTCGCTGCCACCGAAGAGAACTTGATGAACGCCACAATTGAGTTAGCGCGTGCTGGAGGGACTGTTGGAGAGTGGGCCTCAACGTTGCGCGACGTCTTTGGTGAATACCGGGCCCCAACCGGGGTTGGTGGTGTAGCGGCAAACGTCAACGACGAGTTGCTCGTGGTACGCGAACGCGTGCAATCCGATTCCCGCGAATACGGTGGGCCGGTGCGCATTCTCGTCGGCAAACCCGGGCTCGACGGTCACTCCAACGGTGCCGAACAAATTGCAGTGGCCGCGCGCGATGCGGGGATGGAAGTTGTGTACCAGGGAATCCGGCTGACCCCCGAACAAATCGCCTCTGCGGCGCGCGACGAAGATGTCGATGTAATAGGTCTATCTATCTTGTCCGGTTCCCACCTTGTCCTTGTACCAGAAACGCTGCGTCAACTGAGAGACGCTGGCGTCACTGCGCCGGTGGTGGTCGGCGGAATCATCCCGGATCCGGACCAAGAATCGCTCATCGCGCAGGGTGTTGCCAGGGTCTATACCCCCAAGGATTACAAGCTTTCGGCGATCATCTCGGACGTCGCTGACCTTGCCATCGCACACCGTAAAAAAACCCGACTCGGATAGGTCCACTTCTAGCCTGATCGCGCCGATACACAATCTGTGACCGGCAAAAATCTAACCCTTGCGATTACTGCACGGCTCGCCTCACTCGCCGCGCGGGTCCTCGCGTTTCTCGATAGAGAGCCCGCTCTCGATCGAACGCACTCGGACGTCGAGCCCGAAACACATGCCGCCATCTTCACGGAATACGCCACCTCATACCGCGGTGACTGGAGACACCGACTCAACCATCCATCAATGCAAGCATCGCTGCATGAGATTGGATCTGGATTGTTGGATAAACAGTTCTTCGAAGTAATCCTCCAGCAGCGGGTTGCGACAGCCAGGCGGACATTGCAGCCCATGTCGATCATCCTTTTCGAACTCGATGATCATCACAATGTCGAAGACTTGGACGACCAAGATCGCATCGCGTTATTGGGAGAAACCATTCTCCGTACACTTCGAGAGTGTGACATCGCATGCCAGATAAATAATTCGATCGCGGCCATCATTCTTGAGGACACCGCAGAATCAGGCGCCGTATGGGCGGCAGAGCGCGTACGCGGGTCACTGTTCGCGAGAGCAAAGTCGGATTCGCTAACTGTGTCCGCGGGAATCGCCTGTTATCCCTCGCACGCGCTCTATGCGCCAGAACTCATCAGACGTGCGAGCGATGCCCTCACGGAGGCCCTACTCAACGGACGCGACCGCGTCGAGGTCGCCCCATTCGAATAGGTACACGGCCAAGTTCTAAATGTTGTCAGGAGTAGATGCGTTCTATCTCTTTCGCGTATTTGGCGTTTATCCCGCGGCGCTTGAGCTTGGAAGTCGGAGTGAGTTCCTCGGAGTCGGGTAGCCACTCCTCATGCAGAATCTCAATCTTTTTGACGCGCTCGGCGTTGTTGAACGGCGACATTGCCTCCTGCAGTTCGCGTTCCACCTCGGCGATTACCTCAGGATTATCTGCAAGCGAGGCCAAGCTTGTGTCTTCGATGCCGCGTTGCTTCGCCCATACCGGCGCTACTTCAGAATCAAGCACAACTAGAGCGGACATGAACGGCCGTTGGTCGCCTATAACGCACGCCTGACCGATCAGTTCTCCAGATTTGAGAGCGCCCTCAAGGTTGGCCGGCGAAATGTTTTTGCCACCGGCGGTGATGATGAGTTCTTTCTTGCGGTCAACAATCCGGAGGTAGCCATCGGAGTCGAGAACGCCGATGTCGCCGGACAACAGCCAACCGTCTACCAAGGCGTCAGCGGTCTTCTCTGGATCATTGAGATATCCTCGGAACACGTTTCCTCCGCGACAGATCACCTCACCGTCTTCGGCAAGGCGAATCTCGCAACCGGGAACCTCGCGTCCAACAGTGCCCGAACGAATAAGGAAAGGTTCCCAAGTCATTGGGCCGGATGACTCGCTCATCCCATAAATCTCGGAAATCGGAACCCCTAGGGCACGAAAGAAGTCGAACACATCTGCGGATATGGGAGCGGCACCACTGATCGCAGTTAGGCACGCATCCAATCCGAGCAATGTTCGAATACCACCGAGCGCTACGTCGGCCTTCTCCCACTCCGCGTGGAGGTCAGGGGCGATCTCTTCTCCGCGCGCGCGGCATTCCGACACCTTCAACCCAACACCGAGCGCTGCCTCTAGGCCGGCTTTGCGTTGGGGGTCGGCGGCGACCGAAGCCATCACGCCTGCATGAATCTTCTCCCACACGCGCGGAACACCGAAGAACACCTCTGGGTGAACTTGGCTGAGATAAGGAGCAACCTGACCTGGTTCTGGACAGGTAGTTACTTCATAGCCGAGGGTAAGACCTTGGTAATGGGACGTCATGCGTTCCGCGATGTGTGCCATCGGCAGGTACGAAACCATGCGGCGGCCCGCGGTGCCAACGTCTTCCAGACATAGGCGTAGGCACTCAACGGTGAAGCAAACATTTTCGTGATCGAGCATTACGCCCTTTGGGGGACCGGTTGTACCTGACGTGTAGATAACCGTCGCCAAGTCGCTCGGTTGCGCGATCTTCGATGCCTCGTCTAGATCGACGGGATCACTTTCCATGAGAATATCCCATGAGTACGCGCCATCGGATTTGCCATCGATCATGACGATGTCGCGTATAAGCGGAAGCTGATCGCGCACGGCTTCGAAACGTTTGAGGAAGGTTGCATCTTCGACAATCGCGATCGTTGCGTCACAGTGCTCTGTTAGATATTGCACTTGCTCCGACGACGACGAGTTGTAGATGGATATCGGCGTAGCACCGCATAGAACAACTGCAACGTCGGCCACGTGAAACTCAGGACGGTTCCTCATCATCAGAACAACACGATCGCCGCGGGTTACTCCAAGATCTCCTAGCGCCGTGGCGAGTCTGCATGCGCGGTCCGCGTAATCCGCCCACGTCCATTCCACCCACCCGTCGCCTTGCTTCGCGCGGATGGCTACCGCGTCTGGGCGTTCCCGGACAGTGTCCCTAAATCGGGTAGCAACCGTTTGCCCACGCACGACCTCCGCGAGGCTTTCGCTGCTAATTGTTCTCGCCATCGTTCCTCCTAGTAACCCGTATTTCCTGGGTCTTTATCCGACCCTTTACCAGCGGTGCAAGATAGCGGTTTATCGCAGTTTCAAGTTTTGCGAAAGTGCCCTGTGGAAGAACTTGGATGACATAAACGGCGGATTACCTACCTATACACCGGTTTTAGACAGCCGAGCCCAGTTATTCCGCATGGTTTTCCACAAGGATCGGTGGAAAACTTTCTCTGTAGCCTCCCCGCCTACCTATCCGCTTCGAGTTCCGCAAGTACCTCGGCGGTATCTGTCCCGAGGGTTCTGCCGGCATGGCGCACTTCTCCAGGTGTCCTCCCGAACGCCGCAATGAGGCCTTGCATCATTACCCCATCTACCTCGATGAATGTGCCGCGTGCAGCCAAGTGCGGGTCAGCGAGTGCATCGGCAACTGTGTACACCGGAGCGACCGCCGCTTCTGCAACTTCGAATGCACGCAACACTTCGATCTCACCACGTGCTCCTATCCAATTGCTCACGATCTTGTCGAGTTCATCGCGGTGTTCTATGCGTCCGTCGAATGTCTTGAATCGTTGATCGTCGCCAACTCCGAGGAGTGCCATTACGCGTTCAGCAACAGATTCAGCCGATGTAGAAATGGCAACCCATTTGCCGTCATTACACAGGTAGGTCCCGCGGGGCACCGTGTAGGGGATTCCACTTCCGAGACGAGGTTGGACGTAATCGAGGTGCGCTGAAGCACTCGGTAGTGCGCCGAGCATTTGGATCATCGTTTCGAGCAAGTTCACATCGACTACCTGTCCCTCACCCGTGCGGTCGCGATGATGAATGGCCACCATCACGGAGAACGCACCCGCCAGCGCGGTGATCTCGTCGGTGAGAGCAATGGGCGGCAGCAGCGGGCCACCATCGGGTTCGCCATTCATCGATGCAAACCCGCTCATCGCCTCGGCGATTGTCGCGAATCCGGGACGGCTTGCATACGGGCCATCCTGTCCAAACCCAGTGATCCGAAGAATCACGAGTCCAGGATTCGCGTCGAGTAATCCGTTGGGAGACAGGCCGAGACGTTCAAGGGTGCCGGGTCTGAAGTTTTCGACGAGCACATCTGCGGATGCCACAAGCTGACGCATCGCTGCAAGATCAGCTTCCAGCTTGAGGTCGAGCACCACAGATCGCTTGTTGCGCCCTAGCAATTTCCACATATAGGCGTCGCCACCCTCTGGTGGCTGCCAACCCATCCTGCGAGTGCCATCACCTTGCGGAGCCTCTACCTTGATTACGTCCGCGCCAAAGTCAGCGAGGTAGCGAGCCGCTCCAGGCCCAGCAAGCACGGTGGCCATGTCGACAACACGAAGTCCCTCTAGCGCCTGCATGGACATCCAGCCTACGAAACCAACCTTCGAAACCAACGACCCGCGCCCACTGTTTTCGGGTTGAGTTTTATGGTGGTGTTGTTCAGTAGGTCTGGGTGAAGCACCGTTCGGATAACGATCCGAGTGCGTAGTCCCGGTAGAGACCCGCGAACATCGGACGCGTTCTCTCTGTCCACTCCAACGCCTTGGGCGCTGGAATAACGGTTCCGATGCGGTGGACTGTCTGCGTGTACCCGCCCTCGTAGACGTGATACTCGGCCCAGACGCCCGGATAGTCCTTCGTGCAACTCACTTCCACAAACGGCACGTCACGCGCTTGGCTGAATCGGCGAATGCGGTGGCGGTGGGTATGACCAGCGAAGTATCCAACAATGTTTTCATTCGCAGCCACAACACCTGCAAGCATGTCACTGTCGTCTGGATTGATCCCGAAATAACTGGTGCTGCGCGATTCCGCGTTGAGATCCCATAGGTGGTGGTGACCAAATACGAATACTGAACCTGTCGCTTCACCAGCTAAAGCGTTGAGCCATCCAGCCTGCTCGGCCGATAGTTGACCGCGGTCACTACCAGGCAAGACCGTGTCGAGTACGGCGAGCGTCACACCGCCAATTTCGAACGCGAACGGAGCGTCCTGCAAAGCCATCGTCGCGTCAATTATCGCGTCATGGTTGCCACGCACATGGTGGAGCCGGTCACCAAAAGTGCCGTAAGCATCTAGAAATAATGCGTACTCCTCTTCTGTCCCTCTGCATGTGAGATCACCTTTTACAACGACTGCCTCAGGATTAACCGCAGCGATCTCGGCTATCGCGGACCTATTCATCGTTTCCGGATACGGCAGTTCACCTGGCGGCGAGCGCAGGACGGGGCCGAGTTCTTCTTCCGTCACACCTTCTACCTGGCCGCATGAAGTTTCACCAAAGTGAACATCATTAACTGTCGCGTAGTGAGCTAGTAAGCGACCGCGCGGAACAGGGAGAGTACGTACAGCCGATGGGAAATGCGGATCACTGATTGCATGACCCTCCAACTCAACAGCAAACTCGGTATCGGAAGGAAGATCCGTGAATCGCGCGACATGGATTGGTCCTGAGGTTGCTATTTCGTGATCTCCGACGCGCGTCGTAATGCTCTCGCCAGGATCAGTAACGAACGTCACGACGACGGTATCGGTTCCGGTAGAAATGACTTCTGCATCGCGTACGATCGCGGTCATCGACGCGCTTGTCGACCGAGCTGACCGGACAAACGCCAGGAGCCGCGTTCTAGCCGCCCGCGACGTGCTCGCAACCGCGACGCAACAACCCACGTCGAGGGAGGTTCCGAAACGCTGGATAACTCCATCTGTGTTGCGACGAGCGCGTTTACTGCAGCGACGATGGCCGCTACCTCATCAGCCGATGCGCCACCGGTAATGATCTGAACCACCGGTTCTAACTTTTCGGTACGCATCAGAGAGGAACGTTCCCATGCTTGCGCTGCGGAAGTGATTCCTTCTTCGTGCGGAGCATTTCGAGTGACTCCACCAACACCCTGCGCGTGTCGCGCGGATCGATCACATCATCTACATAACCACGCTCTGCAGCGATGTAGGGGTTGGCGAACCGCTCTGTGTATTCGTCGATGAGTTCCGCTCTTCGAGAGGTCGGGTCGTCAGAGCCTTCGATCTCTTTACGGAAGACGATGTTTACTGCGCCGTCTGCACCCATAACTGCGATCTCGGCAGAAGGCCATGCAAACGCGAGGTCAGCGCCGATCGACTTTGAGTTCATAACCACATACGCGCCGCCGTATGCCTTGCGCGTAACAATCTGCACGCGTGGCACGGTCGCTTCGCAGTAGGCGTATAGCAACTTTGCGCCATGCCGGATGATCCCTCCGTACTCCTGGTTACTACCCGGGAGAAAACCTGGAACATCAACGAAAGTGACGAGCGGAATATTGAATGCATCGCAGGTACGCACAAAACGCGCCGCTTTCTGCGAGGCATCGATGTCTAGACATCCGGCAAGAACTTGTGGTTGGTTGCCAACAACGCCGACAACATGGCCGTCGACGCGTGCGAAGCCGCACACAATATTCATTGCCCACAAGCGGTTCACTTCGAAGAAGTCACTGTCATCAACGATCGCGGCGATCACTTTCTTCATGTCATATGGCTTGTTCGGTGCATCTGGAATCAGATCGAGAATGTCGACACACTGCCGCGCTGGATCATCATCTGGTTCGAAGAATGGCGGATTCTCGAGGTTGTTAGACGGCAGGAACGACAACAAATAGCGAACTTGTTCAAGACAGGTTGTCTCATCGTCAAAAACAAAGTTCGCCACGCCAGATTTCGACGCGTGGGTCATGGCTCCGCCGAGTTCTTCTTGGGTCACGTCTTCACCGGTAACGGCCCTCACTACATCTGGGCCCGTTATGAACATGTGCGATGTTTCCTTCACCATGAAGGTGAAGTCTGTAATCGCTGGCGAGTACACAGCGCCTCCCGCACATGGCCCGAGGATCACGCTGATCTGTGGGATCACGCCAGAAGCCTTGACATTACGGAGGAAGATGCCGCCGTACTCAGCAAGCGATACGACGCCTTCTTGGATGCGAGCTCCCGCTCCATCGTTTAGACCGATGATCGGCGCACCTACAGACTCTGCGAGATCCATCACCTTGTGGATCTTCTCGGCGAACACCTCACCAAGCGCGCCACCGAACAATGTGAAGTCTTGCGCGAATACAAAAACTTTTCGGCCATCAATGCTGCCCCAGCCAGTGACTACTCCGTCAGTTAACGGCCTGTTGTTTTCGAGGCCGAACCCGTGAGCGCGGTGGCGAGCAAGCATGTCGAGTTCAACGAACGTATCGGGGTCGAGGAGCATCTCAATGCGCTCGCGCGCCGTGAACTTGCCACGCTCGTGTTGGCGATCGACTGCTGACGCGGCACCGGCATGCAACGCTTGCTCGCGCAAGGTTGCTAACTCTTCGAGCCGCGTGTCCATTGGGTTCGATGAAGCGATCGCCTGCGATTCGGCTGCTTCGGGTTCGACTTTGATGTCTTCGGTTTCCATGGCCATGGCGCCCACGTTATCGGGGCAAGACCGCGTGCCGTTCTACTGGCCGCGACTTGTGAAGGTACAGCATGAACTGTGCTAGCAGGCAGATGTATCCGCTTCGTTTGTTTCTCGCCGCGTTAAGGCTATTCCTGGACGAGTTCGATGAGCGTTCCGAAGGCCGTCTTCGGGTGCACGAAAGCAACCGTTGTACCGCGCGAACCAGGCCGGGGAGCTTGGTCAATCGCCTTGTGCCCCTGCGCGATGACTTGTGCAAGCGCCGCGGCGCAGTCGTCGACGCGGTAGCCAACGTGATGTATGCCCTCCCCTTTGCGTTCTAGGTACTTGGCTACGGGCGAGTCATCGCGTGTAGGGGTGAGCAACTGAATGTAGGAGTCGGCGACCTTGAGAAGCGCCTCCTCGACCCCATCGGTCTCGATCAGTTCACGATGAGCAACTACACAACCAAACGTTGACTCGTAGTACGCGACCGCGGCATCGAGATCGTTCACCGCGATCGCGATGTGGTCTATCTCTGTAAGCATCATGGACACACGTTATACGCAGCGTTTGCTAGGACAATGGGACGACAGGGGCGCTGTTGTGTCACGCCCTCCGGCATGAGAAACCTGTGTACACGCGGTAATCGGTCACCAGTTGGTCACTCTCGACCCGGAGACTGGCGTAGAGCTGACGGGAGCGCATCTCGGAATCGTTTCGCCGAGCGCGATACAAGTTGCAGTTACGCGTGATAATCGCATCTTTGGAACCTACGTAGATGTAGGTAGGCCGGCATTGGGGTCAGTGGATACTTCGTCGCGAACTTGAACAACCCGGCCGCTGGATGGAGCGCGAACCTTTCGGTGGAAAGTGTCGGGCCCTCACTAACAAGTCCCGCAGTCAGTGAGAGCGCATTCTTCGTTACAAGCACCAATACTTTGATGGCGTTCCTACTCAGCCGGCATGGCGGCGGAACAACGTGATTTGTGGCAGCAGCCGTTCGCGCATCTCGCCGTCGGTCACGCCTAACCCTTCTTCGGGAGCAAGGCAGAGCACACCAACTTTGCCTTCGACCAAGTTCTTGTGTACTTGGTAGGCAGCCTCTCCGACATCGGGAAGCGCGTAGACCTTCGACAGCGTCGGGTGCACCCTTCCTTCGCAGATGGCGCGGTTGGCTTCCCATGCTTCGCGATAGTTCGCGAAGTGACATCCCTTGATCGTCTTGAGTTTCATCCATAGGTGTCTGTTGTCGTACTCGATGTTATAACCGCTGGTGGCAGCGCAAGTGATGATCATCCCACCGCGCTTCGCAACGAACACCGACGCACCCATGGTCGAGCGCCCGGGATGTTCGAACACAATGTCGGGATCAGCACCTGACACTTCACGAATCTTCTTGCCGAGACGCAACCACTCTGCAGGGTCCTGCGTGTGCTCGTCGGACCAGAAACGGTAACCCTCAGCCTTACGGTCAATCACCGCTTCTACGCCCATCTCGTTAAGCAATGCTGCGCGTTGCGGCGATGAGACCACGCCAACAGGTGTACCTCCGCCATTCAGAACGTACTGGCACGCATACGCGCCGATGCCGCCACTCGCACCCCACACAAGCACGGTCTGTCCTTGGGTCATCTGCGAACCGTTTGGGCTGACAATCATTCGATAACTAGTGGAGTTGCAAAGTGCGTTTACTGCGGCCTCTTCCCAAGTGAGATGCGCAGGCTTCGGCATGATCTGGTTCGCCTTCACGATTGCAAGGTCAGCGAGCCCGCCGTAGTTCGTTTCGAAACCCCAAATGCGTTGGTTGGTCGCGAGCATCGAGTCGTCGTGGGCCGACGGGTCTTGATCGTCGAGGTAGTTGCAATGCACGGTGATGTTGTCTCCGGCCTTCCAGTTACGAACGGCGGAACCAACGCGAACTACAACACCCGAAGCATCGGAGCCCATCACATGGAACGGCTGATCGTGGCGCGCGCCCCACACGCTTTCCCTGCCGAGTCGTTTCAAGAAACCAAACGCTGACAACGGTTCGAAGATCGAAGTCCAAACAGTGTTGAAGTTGATGGAGCTCGCCATGACAGCGATTACCGCTTCGTCGGGCGCTAGTTCTGGCAACGAAAAATCTTCTACATGAATTGACGTGCGCGGGTCTTTGTCTTCAGATGCAACATCGGCGAATATTTCTTGCTCGTCAGCGCGCACGAGTGCCCCACGAACTCCTTCAGGAAGGGCGAGCGAAGCAATCTCCTCGCCGGGCGCACCCTCTAGGACAGCGGAACGGATGGCATCAATCTCGGTGGTCATGGGCGGTGACGGTAGTTGGCCTCGACGGCGGCATGGGGGTCGGGGCTACGATCCGCCGTAGTCCATTCAACAACTACACCTCTTGGAGTTCGTATGCCCGGTTCCGTAATCGTCTCAACAGCCCGCACCCCCATCGGCAAGCTCTCGGGCGCGCTCGCTTCATTCAGCGCGATGGATCTTGGCGGTATCGCGATCAAGGCAGCACTCGAGCGTGGAGCTGTTGGGCCGGAACAAGTCGACTACGTGATCATGGGACACGTATTGCAAGCGGGTCAGGGACAAATAACAGCGCGCCAGGCTGCAGCGAACGCAGGCATCCCTATGAGTGTTCCAGCGATCACGATCAACAAGGTTTGTCTTTCAGGAATCAACGCGCTGTACCTCGCCGACCAGATGATTCAATCCGGCGACGCGGAGGTTGTTGTCGCTGGTGGTATGGAGTCGATGACAAATGCTCCGTACTTTCTTCCGAAAGCGCGCGCCGGATACCGAATGGGCAATGGCGAAATAATCGACTCGCTCATCCACGATGGGCTGTGGTGCGCGTTCGACATGGAACACATGGGAACCGGCACACAGCGTTACGCCAACGACCACGCAATTGACCGTGCGGCACAAGACGACCTCGCCGCAAAGAGCCACGAGCGAGCAGCCGCTGCAATGAAGGAAGGCCGCTTCGCCGAAGAGATCACACCCGTACCGGTTAAGCAGCGCAGGGGTGAGCCGATACTCGTAGAAGAAGACGAGGGCGTGCGTCCAGGCACAACTCTGGAATCGCTCGGCGCACTCAGGCCTGCGTTCGACAAGGAAGGCACGATCACCGCTGGCAACGCTTCGCAAATCTCCGATGGCGCGGCTGCGCTTATTGTTACCAGCGCTGAGAAAGCGGAGGAACTCGGTTTGACACCGATCGCCGAGTTGGTTGGCTTCGGCATGGTCGCCGGGCCTGACCCGTCTCTGCTGCATCAGCCGTCGCGTTCCATCAAGCGCGCACTCGAGCAGGCGAACCTGCCGTTGTCGGAGGTAGACCTGTTCGAACTCAACGAAGCCTTCGCCGCGGTTGGTGTGGCGAGCATGCGTGACCTCGGGATCTCCGACGAGGTTGTCAACGTGAACGGTGGGGCGATTGCGCTCGGCCATCCGGTCGGAATGTCGGGAGCCCGAATCGTTCTGACACTCATCAACGAACTCCGTCGCCGCGGCGGCGGGCTCGGGGCGGCAGCGCTTTGTGGCGGCGGTGGCCAAGGGGACGCGGCACTCATTCGCACGCTGTAGAAACGAGGATCGCCGTTTCAACACGCGTTTTGAGCACCAGGGTGCTCAGATTCGGCGCTGAAACTCGTCGAGGGTCCGCGGCTTTGGAGATCTCAATCTGTAGCGTCGATTGGCGTGGGACCCTGATCGGAGACCATGATTCCCCAAGCCCCACCTCCTCCTCCCGGAGCACCTACCCCTAGCAGGAACGCTGACTTCAACGTCGGCGATGCGCTCAATTACGCCTGGGCGGCGTACCGGAAAAATCTTGGACCGTTGCTGCTCATCACTCTCGTGATCTTCGTTTTGCAACTGATCGTGAACCTTCTCGGTCGTTCTTCAACGAGCACATTCATGAATGTCGTATTCGTGGTCGGTGGTTTTGTGGTCGCAACGATCCTCGCGATGGGACTACTTCGCGCATCGCTTTCGGTTGTTCGTGGCGAGACGCCGAGTGTGAACCAATTGACAGAGACCGAAGGCCTCGGGTCTTACCTTGTCGCTTCGATTCTCTTCGGCATCAATGTCATCGGCGCGATGGCATGCGGAGTTGGATTGCTCTTCACCTACGGGATTACAGCCATTACAATCGCATACGCATACCGAACGCTTAATGGTGAGTCAGTTGCCCCAATCGCTTAGTAGGTAAGCGACCCAAAAAAAGGAGAAACAGCAATGGAAATTGCAGCGGCAAACAACGGTGCCATGGGGATCGTAGGGGTTTTCTACATCGCCATAATTGCACTTGTTTTGGTGGGATATTGGAAGACATATACGAAGGCTGGCCAGAAAGGCTGGACCTCGATCATTCCAATTCTCAATTCTGTGGTCATGTTGAAGATCGTGAAGCGCCCACTTTGGTGGATCATTCTGTTGTTGATTCCTTGCGTCAACATCGTTGTTTTCATTATGGTTTTCAACCAGTTGTCTAAATCGTTCGGCAAAGGAGTCGGATTCACGGTCGGGTTGCTACTCCTACCGATGATCTTCTTCCCGGTGCTCGGCTTCGGAGCCGCGACGTATCAGCTTGAGAAGGACCCACTCTTCTAAATTCCAGTTCCATCAATTAGTAAACAAGGCCCGGGCGCTTAGCACGGGCCTTGTTATTTTTCGACGCAGTTCACTCGGATGCGATCAGGTAGTAGTACCGAGCCACGCAAGCGGAGTGCCGTCGAGGTTGCGTACTACCCAGAACGCAATTAACAACAGCACAGCTGGAGCAATCCAAAAGTTCGAGATGTCAATGCTGTGCCATGTCGGCCCACCCAACGCCTTCGTCAGCCAAACAAACATCGCCCAGAAGATGAACGGCATTGCTAACACCGCAAGGATATTGAAATCCGCTGCCGCTATTACGTTGCCGCGAAATAGTTGGTGTGCCGCTCGGGTGCCACCACAACCAGGGCAATCGAGTCCAGTGAATGCGCGGAACGGGCAAACCGGTGGCCCCCCCGTCGGATCAACGATTCCCACCACAACACATCCGGCAAGGAGCAGTCCCCCCGCGAGTACCGGAGCAACTACCGGCCGACGCACTCGCGCGGACATCATGAGCATTGCATCAGCCTAAGCCAGTCCTGTTTCAACACGCGTTTTGAGCACCAGGGTGCTCAGATTCAGCGCTGAAATGGGGCGCCCTGGTGCTCGGTTTCGGCGCTGAAATGGGGCGTTGGCGATTTCGGGGTCACGGTGTTACTTCGCGGCGACCTTCTAGCGCTCGTCCGAGCGTCACTTCGTCTGCGTATTCCAAGTCTCCGCCTACTGGAAGTCCACTTGCTATCCGCGTAACGCGCACCTCGGGCGCAACCTCTTTGAGCGCCCGCGCCAGGTACATCGCCGTGACTTCACCATCGGTGTTGGGATTCGTAGCCAGAATCACTTCGACAATGCCATCCGTTTTTACGCGATCCAACAACTCGCGAACGCGCAGTTGATCAGGACCGATTCCTTCAATCGGCGAGATCGTTCCCTGAATCACGTGATACCTGCCAACAAACTCGTGTGTCCGCTCAACCGCGACTATGTCGCGCGGTTCTTCTACAACGCACAGGACCGACGAGTCCCTTCGCTCGTCACGGCAGTACGAACACAAGTCGCCTTCTGCAATGTTGAAGCACGTATTACACCAAGAAATGCGCTCCTTGACTTCGATAATCGCTGCAGCAAGACGCGTTGCGTCTTCTGCTGGAATCTTAAGCAAGTGGTACGCAATGCGCTGGGCAGACTTGGGTCCAATTCCTGGCAACCGCCCTAGTTCATCGATGACCCGTTGAACGGGTCCCTCGTAGAGCGATGCCACTGGAACCCGTTAGCCGAGCCCGAAGGCAGAGAGATCTAGGCCTCCGGTTACGCCACCCATTCGTTGCGATTGCAACTCTTGACTCATCCGCATCGCCTCAGTCACAGCAGCAAGAACAAGGTCTTCAAGCATCTCTACATCTTCAGGGTCAACAACTTCGGGCGCAATCGATATGGAGCGCAGCTCACCAGCACCGGTTACAACCGCTGTGACCAATCCTCCACCCGCACTTGCTTCGACCGTCTCGGATGCGAGTGCCTCCTGCGCCGCAACCATGTCTTCTTGCATCTTCTGAACTTGACGCATCATCGGATTTACTTGCGGCTTCTGCTTCGACACGATGTACTCCCTCGGTGGTGTCGTACCCGGGCTAGCGGGGCTGTTCGGTGACCACGGTCGCGCCGAATGCGGTCTCGAGGCGGGAAATGGAATCTAGTGCGGGCATGCCTTCGGGTGGAGAGTCTTGGAGTTCATCGGGATCGACAAGATCGATGTGGGGTTCATCGGCGTCTGCACTCTCCTTCAATTCGGCAGCCGCCGCGTGCGCTTCACGACGAGCGCGCGGGCCCTCGTTAACGGCCCATTCATGAATCGCGAATGAGAATTTCGGGGGAGAACCCAACTCGACAATGAACGCTTTTCGAATCGTGTCGGCTTCTTTGTGGAAACGCGGCTTCACGGAGTCCATGCGCGACTTCTCGACCCCGAATACAACAACGTAGCCATCTACGCGTAATGGATGAGCGTCTTGAACTGCGGTCCTCAAGCCTCGCGGAAGTGCTTCGAGTACCCGCTCCCACGCAGCTACAGCGTCGTCGAGCGAGAA
>CAMBEL010000019.1 GCA_945865605.1 Bifidobacterium breve
CTCGGTTTATGTTCGCTTCCCAATTATCGACGCGGACTTCGACCTCCTCGTTTGGACGACAACACCGTGGACCCTTGTCGCCAACGTCGGCGCAGCTATTGGTCCGGACCTCCAATATGTGCGGGTGCGCTCTCCAGAGCCAGGACGCCGCGACCTGGTCTTGGCCACCGAGCGCGTTACTTCTGTCCTTGGCGAAGATGCTGAAATTCTCGGACCCATTGCAGTCGCTGAACTAGTCGGGCAGCGTTACGAGCGCCCGTTCACCTGGCTACCGGCCGAGGGCGACGGTTGGCGAGTCGTAGCGGCCGACTTCGTGACGGTGGACGACGGATCCGGAATAGTTCATCTCGCGCCCGCATTCGGTGAAGTGGACCGCGATGTTGCGGCTGCCGAGGGGCTACCCCTCCTCAATCCGGTAAATGCTCAGG
Source organism: Bifidobacterium breve (assembly GCA_945865605.1). Classification (GTDB taxonomy): domain Bacteria; phylum Actinomycetota; class Acidimicrobiia; order IMCC26256; family JAENVU01; genus SHUZ01. Next base: position 429 of record CAMBEL010000019.1, read on the forward strand.
CTCGCTTCGATTCGGAAGTGCCTCAAGTGGCCGGAACCTTCGTAAAGGATGCTGACCCAGACCTAATCGAATTTCTTCGCGCTGCTGGGCGGCTCGAGCATGTTGAGGTCTACACGCACTCTTATCCACATTGTTGGCGTTGCGACACACCGCTTATTTACTGGGCGAAGCCCACATGGTTCGCTCGGACGTCGGAGCACAAGGTTGAACTTGTCGCCCAAAATCAAACGATCAGTTGGCACCCTGAACACATAAAAAATGGGCGATTTGGGAACTGGCTCGACAACAACGTCGACTGGGCGCTTTCGCGTGATCGCTTCTGGGGTACTCCGATTCCAGTTTGGAGGTGCACGGCATGCGGAGACGAAACTTGCATCGGCTCCGTCGCCGAGTTGTCATCACTCACTGGCCGCGACCTGACGACCCTAGACCTCCACCGTCCATTTGTCGACGAAATCGCGTTCGACTGCCCCAAATGTTCAGGCATTGCCAAGCGCGTCGACCCCGTTCTGGATGCTTGGTTCGACTCCGGCGCGATGCCAGCAGCGCAGTGGCATTACCCATTCGAAAATAAAGAAATATTCGAAGCGAGGTACCCCGCCGACTTTATCTGCGAGGCAATTGACCAGACCCGCGGGTGGTTCTATTCCCTGCTGGCGGTCAATACCCTCGTATTCGACGCGAAACCGTACCGCAACGTCGTTTGTTTGTCTTTGGTCCTAGACCAAGATGGCCAAAAGATGTCGAAGACTCGCGGGAACGTCGTAGATCCCTGGACGGTCATCAATACCCGCGGTGCAGATGCCCTGCGTTGGAACTTCGTATCTGCAGGGTCACCGTGGACCCCCAAACGCATTAGCCAGGAGAGCATCGACGAGACAACTAATCGCTTTCTTCTGACGCTATGGAATACGTACTCCTTTTTTGTTACATACGCGAACCTAGATGGCTTCATTCCAGACAGCGGCGACCCGGGAGGGTCGGAGCACGTACTCGATAGATGGATCCGGTCACGCCTACATTCAACCGTTGAGACCGTGACGGTGGCACTTGAAAACTTCGACGCGTTGCGCGCTGCCCAGGCACTCGATGCGCTAGTCGATGATCTTTCCAACTGGTATGTCCGCCGATCCCGACCACGGTTCTGGAAGGCGGCTGACGGCCAAGCGCATCGTGTGTTACACGAGTGTCTTCAGACGGTCGCTCTGTTGCTCGCTCCCTTCTGTCCCTTCATCTCAGATGCGCTGTTTCAAAATCTTGCGACTACTTCCGATTCTGTGCATTTAGCCGACTGGCCAGACTCTGATCTTTCCGCGATGGATCCGCAACTAGAAGTTGAGATGTTGCACGCACGAGAGGTCGTCTCTCTTGGACTCGCAGCAAGGACCGAGGCCAAGTTAAAGGTTCGCCAACCTCTTTCACGCGCACTCGTGCTCCTGCCGGATGGAGTAATCCTTTCCGAAGCCATCGTCGCGGAAATCGCGGACGCTCTGAATGTAAAACGACTCGAAATGGTCGCGAGCCTTGAAGGGCTCCTGGACTATTCAGTCGTTCCCAACTTTCGCACGCTGGGGCCCAAACTGGGTCCGCTCGCGCCGCGCGTCAAAGAACTCCTCTCAAATGTTGATGGTGGGACCGTTCGCAACTCGATAGAGAAAGATGGCTCGTTTACCATCGAAATCGATGGCGAATCGATCATTCTCGATGCGGAAGATATTGAAATTCGTGCAAAATCTCATGAAGAGTTCGCGCTGGCCCAGGGCGGCCGGTGCGCGGTGGCGTTAGACACCGCGATCAATCATGAACTGCGTCTCGAAGGCATCGCTCGCGAATTGGTGCGCGCCCTCAATGACTTCCGAAAGGCGAGCGGGCTAGAGATTGCAGACCGAATTCTGATTGCACTCGATGCTTCCGAAGAAGTCGCCGAAGCCATCGAAATTCACCAGTCTTGGATAGCCGGTGAGGTCCTCGCTACAGAATTTGGGCTCCGTTCGGGTGACGCACCCGACAGCATCACCGTCGATGGTTGGACCTTTGGAATCTGGCTAGAACGAGCCCCGCACTAACTCCGATTACGTCGGAATAAACCGCCGGAGCGATTGGCTTCGCCTTGGTCGAATAGTTCGCGCTCCGGCTGCGGTTGATCCTCTCGCGGCCCTAACGGTGTTTCATCGGTAACCGCCTCACGCAGGCTCGCGAAAAAGGCATCGTCATCGAGCGACTCTGCATCCACCGGTTCTGGATCAAACAACGGTGCACGCTGTGCTGGCGCCGCGTCGAGAGGACGGCCGGAAGCGGGTGGTTCGTCAACCACGACCTCAGGTGACGGCGCGACTGCTTCCGCTACAGGCGCGACAGGAATAACAACCGGTGGCGCAATAGGACTAACAGTTTTAGGTAGGTCTACATCGTGAATTGTCGGACGAGGCGTTACCGCAGGGGCTTCCTTCCCGACTAGTTGTTCGAGATCACCCTCTAACGTACGGCGCAATCGCGCGCGATATTCAGCCTCGAATCGTTCGAGGCCGTCTACGTCCGAGATAAGTGCTTCACGCTTCGCACCCAACTCGAGTACTTCGCTTTCTAGTTGCCGACGTTGCGTTTCTGCTTCGCGACGCGCTGACAGTTGCGCGTCGGCGACAGTTGCGCGCGCTGTGGCTTCGGCCTCTTCAACTAATTGGCGAGCTTTGGTTTCTGCTTCTTCGATCGCCTCGTCAGCAGCGCGCTGTGCGAGCAACAACGTGCGCTGGAGCATGCCCTCAGAAACGCGCTCGCCACCTTCGCTATCGCCAGGTCGATTCGCAGACTGTCGGGCGGATTCTTCCATTCCCTCGATGGTTAATGCTGCGCGCTCTAGCAGTTCATCAACGTCGTCGCGGTTGTATCCGCGGAAACCCTCGCGGATTTCCATGTCTCGTAGTTCTCGGGGGGTCACATCCATGGCGCTCATGTTAGCGACGACAAGACTTCTGTGCGCGGAGTCATGCCGGACAGATCGCCTGCTGTAGAAGCATCAGCCCGAAGACAGCAACCATGAACGAGAGGTCGAACATGCCGACGGCAGGAATCATGCGTCTCAAAGGCGCGAGTACGGGCTCCGTTAGGTCCAAGAGCAGCCGGTTCACCGTTGTGAGCGCACCGCCCGAACCGTTCGGAGGAAACCATGAAAGCACCGCTCGTGCTACGAGGATGACCAGGTATATACGAAGTGCCCAGCAAAGCAACTCGGTCATTGGATCAGTCGCTCAGGCACGATAAAGGCCACGGGCCTCAAGGCGATCTTTTTCTTCCTGGGAAACCTCTACGTCGCTCGGTGTCAAAAGAAACACCTGGTCCGCGACTCTGGCCATGCTGCCCCCCACGGCATACGTCAGACCGCTTGCGAAGTCGATGAGTCGTCGCTGCAGATCACGGCCGAGGCCCTGAAGGTTCACGATGACCGGCTGGTCGGCTTTGAGTCGGTCTCCTACTTCCTGCGCGTCATTGAACCCATGAGGTTCGACAACGTGAACGCGCGCTGCGCTAGATAGACCACTAATCGGGGAGGTTTTTCCTATGCCTGTCGAAACCGCGCCTTTGGCGACAGCGACAACGCGCGGGGTGGGCGAAATGGACGGTTGGCCTACGACTGATATTCCCGACACCGCGGGTTTCCGCTCGGGCGCGCGCGGGGGGTAATCCGCTCGCCCCTCGTCGTCAGCGTCGAGCTCGTCGTAATCGAACTCATAACCGTCCTCGTCATCTTTAAGACCGAGGTACACCATTGTTTTCTGCCACATTCCTGGCATCAGAACCTCCTACTCGCCAAGCCACCCTATCGTCGGTTGAGACCTTCGGCGCGGACACCATGCTTAGGACTATCGTGATCCGAAGATAGCGGTACCAACCCGCACGATGGTGGCACCTTCTTGGATCGCATCTTCGAAGTCACCGCTCATCCCCATAGAGAGTTCTGTGAGGCCTAGCGGAAGGGCGAGCTCTCGTAATTGAGCGAACCACCTTTTCGCTTCGCCGCTACGGGGAGCCACCGTCATGAGGCCCGCTACATCGAGTCCAGATCGGCCAAGCGCGTCGGTAAGGCGCCCAACCTCTGTGGGGTTACAGCCACCCTTATCCGGCTCTTGTCCCAGGTTCACCTCAACCAACACGCGTGCCCCCGGGACCCTTCTAGCGACCGCAGCGCCCAATTTTTCGCTATCGATCGAATGCCATAGCGCAATCCATGGCGCCAAGGAGGCCACCTTGTTGCGCTGGAGTCTCCCAACGAAATGCCATGTCGGCGGTGACTCGCGTTCTCCTAGAGTTGGCGCCTTCGAGAGAAGTTCCTGCGCACGATTCTCTCCGAGGTCAGTCAGGCCGCCGTCGAGAGCAGCAGTAATCCGATCAAGTGGAACCGTCTTAGAGACGCCAACAAGGGTCACGGATCCTGTGGCGAGCCCAGCGTTACGTTCGGCCGCGGCTACCCGAGCAAGAACATCTCCGACGGTCACTGGCCATCGCGTATTAGGGAAGAGACGTCAGCGCAAGAATTCGGGGACGTCGAAATCGTCGTCACCGAGGTCAAGGTCATCGAATGCCTCCCCCTCGTTTGTGGCGTCACGCTCATCATCACGAAGGCCGAGTGGAGCATCTGCGCTTCGCTCACCTTCAAAACGGTCGAAGCCGGCAGCAATGACCGTGACACGTACCTCATCACCAAGAGCATCGTCGATGACGGCTCCGAAGATGATGTTGGCATCTGGGTGCGCGGCGTTGGCGATGATCTCAGCGGCTTCATTCACTTCGAAGAGACCTAGATCCGATGGTCCCGAAATGTTGAGCAGGATTCCGCGAGCACCTTCGATGCTGGCTTCCAACAGCGGGCTCGAAATTGCACCCCGCGCTGCGGTGACGGACCGTCCATCCCCGGACGCATAACCGATACCCATCAACGCTGATCCAGCGTTTGTCATGATCATTTTCACGTCGGCAAAGTCCGTGTTTATTAGGCCTGGCGTGGTGATTAAGTCCGTTATTCCTTGCACGCCTTGAAGCAGAACCTCGTCTGCCATCTTGAACGCATTCAACATCGATGTCTTCTCGTCAGATACCTGCAGAAGGCGATCGTTGGGGATGATGATCAGCGTGTCGACCTTTTCCCGCAAGCGCTGGATGCCTTGCTCTGCCTGAACTGAACGGCGACGTCCTTCGAAACCAAAGGGTCGCGTAACAACGCCAATCGTCAGGGCTCCCGCTTCCTTCGCTATCTCCGCGATGATCGGCGCTCCGCCCGTGCCGGTTCCGCCGCCCTTGCCCGCGGTGATGAACACCATGTCCGCGCCCTTCAAGACCTCGGCGATCTCATCGCGGTGTTCTTCTGCTGCCTGCCGTCCTACGTCGGGGTCTGATCCCGCGCCGAGGCCTCGGGTCAATTCACGTCCGAGGTCCAACTTGACATCGGCGTCGCTCATCAACAAAGCCTGGGCATCTGTGTTGACCCCGATGAACTCGACGCCTTTCAGCCCGGCGTCGATCATGCGGTTTACTGCGTTGCCTCCGCCGCCTCCGACGCCGACAACCTTGATGACCGCTAGGTAGTTCTGCGGTGCACCCAACATAGAAATACCTGCTCTCCCGGGACGACAATACTTAGAAACAGTTAGCAAGGTTTCCGAAACTCTCGACCTCGACTCAAGGTAGAGAGTTATGTAAACCTATTGTTACGGTGGAGACTCTACCGGACTAAGCGTCAAGCATCAATTACCCGCTTGCTTGGTAGGGCTATCGGTCGCAATTGCCGTTGGGACTCGAACATCAATGTAGGTAACCCGTTCCCCCCGAAGAGCCAACGCATCCAATACAGCTAATGCAGCCGCCCCCTTTTGGGCCAACATCGTTGGGGCACCCATGCGAATCTCCGCGGCCGTCGGCTGGGCCCCCGGAACGACCCGCAACGTCAGAAGGACCTGCGATCCGTCGACTTTGATCGACTGCACCTGCGTGCGAAGGGCTTCGGGCAACTGATCAGGGATTCCAGCAAGTTGAGGGGGCGAGATCCGAGCTCCTAGTTGCGGCACACTCTCAACTCCTGAAATTTCGGGGAGGCCAGCTGGTGGCAGCGCCGACTCTTTGATTACCCGTCCGGTGGCATCCACGATCGCAGCCGAGCCCGCCGGCGAACCGTCACCACGGCTTACCCATGCAACAGGTGTGCGCTCGACAACCGTGATCAAAAAGTCGTGGGGGAAGTCGCGGTGTGCCGATGCCGATTCAATCATGGGTAGCTTTTCGACCCGTTGCACAACCGACCCGGAATTGACCAACAGCAACGCGTCTCCAACACTCACTCGCGCTGCTTCTCGGACTGCTTCTTGCGTGATATCTACAGCACCACGAATCTCCACTGTTGTTACAGCGAGAGCCGGTGAAGTCACAATGAGCCAACCAATCCCGATGATCGTCAATACGGCAACACCGGTGGTCAATATTCGTAACCTGCGGGTACCTTCCTCGCGCAGAACAGCGACGCGTCGATCACGCATACGCTCATCGATGTCGAAGCCACGCCCGAACTCGTCCTGCGCGACGTTGTGGTCGGTGTCGTCGGAGTGGTCGGTGTCGTCGGAGGTCATGAACTTTGCTCCTTGAACCCCAGGAACCGCACCTCGGGCTCGAGGTCTATGCCCGAGTCAACACCGACACGGCGGCGGACCTCGTCGATCAGGGCTCTCACGTCAGCCGCCATTGAACCTGGGTCTGCCTGGATAAAGTTGGCATGTTTCATAGAAACCGACGCGCCACCGATACGCATCCCCTTAAGCCCGGATACATCGAGTAGCCGACCGGCAGCGTCACCCGATGGATTTTTAAATACCGATCCCGCGTTTGCCCCCCCAGGCTGGTTGTCCCGCCGCCACCTGACTATCTCCGCAATCTGCTCTTTACAAACATCTGGATCAGCGTCCTCAACTGCGAACTCGGCCGACACCACGACGTCGTCAGTTTCTATCGCCGACTTTCGAAAACCCAAACGCAGGTCCTTAGGAGAGCGCGTTCTTGGCACGCCGTCACCAGCCAGATCAGAGATGTCGGCCGACATGAGAACGTCGACTGTTTCACGACCGTGACCGCCGGCATTCATCGCGATCGCTCCCCCGACACTGCCTGGAATACCCACGAAGAATTCGAGCCCCGATCGTCCTTCACCTGCAGCGCGGCGCGCTAACACCGGAAGCGGCACCGCTCCGCCCGCACGTAGAGATTTTTCTCCCACCTCCACTTTTTCGAAGTCGCCCTCCAAAAACAACGCGAGCCCAGGGAAGCCAGCATCCGCGACGAGCAGGTTCGACCCACGACCCATTACAACTATTGGACAAGTATTGGAACCAAGCACTTTGGTGAGCACACTTAGATCTGTGTGCTTTTGTGCTCGCATGAGAATGGAGGCTGCGCCACCTACGCGATAGGTCGTAAGGACACCGAGAGGCTCATCGAGACTGATCTGACCTGGAAGCGCATCTGACAGCTGTCTCCCGATGGCGCCGAGGTCTACCGATCCCACCGTCACTGAAGCACCGCGCGCGCCAATAATTCATCGCCGAGATTTGTGATGTCTCCACCGCCGAGGGTCAAGATCACGTCACCGCTCTGGGCATATCGGGGCACTAAATCTGCGAGATCCCCCCTATGCGGGAAATATGCGACAGGTAATTGCGGGTGTGCGTCAAGGACCGCCTTGAGCAGTAGTTGGCCTGTAACCCCAGGGATAGGGCTCTCGTGATATCCACATACATCCGTGAGAATCACTTGATCGGCGCCGACGAATGCGTCGGCGAAGTCTCTCCACATAACGGCTGTCCGCGAATATCGGAACGGCTGAAACACTGCAATTACCCGCTGCCATCCCCCTTCGCGTGCTGCGGCGATAGTCGCGGCAATCTCAGGTGGAAGCAGCGCATAATCGTCGACTATGGCCACGCCTGAAATCTCGCCGCGGTGCTGAAATCGACGCGCTACTCCCCCAAAGCCAGCTAAGGCGCGCTGCACTGCTTCGAAGGCGGCGCCGAGTTCCATTGCTATTGCTGCAGCACCGGCCGCGTTCTGCGCCTGATGCCGGCCGAGAACGGGGAGCCGCACCTCACCCAATAACTCGCCGTCGAGCACCAAGGAGAACGAGGAACCACTTGGACCGCCCTCGTAGTCGATAACTCTCATACGCGAATCGGGAGCGAAGCCGTATGTGATGGTTGCGGGGCGTTCCGAAACTAGAGCAGCAAGAAATGGGTCATCGACGCACATCGTGACGGGACCATCCACGCCGTCTACGAACTTCACATACGCCGCACGTGCCGCGTCCATGTCTCCCCAGAACCAGAGATGATCTGCACCGACATTTGTAACCAGCGCGGCCTGTAATCCCAGTCGAAGAAACGTCCCATCACTCTCGTCAGCTTCGACCACCAGCCACTCGCCAGAACCAAGGCCTTCGTTGGATCCGACTTCATGTAACTCGCTGCCAATCAGAAAACTCGGGTGCAACCCTGCAGCGCGAAGAATGAGCGTGATCATCGATGAAGTCGTCGTCTTACCGTGAGTTCCCGCAACCCCAAGCCCGCGTCGCGTAGCGACAATTCCCGCTAAAGCGTCGGCTCGCGAGATAACTGGAATCCCAAGTTCTTCCGCAGCACAAACCTCGACGTTCGAAGCCGGTACGGCGCTGCTAATGACAACGGCGTCCGCATCATCGGGAACGTTTTCGGCGCGTTGTGGCACCAAGCACTCGACTCCCAATAAACGCATCCTCTCAAAACGCGCGAACTCGGCGAGATCGGAACCGCTTACGCGATGCCCCAGTTCCGCCAAAATCGCTGCGTACGCGCTCATACCAACTCCGCCAACTCCAACGACATGCAATCTGCGAGGAGATGACAGATCCAATGGATTACCCGGTTCAGGAGCGGGCATTGGCCACCGCCTCAACCAATACAGCGAGTCGCTCAGCTGCGTCAGGGAATGCCGTTGTCCTAGCGACCGCTCCCATGGCAGCCAATTTCCCTGGGGACTCGAGCAACCCTGCGATTGTCGGTTCCAGATACCCCTTCGCAAGTTCATCATCGGTCAATACTGCGGCGGCTCCCGAGGCGGCCATCGCATGCGCGTTTGCAGTTTGATGATCTGCGGCTGCACCTGGCCATGGAACCAAAATTGAGGGCACTCCGGCTACCCCTAACTCCGCAACCGTCACTGCCCCCGCGCGACAGACAACCACCGAAGCAGATGCATAAAGGGTTTCAATCTCGTTATCGAACGCAACGAGTTCGTATGAAAGTAGATCCTGGGGTTGACGTATCTCGGCAATCCGCGCGGCGCATTCCGCGTAACCGCTGCGCCCTGCGACATGGTGGACACGCCGATCACTTCGGTCACGCCACCGCACGAATAGATCAAGCGCCGCATCGTTCAGGCTCTTAGAACCCAAACTTCCACCGACGATTCCTATTAGTGGACGGGTCTCATCCAAGTCACGCACGACTGCTGCCACACACGATCTCACGGGGTTGCCCGTCAGAAGCGCTCCCCGTAATTCTGTTCCTTTGACCGCAATGGCGGCACTTGCTCCCAAGCGAACTGCCAAGCGATTGGCCAAACCGGGTTTCACATTTTGTTCGTGCGCGACCATCGGCACACGCCATGCCCACGCCGCCAGCACGGCAGCTACCGACGCATAACCACCGACACTAACAACGACGTTCGGGCGCAACCTTCGAATGATTAACAACGCTTTGACAATCGCGACAGGCATGCAGATGCACATTCGCAGATTGCGAAACAGCGAGCGCAACGAAAGGCTCCGTTGGAAGCCACTAGCTGGGAGTAGATCGATTTCGTATCCAGCATGTGGCACCGCTGTGGCTTCTAGTCCGCGTGACGCACCAACAAAACGAATCTCGGAACGGGTCTTACCGCGTGAAACCAGTGCGTCGGCCAACGCGATTGCTGGAAATACATGTCCGCCTGTACCGCCGCCAGCAATGACCGCGAACGTCTTAACCGATCGCTCGGTCACCGGCCTTGACGGGCGACATTGGCCATCAGGCCTCCTGCTGCCATCGTCACCACGAGCGCCGTGCCGCCGAACGACACGAACGGAAGTGGTACGCCCGTCACCGGAAGCACGCCAACTACTGCACCGAGGTTTACTACGGCCTGTCCGACAATCCACGCTGTGACTGCACCCGCTATGAGCATGCCGTAGCGGTCCGGGGCACGCAGAGCGGTTCGCACGCCGAAAATAGCGAGGGTCGCTACGAGTCCGATGACTACGCCAGCGCCGAGCAAACCGGTTTCCTCGCCGATGATGGCGAAGATGAAGTCGGTATGGGCTGCAGGCAAAAACCTCCACTTAGCCCTGCTTGCTCCGAGCCCTACTCCGGTCCAGCCTCCGCTTCCAAGGGCTATCAAGGACTGCGTGAGTTGGTACCCAGTTCCGGTTTGGTCGGCCCATGGATCCAAGTACGAAAACATTCGCGCTCGACGGAAGTCCGCAAAGAGTGAGAAGGCAGCGACTATGGCGGTCGCTGCCGCTCCCACGATCGCGAGTTGGCGTAGCCGGATCCCGCCGATCAAGAGAGCTGCGCCGACTGTGCCAGTAAGGACGATCGTGGACGCGAGATCTGGTTCGATCATTATCAAACCGGCGACCAGGGCAGTGACTATGAGAATTGGCCGCAATGCCGTCCGGTAATTCTCGACTTCATCGGCCCTGCGACACAACACATCGGCGCAGAAGATCACCATCGCAAACTTGGCTACCTCCGAGGGCTGAAACCGCAGGAACCCGTATCCCAGCCATCTGCGTGATCCGTCTACCCAGATTCCGATTCCGGGAATGAGCACAATGATGAGGAGCGCGACCGCGATCAACATCAAGGGCACCGTGCGACGTCGCCAAGCGCGATAGTCGATACGCGAAACAACAACGAACGCCGATGCTCCTATCAAACTCCAAATTAACTGCCTCTGGAAAAACCACCAGAAACTCCCCTTGTCGTCTAGCGATAGCACCGACGAAGCAGAGAAAACCATTACTAGACCGATCGCGTTCAATAGAAAAATGGCCGCCATAATGACTACGAAGTTTGGAGTCCTTCGCGTGTCTCCCGAAGTCCACCAGCCTGTAACCACCTCTGTTGCGCGCCGCGGCGCGAATGCTCGAAGCCGTCCGGTTACGGCGCTCATTTGATGTCCTCGTCGTTAGTTAATCCCGACCCGGCAAATGCGAGCACTGCGTCGGTAAACGCGTCGCCGCGTGCTTCGTAATTGCGATACCAATCGAAGGACGCACAAGCAGGCGAAAGCAATACGGTGTCGCCAGGAAGGGCACGATCTACCGCGAGTGCGACCGCCTCGCTCATCGATCCTGCGCGCACCGTAGACACGAGGCCACTAAATGTCGCCTCGACTTCCTCCGGCGAGTCGCCGATGGCCACCACTGCGCGGATCTTGTCGGCTGCCGTACGGAGCGGAGCGAGATCGATCCCCTTAGTCACTCCGCCAGCAATGAGGACTACCCGCTCGGGGCCGATTCCGTAGCCTTCTAAGGCCGCGAGCGCGGCATGCGGATTGGTCGCCTTCGAGTCGTTGACAAATGCCACACCGCTAGCCTTACCCACAGACTCCATGCGGTGGTGGAGCCTTGGTGGTTTTGTGAGTACCGAACGGACTCCGTCCTGTGTCGCCCCGACTTCTAGTGCAGCGGTAGCGGCTGCGCCGGCATTCAAAATGTCGTGAGGGGCGCTCCTAGGCAGATCGGCAATCTCGATGAGGCGCGTTCCGTCGACGGACACCAGCGCTCCATCGCTTACCCCTGCGACTCCAGGCGAAGCATGCCTTCCGAAGCCCAATGTTCGCGCTGGCGCGGTCTGAGAGATTCGGACAACCGCAGAGTCATCGACGTTCGCCACCAGTACGTCACCATCGCGCTGATTGGCGAAAATTCGGGCCTTCGATTCTGCGTAGTCGTCGAAAGACTGGTGCCAATCGAGATGATCGTCCGCGATGTTGCAAAGCACTGCGACCCGCGGACGAAACGTCGAAGTAGTCGAGTGCAATTGGAACGACGAGACTTCAAGGACGAGTACGTCTGCCGCCGTGTCGATTACACCGATAGCAGGATCACCTATGTTTCCAGCCGCTACTGCACGCTTTCCTGATGCAACGAGCATGCTCGTCACAAGACTTGTAACCGTTGTCTTCCCATTGGTACCCGTTATTGCAACAACCGGAACCGTCGCCAGTTCACATGCAAGGTCCAACTCGCCTCGAATCTCGACGCCGAAACGATTAGCTGCGCTATAAACCGAATGTTCCGGACGCACCCCGGGACTCGGAACAACAAGGTCCGATGTCGCCACTAGGTTGTCCCACTCGTCCACCCCTGGAAGCTCGACGAGTACTGCTCCAAGTGAGCGAACAGCCTCTGCGCGCGCGTTGTAGCCAGGTTGGCCGGGATCTTCCTCCACGACGGTCACAATGTCGCCGGTACGCGCGAAATACTCGGCTAGCGCGACACCGGTAGCCCTTAACCCGACGACCAGGACCCGTCGCGTCACTCGATCACTCCAGGAATACGCAGAAAGTCCGCATAGAAGAACCCGAGACCGAGCGCCATCGAAAAGCCGGCGAATATCCAGAAGCGAACGATGATCGTCGACTCTGGCCAACCGAGGATCTCGAAGTGATGATGGATTGGAGACATTCGCAATACGCGTCTGCCGAACCCTCGGAAAGCGATGACCTGCGCGATAACGCTGGCCGTTTCGAGAACGTAGAGGCCGCCGATGACAGGTAGAAGAAGATGGGTATTAGTTAGCAGCGCCATCCCCGCCATCGCTCCACCAAGAGCCAGTGCTCCGGTATCTCCCATGAAGACCCTGGCGGGCGGCGCATTCCACCAAAGGAAGCCGACGCACGCTCCCATCAATGATGCGGCCACGACTGCAAGATCGATGGAACCTGCTGCGATCAGGTCGTACACCTCCGGATGACGGAATTGCGTGAATGCGATCACCACGAATGCTGCAAACACGAGAGTCGCTGAACCTGCGGCCAAGCCATCGAGTCCATCGGTGATGTTGACAGCATTGGCGACCGCGTAAACAACGAAGACAGCCCACAAAACCCAACCGACTGTACCGAGATCGACGTCCATCACCCTCGCCACAGAGAGGTTGGTAGTGACATTGACAAGCTTGATCGCCACTAGGGCGAACAGGAGCCCAACGATAAGGATTCCAGCAGTCTTGCCCCGCTTGCGCAGACCGAGATTGCGCGCCCTTCGGACTCCCAAATAGTCGTCGAGAAACCCGATGGCACCGAGGCCGATAATGACGACCCACAACGCGATCGCCGTGTCAGCGAACTTGATCGCGTCGGTGCGAACGTGGGTCACGAGGTAACCAAGAAATGCAGCCGCAATTATCGCGATTCCACCCATAGTCGGCGTTCCTGCCTTCGCCTCATGCGGATGGGTGATTGGGCCGTCGTCCCTGATCTGTTGGCCAATTCCTTTCTTGCGCAGCAACCGAATGAGGAATGGGGTCCCAAGCACGGCTGCAGTGAATGCAACCGCCACGGCAATTAGGACGGCAATCACAGCGCGACTCCTTCGTTCAATATGAGCAACGCTTCGGCTACAACTTCGAGCCCAACGGCATGTGAGGCCTTTACCAAAACCGCATCTCCAGGACCAACAATCTGGCACGCGACCTGAGCTGCTTCTGCGGCATCTGCGACGCTGACAATGCTGGTATTCCCTTTCGCAGCCGCTTGCGCAATTCCGTCTGTTCCAGCGGAGACAAGGATCAAAATGTCGACGCCGGCAGCAACTACGGCATCTCCCACCGACGAGTGTTCGGTGGTCGCGAACACTCCTAATTCGCGCATCTCACCCAACACCGCGATACGTCTCCCCTGCACCGGGAGGCGCGCCAAAGCGTCTAGTGCCGCCAACATCGCCGCTGGACTCGCGTTATAGGAGTCGTCGAGTACCTGAACTCCGTTGCGAGAGTTCGTAAGTTTCATTCTGCTTCCCGACGTTGCGCATGTGGCGAGCGCCGCGCACACTGCATCGATATCTGCACCCATGTACAAGGCAACCGTTGCCGCCTGAGCAGCATTGATTGCCTGATGAAAGCCCCTAACCGACAATCGAATTGAAGTGCTTCCCCATGGACTCTCGAATCGAAACTTTGGGCGCAATTCATCATCAAGTTCGATCGCGCTGACGAGGACATCCGCACCTTGAGATTCGCCAACTATAAGAGTTTGCGCGCGCGCGCGACTGCGAAGGCCGAGGCTGTGGTCGCAGTCTGCATTGAGCACAGCGAGGCCGTCACCCGGAAGGGCATCTAATAACTCGCCCTTAACGGTCGCGATACCTTCACGGCCTCCCAGGTGTTCCGCGTGCGCCATTCCTATATTCGTAATCACGCCAATTGATGGTCTGGCGATCTCACACAACGTAGAAATGTTTCCAGCGAAACGCGCTCCCATCTCCAAAACGACTGCGCCCGCTGACTCCGGAGTGTTCAACAAGGTGACGGGGAGTCCGATCTCATTGTTCAATGAAGCAAGGCTCGCGTGCGCGGGAACTGCCACCCCGACTGCTGCAGCAACGAGATCCTTAGTCGACGTTTTTCCAGCGGAACCGCTTATCGCGACCACCGTCGCGTCGATGGCGTTTCGCGCCGCGCGTCCGAGCTCAGCCAATGCAACCATCGAGTCGTCGACCACCACGACGGTGCCATCGCAATCTCCTGGAACACGTTCGGCTACCACGAAAGCCGCGCCCCGCTCAAATGCATCACCTACGAACGCATTCCCATCCCTTTCTCCTCGCAACGCGATGAATCCCTCGCCCGGAATGAGGGAACGCGAATCGAACGACCACTCATGCACGACGGCGTCGTTACCGACCATCTCGCCGCCCGTTTGAACTGCGGCATCACTCGCGGTCAATTTCATACGAGAGCCTCGAGCTCTTCAAGCGCTACCGCATGATCGTCGAAAGGATCCACATGATCTCCAGCGGTTTGTACGCGTTCGTGGCCTTTACCCGCGATGACAACCACGTCGCCCTCCTTGGCCGCACACAATGCAGTTCTTATTGCTTCACGCCGATCCAGAATTACCAAGAACTCGGCGGACTCCATTACAAGACCTTCAACTGAGGCCGACGCGATAGCTGAAGGATCTTCCGACCGCGGATTATCGCTGGTGAGTACAACCAAATCGGCGCCAGCTGCCGCTCGGCCCATCGCCGCGCGCTTGTCGCGATCGCGATCTCCTCCACAGCCGAAGACGACAATTACACGTCTTCCAATGGCCATGGCGCGCGCTTCGATCAACACGCGCCCAAGCGCATCTGGCGTGTGTGCGAAGTCAACGATCACACCAAATGATTGCCCGGCGACGACAGGTTCCATACGGCCAGGGATATTCCCGATCTGTTCGAGTCCGGCGACTACCGAATCGAATGTCCTGCCGACGGCAAGTGCAGACGCTGCAGCAGCCAGAGCATTTGATACATTGAATCTGCCTGGCAATGGGAGAAAGACCTCTCGCGATTCACCCGGCCCAATGAGTCTGAAGCGGCTTCCTTCACCAGTTGCCTCTACTGTTTCCGCACGTACATCCCCACGTGAATCGAACCCGAAGCGAGAAACCGTGAGGCCAAGCGCTTCGGACCTCGATGCAAGATGGTCACCCATCGGATCATCGCAGGATATGACGGCTCTGTCAGTGAACTCCGACGTGAACAATTTTGCTTTCGCCTCGAAGTAGTTCTCCGTTGTTCCATGAAAATCGAGGTGATCCTGAGTCAGGTTCGTAAAACATGCAGCAGCGAATCGCGTCCCGTCGACTCGATGCATCTCCAATGCATGGGAACTGACCTCCATTGCAACCATGCGAACGTTTCGGTTCACCATGTCAGCGAGAAGCCGTTGTAGCTCCGATGCTTCGGGAGTCGTGAACGCTAGCTCCAAGGTTTCATCGTCGATCCGCGCGCCGAGTGTTCCGATAGTCCCAGATAGTTCTCCGGCTGCGCGCCCGATGGCATCAAGCATGAATGCCACCGTCGTTTTGCCGTTGGTCCCCGTAATACCAACGACACACATTTTCCGCGATGGGTGGCCCGAGAGCACACAAGAAAGTGGACCGATCGCTTGGCGAACATCGGCGACCTGGACCTGTGGCACATGAAGGTCAAGTACATGTTCGTTGAGTATCGCAACCGCCCCCCGCTCAACGGCGTCTTGCGCATAAAGATGTCCATCAATATTGTTGCCGCGTATCGCACAGAAGAGCGCGCCAGGTGCAACTCGACGGCTGTCGTGCTCGACCGTCTCGATATCAACGCCCATGTCTCCGGACAGTCCGAGGACGGCGACATCTTTTAGGAGATCGTGCAGTTGCACGGCAGCGGCTCTTCTAGGAATCGGGCGACGCCAATTTACCGGCTGGTGTCGCTCTGGCCTGAGCCGAGGCGGGTGGGGCGGGTGGTGCTTGTGGGATCGTTGTTGGAACTGTTGTGGGCGGTGGAGCATCGTTCGACGCTGACCCATCTTGCTCCGCGCTATCTGCAACCGCGATAGCGCCGCTAGGTGCAACGTGCTCGAGCCGTAGTGCATATTGCATCACCTTTGCGAATACCGGTGCTGCAACTTCACCTCCGTAATAACCCTTTACGGGTTCATCGAGCACAACAATCGCAGCGAGCCGCGGTGCCTCTGCCGGCGCAAAACCAGCGAAACTAGCCATGTACTTCTTATCGATGTAAGGCACCTTACGAGCAGTTCCAGTTTTGCCTGCGGTCGTGTAACCCGGAACTGCGGCTCGTTTGCCGGTCCCTCCAGATACCACCCCAGTAAGCATGTCCACCATCGATGCCGCAGTAGCCGCCGATATGACACGCTTCCCACGCTTCGCTGGAATCTCTACCTGATGACCTTGCGCGTCAATTTTCGCCGCCACTAGGCGCGGTGGGCGCGAAACCCCTTTGTTCGCGAGCGTCACGAACACGTCAAGCATCTGCATCGGCGTCACTGCAAGTCCAAGTCCGATCGGCACACTTCCCATGCTGCTTTCGCTGTAGTCCTGTGGGTCTAGCAGCAGTCCCTCGGCTTCTCCAGGGAACGAAATCGCTGTCTTCTTACTGAATCCAAATTCTCGAAGACTCGAGTCGAGGCGGTCCTTGCCGACAGCACGCGCTATGAGAATTGAACCAACATTAGAAGACTCCCGCAAGATGTCGCGCACAGACCACTGCATCGTGCCGTGAGGGTCGTGGTCCTCGAAATGCGCGTCATCGATCCAGATTGAAGAGTTCACGGCATACGTAGTATCGGGATTCGCAATACCTGCTTCGAGTGCGCTTGCAATGGTGATGACTTTGTTCGTAGAACCTGGCTCGTAAATGTCGGTGAGAGGTCGGTTCCGTGCTCGTGCTGACGCTGCTTGTGTCGGAGTCCCTTCGATCGCTCCCTCGACGGTCGCCATCGCGAGAACATCTCCTGTTCGAATATCGACGACCACGGCCATCCCGCCCTTCGCGCCAGTTGCGTTCACCTGGGCGACGAGTTGACTCTCGACCTCGAACTGCAAGGACTGGTCGAGTGTAAGAACTAGATCGCCACCCCGTTTGGCGAGCAATTCGCTTCGTTCGGTCGCGGGGATGGGGCGCCCAGATGGGTCGGCTTCGCTCACCACACGACCTGCCTTTCCCGCCAGCCAGGATTCGTGAGCAGCTTCGAGACCACCAAGACCCGTGTTCTCGGATCCCACGAAACCCAATACCGGACCAGCCAACTGTCCGCTCGGATTGAAGCGTTGTGATTCTTCCATGAACCCGATGCCCGGAATCCCTAGCCCTCTTACCTTCTTGGCTGTCGAGTTGTCGACCTTGCGTGCGAGATAAACGAACGACGTGTCGGGTTGCGTCAAGAGAACAAGCAGACTTCTTTGATCAATTCGGAGGACGGGCGCTAGGAGTTTCGCCGCATGTACCGGATCCTCGACCAAACTCGGATCAGCGAACACGGTTTGCCGTTGCAACGAGATCGCGAGATCGTTGCCATTGCGATCGAAGATTGTTCCGCGTTCCCCTGCAAGTGACACGGAGCGCGTCCGTTGACCCATCGCCAACGCGTCGTAGTGGTCCCCTCCAAACGCTTGCGTATCCACGACTTTGAATGCGATTGCACCAAGCGCGACCGTCATGACGACAAGGAGTGACGCTACGCGCCGACGAGCCGAAGGGAATTGAGTGGTAATTTTTCCTGCCTTGCGCGACGCACTGGAAGTGGGCTTACCACGTTTCACGACAACTCGAGGCTTTGCCGCACGGGGACCGGCTCGGGTGGAGGTGGAGGTGGATGAGGGAGCCTTCCGTACGGGCGCGTTCCCGCGCCCGCTCTTCTTCGGCGCGGCCGTCCGCGGCGGCCTGGGACTGACTCGTACATCACGGTGCCGCAACAAGGTCGGACTTCACCTTTCCCCAGTCCTGTGAGAACGCATCAACATTGGATGCGTTAACGGACTTCACGGAGCTATCGACTGCGCCCGGAGCACTCAAGTATCGAGGCCTTGTCGCAATTATCATGCCTAACCCGGTAGCGCGATCGATCACGGCTTGAGGCGTCGATAGTCGTGCGTACTCAAGACGTAACTCCTGGTAATGATCCTGGGCTAGAGCGGTCTGCTCTGCGACGCGGTCGATAAGCACCTCTCGTTCCGCCATGGTTGCGTGAACCGTCACGACAGCGAGGAGCGAGGCAAGCACCAATAACCCGATACCCCAAACTCCGACGCGCTTGGCCCGTGCGTTTCGTGCAGCATTTGGATCAACAACACGCAGGTGTTTTTTTGGCGTACCAGGTTTGGTGTGGTCGACACGGCTGGGAGCGCGGCGCGGCGCGCGTACTTGCTGGACGGCACGAGCTGTAGCTGTCATGCGATGCGCTCGACGCAACGAAGGCGCACGCTTTGCGACCGCGGGTTCCTAGTTACTTCGGCTTCAGAGGCGCGTATCGGCCGACGGGTAAGCAAGCGGACTGATGCGGTAGGTGCATCTGGCGCAGGCAATCCCTTCCGCACATATGTGCGAGTTGGGCTACTACCGGACCACTCTGCGAAGCGTTTCTTGACAATCCGATCCTCGAGCGAGTGATAGGCGAGCACCAGGATGCGGCCAGAGGTCGAGACCAGGTGTACCGACTCCCCGAGTCCCGCCTCTAGGTTCGGTAACTCACGGTTCACCTCCATGCGAATGGCCTGAAAGGAGCGCCGCGCGGGGTGGCCGCCACGGCGGCGCGCGGGGGCAGGTATCGCCGCTTTGATCGCCTCGACCAAGTCACCGGTCGTCTGGAGCGGGCGCCTTTTGACAATCTCACCGGCGATGCGAGAAGCAAACCTCTCCTCGCCGTTGCTAGATATCACCTCTGCGAGTTCGGCTTCGTCATATGTATTGACGACGGTCGCTGCGGTCAGTTCCTGCTGCGAGTCCATCCTCATGTCAAGCGGGGCGTCAGCCCAATAGGAGAACCCCCTATCTGCTCGATCCAACTGCGGGCTACTAACTCCTAGGTCAAAAAGCACTCCGACTATCTCCCTCTCGGCAATCTCGGTCTTTACAATTTCTGTGATTCGCTCGAAGCCTCCGTGCACGATCTGTGCCCGTTGGCCGAAGGGAGCAAGTGCCTCCCTCGCCGCTTGAACTGCAACCTCATCTCGATCTATGCCGAGAATTTGGATGTCTGGCCGAGCGGCAAGCAGTAAACCGGCGTGGCCACCGCCACCGGCTGTGGCGTCTACGACGGTTCCCGCTGGTACTTCGGTCAGGAGTTCAACCACTTCACGGCCTAAGACCGGGTTATGGATGAACTCCTCTGTCATTTGGTTCCCCCTTCAAGGCCCGGCCGTCCCCAGTCCGCTGCTAGTCCCCCGAAACGGTGCATGTCGTCCGGGATTTCTCCCCGGATCGACGAAGCCAAAAGCGGGCGGAGTAGGGGCCTTCGACCGCGCCGGCCGGGGGACTAGTAACGGACCGGGTTACCGATCCTTTGTCAAATTTTTCCTAGAAGAACATCTTCCCGAGTTCTCCACCCGATTCCTCGAGCGACTCGGCACTGCGTTCACGCCACTTCGGCGGGTCCCACAACTCGATTCGGTTGTCGATCCCCACGACCATCACGTCTCTCTCCAATTTGGAGAATTCCCTAAGGTTCTGCGGTATAGCGACCCTTCCTTGCTTGTCCGGAGTAAACGGACGAGCAGAGGAAAACCAGTTGCGTGCTAGCCATGCCTGCTGCGCTCCATCACGGGCGCGCTCACGCACCAACTCGGCCAATTGCTCAAATTCGACCTGCCTATAAACCGCGAGACATCCGTCATCTGGCAACCGCGTCAGGACGGCACCGTCAGCCAATGGCTCTCGAAATTCCGCGGGAAGGATCACTCGACCCTTGGCATCCAGCGAATGCTGGTATTCGCCTAGGAAGCCGAGCATTGATTTCCCCCTCGTGATTCGAAACCTCTGGCTTCATCGCCAGAAATCGCGTGCTGAACAAAAGTCATCTCGGAATGGCCCGTTTGTTGACGATCCACTCCACCGCTTCACCCTACGCCACCACTTTACTCCCTGTCAACCCACAATTCACCACTTCGCGCCACAAATTATCGCCAGCCTCCCTATTGGCGCAGTACGGCAGGCCTACGAGCCCTTTTCTCTCAGTTGCTCAGGTCTAGGACCTAGCGGCCAGTTTCGCGACACCATCTGAGGTAGTCGATGACATCTGCGGGTTGGGGCGTGCCCGCCGAGCCGTACTGGGTGATCAAGCGAAACTCGACGTATTTAGGGTCAGGTATCGGCAGGAATGGCGCCCGTGCCCACCACCGCGGCCGCGCTAATCGAACCACCTGTGCAATAGCGATAGTCCAGAGCGAAACATGCCCGGCGATCGCGACGAAGACGCGCAACCAGAAGATCAGGCCCACGCCACCGGCGGGAGTTCGAGCCGAGTTACCCACCCGCGCTTCTGATCCGATCAGGATTCGTCGCGCTGCCAGCGCTCTCGCCAACGGCGCGATGTCACACCGATGAGTCCCGCCACGGAACCGCTAGCTCTTGAACCCGTGAGGTTTTGGATGCCTGCTTTTCCGAGTTTCCGAACGTTGCGCTCAATAACTAGTAAGCAGCCGAGCATCACGAAGAACCCAACAGCGCCTGCCAGCAAAAAACTCTGATATGTAAACAGCAGGAGCACAAGGCCCCCGACGAAACCGAACACTGCCCATCGGATTACACGGGCCGCGTGCCGGTAGAGCGTCGTCTCAGAGACCTGCTGCACCAACTCGGGATCGGTGGCAGAGAGATTGGCTTCGATCTCTCCGAGGATGCGAAGTTCTTCATCGGATAACGGCATACCTCAATCCTCGCGCGTTCCGACCACTTCGCTCAACGCGGGCGAGGAAATGCCTACCCGGGCAGGTATGGCTTGCCGACGCCGGAAGCAGACGAATAGGCACCTTCAACAACCTTGTGAGCCTCCAGGGCTACCTCCACGTCGGGACCCCGCGAGCCGAATTTCCGTCGCGAACCAGTGCATCTAGGAACTTTTTCTACGGTTCGCAATACCGGGCCAACTGCACTCCGAATTCTTGCGGGACATCCAAGCGGTCCAACCACCCGGGCGCTTTAGCTTCAATTATCTCTGTTCCCTGTGAAGTCTTTACGTGCAGGGGACCAAGAAAATCATCCTCCACCTGCCTTCTCTACATCGCGACGCCATGTTGATCCGTACATTCCTTAAATCGGAAAGTACTGGTCGGCGCACAACAGCGTTGCCATGGGCGCTCCGTAACGACCAGACGCGCGTCCATGAAAACCGCCTTCTCCAACTTCTCCAATGCGTATGCATGGACCCTTCCGATATGGCCGCAACCGACTAACCCAATCTGCATCACGCCCCGGACTCCTCGCGCACGGACTCCTCGCGCGAATCTGAACCCGGTGCATCTGGACCCCACAGATTTTCACGGGAGCGGGTCCTTCCGGCCACTGCACCAATGGCACCGTCGCCGAAACGTTCTCTCACCGAATCGACGGCCGTATCAATCGCGCGGTGCTGTTCCCTGTCGCCGACTGAACTGTCGGTGAGGCCGAGCACGCCCTGCACCGGCGCGCCCTCTTGCAATCCCGTCACAGATATCCCCATCAGCCGGATACCGCGACCGAGGTCTATGACCCTAAAAAGATTTCGAGCGGTTTCGGCGATCTCAATTGTCAGATCCGTTGGGCCAAGCAGAGTTTGGGAGCGTGTGATCGTTACGAAATCGTCGAATCGAATCTTGAGTGTCACGGTGCGCGCCGTTCGATCCCCCGATCGCAATTTCGCCGCTATGCGATCTGCCATTTTGCCTAGGTCCGACTCAAGCCCATCGGCATCTGTTCTGTCTACCGAGAAGGTCTCCTCGTGTCCGATCGAACGGAGTTCTTGATTGGGCTCCACCGACCGGTAATCGCGATTCCATGACAGCACGTGAAGGTGTCTCCCCGATGCTTCTCCGAGGGCGCCGATCAATGTCGCCTCCGGAAGGGCCGCTAGGTCGCCGATGGTCTCCACGCCGAAGCCAGCGAGACGCACGCGCGTCGCTGGGCCCACTCCCCATAATTTGTTGACCGCAAGCGAATGCAGCAACTCGATTTCGGTATCGGGACTGACGAAGTAAATGCCGTCGGGCTTCGCCAAGTCGCTCGCAATCTTCGCGAGCATCTTCGTGGTGGCCACACCAACAGAGGCGGTCAGTCCGGTCTCTGCTTTCACCTGAGATCGTAGATGCACGGCGATCTCGGAACTGGTCCCGAAAGTACGGGAAGCGCCGGAGACATCTAAAAATGCTTCGTCTAACGAGAGCGGTTCTACAAGCGGCGTTACGGAACGCAATATCGCCATTACCGCCCGACTCGCATCGCTGTACGCGGCAAACGTCGGAGCAACAAATACTCCGTTCGGACACGCGCGTCGAGCTCGCACCATAGGCATCGCGCTGTGCACTCCGAAGGCACGCGCTTCGTAACTAGCTGCGGCGACAACACCGCGATTACCTAGCCCACCAACAATTACAGGACGACCCAACAAACTCGGGTCGCGAAGTTGTTCAACCGACGCAAAAAATGCATCAAGGTCTAGGTGGAGAATGGCCGGTGCGTTGCGATCGTTCATTCGATTGTCGCGTTAACGACCTCGAGGCTATCGAGTGATGAACCACGCACGTCATAGTGAAAGCGTCTCGGATCAGTCGACGACCAGCGTTCCGCAAGCCATTGCTCGAGCGGCTCGCGTACCCAAGGAAAACATTCCTCCATGCGACGGCCGACTTCGTGCACAGGGAAAAATCCGGCCTCGACGACGATGCCATCGGGATCATCCACTACGAGTTGCCCTTCGAATGCGACGGCTAGATGAACCTCGCAACGCAATACCCATCCAAGATCCACTGAACGCGCTGTCACTTCATAAAGCGGACCCTCCCACTCGGTGACTAAAAGAGATGTCTCTTCTTTCACTTCGCGAGCAAGTCCTGCAAGCAGGTCCACGTCACTGGCATCGATTACTCCGCCGGGCGTGCTCCAGTCGTGAGTGCCGCCGCGCCGACGGTTGCAGACGAGCAGGAGGCGACCGTCCTCCTCAACGACGGCACCAGCCGCTGTGAACTCGTGAATCGCGCCAACCACCCGGCGATTCTTGCACGCGATACGACACGCGGCGCAGAGGTGACCGGCGCTACGCTCACGAGTTCGTGGAAGACCCATTTGACACCGGACCCGGACCCGGACGCGGCGCCTTCATCATCGCTTATTGCAGCGTCGTCGCGGCCGGACTAATAGGAGCAGGCATCGGGTACGGGTACTCCTCGGCAACCTGCTTAAGCAGTTGTGGCACCGCGAACGCGATTGGTGCGCTAGTCGGCGCTGTCGGCGCGTCCGTCGGGGTAGGAATCGTCGCTGTGCTCGCGCTTCGAGCGATGGCTGAATGGCGTCGGCCTCGCCACTGACTCACCGCGCAAAGGTCAGCCTACGAAACCCTTCTGCATACCGAACCCCTGCTTGACGGCCACCTTCTTCGGCTCTTTCACGAAGGAACTCACGAAACCAGTCCCCCGTGTCAGTTAGCTGAGACGCGTGGCAAAACAACGCGTCAATCTTTCGCTCGAGGTATGGCGAGATATCGACCCAACAGTTCGGTTCTAAGGTTCCCGAAAGATAAATCGAACCCACATGGTGCACCGATAGACCGGCTGTTAGTTGGTCTGCGAAATAGTGCGGATTCCCTGCTGCTGGAGCGACTGCATCGAGCGTCGCCCAGCCGGTTACGCGATGATCTCGATGGTTGAAATACCGGTCTCCGAAGAACACCGCTGTCGGATCCGGGCACAGCACCACGTCGGGCTGAAGTTCTCGTACGACTGCACAAATCTCGGAGCGCAACTCTCCGTCGTCGTGCAACTCTCCGTCGTCGTGGTCTAGGTGCCGCGTGCCTGCGAGGCCCAGTACTGCGGATGCGGCCTCTGTCTCCGAACGGCGAAGCGCGGCGAGGGCGTTCAGATCTGCGCCTGCATCGCTCGTACCCTTGTCGCCCCGAGTGGTGACAAGCACCCACACTTCAGTGCCTTCGCTCGCCCATCGAGCCAATGTTCCACCCGCAGAGATCTCGGGATCATCGGGATGTGCGTAAACGGCCAAGGCTCGCGCAGGAGCAGGTTCGGACACTTGCATCGCCTAACGGTACAGCCGCTATGTGGAACGCATTGGACGCATCAATCCCTCTTGGATCACCGTCACCGCTAGTACGCCATCACGCCGGTAGATCTCGCCTAACGCAATACCGCGCGCTCCCGAGGCCGACTGACTGTGTTGGTGATACAAGAGCCACTCATCGGCACGGAATGGCCGGTGAAACCACATTGCGTGGTCCAAACTCGCCACCATCAACTGGTGTTCTGTGGTGTTGAAGCCGTGGGGCAGCATCGCCGTATCAAGAATCGTGAGGTCTGAGGCATAAGCAACAATGCAAACGTGCAGCAACGGATCGTCGGGCAATGTCCCGTTCGCGCGTATCCACACATCCTGATCCGCGGGGCGTGGGCTCGGGTCTAGCCACGCTGGCGTCTCGGTCGGCCTGGTATCGATTGGCCGTTCCCGGGTAATCCACACGATTACATCGTCGTCGAATTGGTCGAGAAAAGGTTGGGCGCGTTCATTGAACGTCGGGAGTTCATCCGCATCTGGAACGTCGGGCATTGGATCCTGATGCTCCGGACCTAGTTCCTCTATCTGAAACGAAGCTTGAACGTTGAAGATTGCTCTTCCGTGTTGGATACCGACTACTCGCCGAGTGGTGAACGACTTTCCATCTCGAATGCGGTCTACCTCGTAAATGATCGGCACACTCGGATCACCAGGACGCAGGAAGTAAGCGTGCAACGAGTGGAGGTGCCGCGTCGGGTCGTCAACGGTTCTCCCAGCTGCCACTAGCGCTTGACCTGCTACTTGACCGCCGAACACACGCTGCATCCGTTCATCTGGGCTGAACCCGCGGAACAGATTCACCTCTAATTGCTCGAGGTCGAGCAGTTCAATCAATTCGTCGAGTGCTTCGCTCATCTCGATTCCACTCAGCCCATGAGAACTTGTGCGAGTTCATATCTCGCAGCGTCAACAAGTTTCAGTTCTCCTACGCCATCACCAAGTGGCACACGAACGATGTTGTCGCTCTGTAGCGCAACCATCTTGCCGAAGTCGCCAGCATGCGCGGCATTCGCAGCCTCAACGCCAAAGCGAGATGCGAGAACGCGATCAAATGCCGATGGCGTACCGCCACGTAACAAGTGCCCGAGGATCGTGACGCGCGTGTCGTACCCCGTCCGCTCCCTGATCGCCTCAGAAAGGCGTTGCCCGACGCCCCCCAATCGAACATGACCAAACGCATCTACTTCACCCGAAGTCAGGGTCATCGTTCCCTCTTGCGGGGTTGCTCCTTCGGCCACCACAACGATCGACGCGTTCTCGCCACGGCTATGGCGTGCTTCTAACGATGCACATAGTTCTTCAACGTCGAACGGTCGTTCTGGAATCAAGATCGCATTCGCACCACCTGCGATACCAGCGTGCAACGCGATCCATCCAGCATGGCGGCCCATAACTTCGACAACCATGACCCTGTCGTGACTCTCTGCAGTGGTGTGGAGACGATCGATCGCGTCGACCGCAGTCTGTACCGCTGTATCGAAACCGAACGTCACCTCGGTGGCAGACAGATCATTGTCAATCGTCTTAGGAACCCCAATCGCACGTACTCCTACATCGCCTAGACGGTGCGCGACACCGAGGGTGTCTTCACCACCTATAGCGATAATTGCATCGATCGATTCGCTCGCAAGCGTTGCTACAACGCCGTCTACTCCACCATCGATATTGAACGGGTTAGTGCGGGATGACCCGAGGATGGTTCCGCCGCGGGGCAAAAGGCCGCGTACCGCCGCTCGGTCCAATGGCACCACCTCTGCCTCGATCACTCCGCGCCAACCATGACGAAACCCGACGACCTCGTGTCCGAGATCGGAGTCCGCTCGTCTAACGATCGCCCGAAGCACCGCATTCAGCCCCGGGCAGTCGCCACCTCCGGTCAATACTCCGATACGCATTCGCACATCATTACCGATGGGACGCAACTCCGGGTAGTCTCAGGAATGGCAGTAGTCCTCGGGATCGATGCCGGAACAACCGGTGTCCGGACGTTTGCTATTGGCGACGACGGCAGGCCTCGTCGCAGCGCGTACCGCGAATTCCCCCAGTACTTTCCGCGGCCGAGCTGGGTAGAGCACGATGCCGACGAGATTTGGAACGCCACTGTTGCGACGCTCTCCGAAGTTGCACGCGCTACCGAGGACGCTGGTGAAGCAGTCGCGGCAATCGGTGTAGCCAACCAACGCGAGACGACAGTTGCTTGGAGTAGAGCGACCGGCAAACCGCTACATCGAGCAATCGTTTGGCAGGACCGCCGTACCGCCGCTCGATGCGAGTCATTGCGCAACCAAGGGTTGGAGCCATTAGTCCGCGAGAGAACCGGACTGGTCATGGACCCGTATTTCTCGGGCACCAAGATGGCGTGGTTGCTCGAGGAGGGTGGCGTCGAATCCTCACCGGACCTTGCGTTCGGCACTGTCGACTCATGGTTGCTCTGGAAGTTAACCGGCGGACGCGTGCACGCAACCGAACCATCGAACGCAAGCCGGACTCTCTGTTACGACATCAAGTCGCATCGATGGTCAGAAGAATTGTGTGACGCATTACGCGTACCGATTGAAGCGCTCCCAGAGGTAAACCCGAGCAGCGGGCGTTTTGCGATGACAGATCCCGACGCAGCCGCCGGGCTCGCTGTTCCAGTAAGTGGCATGGCGGGAGATCAACAGGCAGCCCTGTTTGGTCAAGCCTGCTTCACGCCCGGTATGGCCAAGAACACATACGGAACGGGATCTTTCGTGCTCGTGAACCTTGGATCCCACCTCCCCGCTCCTGTCGATGGATTGCTGACGTCCATCGCTTGGCAAATAGGCGACGAAGTTACATACGCGATGGAAGGCGCGATCTTTGTGACCGGTGCCGCCATCCAGTGGTTGCGCGATGAATTGGGGATCATCAGCGATGCCGCAGAGGTGGGGCCGCTCGCAGCGAGTGTTCCCGATTCCGGCGGCGTGGTGTTCGTTCCTGCATTCACCGGCCTCGGCTCGCCCGAGTGGGACCCTTATGCGCGTGGAACGATCCTTGGAATTACGCGTGGAAGTGGACGAGCTCAACTGGCTCGCGCTGCGGTAGAAGCGATGGCATACCAGACTTACGATGTCGTGGCGGCGGTTCGTGCAGCAGCAGGGATCGAGCTCTCCGAACTTCGGGTCGACGGCGGCGCGAGCGTCATGAACCTGTTGTGCCAGTTACAAGCCGACGTACTCGGAGTGACCGTGCGTAGGCCAGCTGTACCCGAAACCACGGTCATCGGAGCTGCATACCTCGCGGGGATCGCAGAAGGCGTTTGGTCGGATCCTGCCGAGGCCGCTTCAAGTTGGCACGAAGATTCCTCCTTCTTCATTCCCAAAATGGATGCTTCAGAAGTCGGCGGCCGCATGCGCGCATGGCACAGAGCGATAGAACGAAGCCGCAACTGGGCCACCGAATCTCTTTAACTAATAGCGGCTCTTACTGCGCTCCCGAATTCAGCACGCCACGGGCTCCAACGTCGCGATTTTCACAACCGGGGCTGGCATGTCATGCGCTCCGGCTTCCTGCCCAGGCTTCGTCGCATACGTGTTGCGGTACTCATAGCCAGATAACTCGAAGATTTCGAACATCACCTCGTCTGTGATCTGACGAAGCGTCAATCGATCAT
>CAMBEL010000020.1 GCA_945865605.1 Bifidobacterium breve
GGGTGGGGTTTGCGACTGGGCGTGCTTATAGGTCGCGGGCTCCCGTTAGGCCTAGATACACCGCGAATATGAGGCACACCCCAACCGTTATCACCCGTGCATGCAAAGTGAGGAACCGATCTACCGGCTCAAGAAGTCGCCTTCCAACACTCGGCTTGATCGCATACAGGCCGACGGGAAACCAGAGCGTCACAGTCGCAATCAGAAATGCAATAACGACAGCCATTGCCTGTTCCATGGTCGAGACCGTGGAAGTCGAAATCTCTCTCATGGCCGGTAGGTAGATCACGATTGTCGAGAAGTTGACCGTCATCATTAGGGCTCCGATACCAATGAACCGTCGTACGTGCGGTCCGGTGTCAGAACTCTCGACAGTCTGTGGTTTCGGTACTCGAGGACGCACGATCTCTTTAATCGCTAGGAGTACCAGCAAGACCGCAATAACGATGTTGACCCATCCGTAGAACGTCTGGTGGTGCGTGGTTCCTGTAACCGGACGACTCATCACAAGAAGACTCACGGCAGTTATCCCGGCCAGGACACCCGCCGCACCGGCTGCAAACGCTGTCCCGCGAGCGCGCGGATACAGGGGCGCGCCGAGAATGATTACCAAAACAGTGAGGAGAGTTGGGCTAAACGCTGCGCCCAGGGCCAACGGCACAACATTCTTAAGAAGGTCGCCCACCGGCCGTGATGCTACTTGGACGGCAAGCAAAACGGGATCTTTGGCGACCTCCGAGGACTTTCCGTCCCGATTGTGCTCAAATCACGCACGGAAAGTATGCCGTTAGGATCATGCTCATCTGCGGGCAAAAGTACCGATCACTAGATTGCATCCTTGTAAATGGGGGAAAACCAAATGTCGCCATGGGTATCGAAGTTGCTAAAGACAAAGACAACGATCGCTGTACTCGCCGTGCTTTCTCTCGGAGGGGTCGCCGCTAGCGCCACAGACGGCGACAGCGCCGTGCCAAGCACATCCGACGAAACAACTCCTACGACTGCGGTCGTAATTGATGACTCGACTCCGCCTTCAACGGTTCCCATCGACGTAACAACCACGACGACGCTTGCTGAATCAGAGGATGACGAAACAACCACGACGACGCTTGCTGAATCAGAGGACGACGCCTGCACGAACCATGGCCAAGCCGTATCAGCGGTCGCACGATCTACTGAACCCGGACCGGAACATGGGAAGGTCGTTCGCGAAGCCGCCCACGAAGATGACGAGTGCGACGATGCGGACGACGAAAAACCCGACGGCACCTCGGATGAAGACGCCGCCAACATCGACGACGAATCAGACGACTGACCGATACGCGAACCACCCTAGGCAAGTTGTCCGGCGTCGCCATATGCTCACGGTGTGAGCCTCACCGCAACCGAACTCGTTCCCATCCCCGCGGCGCCTGAAGGCCATGTATTTCGTACGATCGATGTCGTGCGCCATTCGGGTCCGTGTGGCGCCGTTATTTCAGGTGTAAATCTCGCCACCGAATTGCCTGAAGAGACAATCGCCGAGATCCGCCGAGCGTTGCTTGACCATCTAGTCATTTTCTTTCGTGCGCAATCATTGAGCGCGGACGAACAAGTGGCTTTCAGTCGTCGCTTCGGTCCCGCAAGCCCGGTTCCGTTCGTGAATGCGATCCCAACGCATCCCGAGGTAATCGCGGTCGTGCGTGAGGCCAGCGAGACTCAGAGGTTCGCGTTCGGTGGTATCTGGCACTCGGATTTCTCGATGTTGCCCCAACCGCCCATGGGATCAATTCTGCACGCCCTTGAAGTGCCACCATTCGGCGGCGACACCCTTTGGGCGAACCAGTACCTCGCCTTCGAAAATTGTTCACCCGGGTTACAGAATGCGCTCCGCGGCCTTTCAGCGGTCCATAGCGCAAGAGATGCATACGCGCCGAAAATGCAGGATGTGCACGACATGTTCAAGGGGATGTCGGTACAGACGAGCGAAGAAGCCAACCGAACGCAGGTTCATCCGGTCGTGCGCGTGCACGGAGAGACGCGGCGCGAAGCGTTGTACGTGAACTCGCAATACACCATCGGCCTCGATCAGTGGTGGTCACCAGAAGAAAAACTTCTTCTCGACTATCTCTACAGACACGCAACACAGGAGTCGTTCACCTGTCGGTGGAAGTGGGAAGTCGGAGACGTCGCGTTCTGGGATAACCGCTGTCTACAACACATGGCACTCGGGGACTCGTCCGGACACCGACGCTTCATGCATCGAACAACAGTGGCTGGCGAGACTCCTGCCCGTTAGGTACGAGCCAATTCATGTCTTGGCGAATCAAGACTGATCCCGCGCAGCAACAGCACAAGCGATGCCAACAACGCGACCCCCACGCCAACAATTGTTCCGGCCGCGAGCAGAAATGCGATACCGATCTTGACGGTCTCGATCCCGGCAGTCATAGTCAGCGATGTAGTAGCTATTAGCGCGGCAAAAGCAACCAAAAGCACGAGCGCCGAACCGGTCGCAAGAACTGGAATGCTCGCGCGATTATGGACAAGACCGGTTCCACGCAAAGCCACCAATGCTGCAGCAGTAGCGAATGCCCAAGCACCGACAACGGCAAAAGCTGCTATCGCGTCGCTTGGCCGGTGCCAGCCAGCCGCGAGAGTCATCGAAGCAATGCCTGTGGCATACAACGCTCCGATGCACGCCGCAAACGGTCGAGCGCGGGCTGGTACGGCCAAAATGAGCGCGGCAGCGAGCGATGTAGCGACAGTTGTATGGCCACTTGGCAATGAGTTGAAGGTGAAGACGTTGACCTCGTTCACAAGGTCCGGGCGTTCCAAAACGTGCTTGAGCAACTGCGTCGTCACATTGGCTCCGACGATCACGCCGCCGACTCCAATGGCAAGCATGCCGCGCCCGCGCGCCGCCGCGATCAGCATTATTCCTCCGCCTAGCAGTGCTAATGAGCCGACCGAGATCGTCCGCAAGAGTCGTTCACTCGCGTCGCGCGCCCGCGGCCTTTGCACTACCCGTCCACGAAGCGCTGCATCGTCTAGGCGTTGCCCATCCTGGGTGTGTAGGAACAGCGCCTGAAGTACGAAAAGCGCAACGACGCAAACCAGCGCGGCCGCTATCAGCCGCCTTAACGCACGAGCACGGGGAACGTGTACGGATTGTGTAGCGGTCACGAACGATGCCTTGCTTACGGGTTGTCGAATACTACAGAGCACGTGGCAGGCCGAACGGAGTTCGCGTCTACCGCAACGACAGATCCGACCACTTCTATCGCCTTTTCTAAACGCACATCGACCGAAGAGGCACCGACCATCACAACCGTGGTTCCAGGTTCCGCTATGTGCAGCATTTCAGTGTCGTAGAAGGCGAGTACCCCTCCATCGAAATCGAACGTCACCCGCGCGGACTCGCCGGGATGCAACGGCACGCGGCAAAAACCTGCAAGCTGCCGAATCGGCCGAACCACTGATGCCATCGCGTCGCGCAAGTAGCACTGAACTACCTCGACGGCCTCGACCGACCCAACGTTCGTCAATGTGAAGGAAACGGTGATCTTCTCTCCTACCCCTGGGGACTCCGGCACAACCACTAGGTCTGAATAATCGAAGATTGCGTATGTCAATCCATGTCCGAATGGCCAACGAGGAGCCACCGGACCCTCAACATATTCGCCATGCACTTGGCTTCGATCGCCGCCAGATCGGTGACCAGAATGACTGGGAAGTTGTCCAACCGAGCGCGGCATTGAAACTGGAAGACGTCCCGATGGACTTACAAGACCGAACAATACATCCGCGAGCGCGTTGCCGGCTTCCTCACCCGGTACCCATGCCTGCACCACCGCACTTGCGCGATCAGCAAATTCACCAAGCACCAGTGGGCGTCCACTAATTAGAACGAGCACCGTTGGCGTGCCGGTACCGAGAACGGCGTCTACAAGATCACCCTGCGGCCCCGGTAAAGCGAGCGTGCACGAGTCCCGCATCTCGCCCGTGGTGTCGCCTAGGCCCAAACCAGATCGTCCACCTACGCAGACAATCGCTACCTCGGCGTTGTTTGCAGCGTGCACGGCATCGGCTATCCCACTCGCGTCGTCGGCATCAATACTGCAACCCCGCGAGTACACAATATTGATATCCGCATTTCTAAGCCCTTGAAGCAATGTAACAATTTCGACGTGCACCAGATCTTCATCGTCGCTAGATAACCCGCCCGCCGTCGGGAGTCCATTCGCCCCGGGTTCAAAGATCTCGGTGTGTGCAGGATAGTGATAATCGCCGAGCATCAGGCGACCGTCGTCCGCTGCCGGACCGATGAGCGCGACCCTCGTCGCACGCGTAAGCGGAAGCACTCCATCGTTTTCTAATAAGACAACCGACTTCTGCGCGCAACTACGTGCAAGTGCGCGTTGTTCGACCGTGTCGAAACATTCCGGGGCGCGTTGTGCGTCCACAAAAGGATTTTCGAAGAGTCCCAACTCAAACTTCAACTTGAGCCCACGCAGAACTGATCGGTCCACCAATTCAAGTGGCACGGTCTCCCCGACCATCGCAGTCAACCGCTTGTAACAACTAAACGCCGGCAACTCAACATCGATCCCGGCCTCAATTCCTACGCGGCCCGCATCGGCCTCATCGATTGCTACCGAATGATGAGTGATCAGGAAGTGCAGCGTCCAGTAATCAGCAACAACAACGCCGTCGAATCCCAGTTCCTTCCGTAATAAATCGTCCAGGATCTCGCGTGACCCTCCGCATGGAAGGCCATCGATCGAATGGTACGCATTCATCACGGATGCGACATCAGCCTCGTGGATCACAGCCCGAAAAGGCGCAGCATGCACTTCTCGCAGTTCGCGCGCTCCGGCGTACACCGGAGCATGATTGCGCCCGCCCTCCGATATCCCATGCGCGACAAAGTGCTTAGCCGTCGCCGCGACACCCGTCGACAGACCCAGTCCTTGAATCCCGCGCACATACGAAACTCCCATGCGCGAACATAGGTAGGGGTCTTCCCCATAGGTCTCCTCAATTCGACCCCACCTTGGGTCGCGTGCAACATCCAACACTGGCGCGAGCGTCTGACGCGCTCCTACTGCGGCTAATTGTGAAGCAATGACCGCCGCTACTTCTTCGACAAGATCCGGGTCGAATGTCGCAGCGAGACCAATCGCCTGAGGGAACTGCGTCGCCCCCCTCGCACAGAAACCGGCCGTCGATTCTTCGTGAACAATCGCCGGAATCCCCAGTCGCGTCTCCTCGACTAGAAATTTCTGAATCTCGTTCGCTACGGCCGCCGTTCGGTGAGGACGCAACCCAGTTTCAGCCGAGATGCGCGTTACATGTCCAATGCCTTTCCCGAGTTCGGCGAACGCCCGATCCCGGTCTAGACGTCCTTCGGTAAACAACCGCGACGCCCACGCGCCTCCCAACTGGGCAAGTTTTTCGTCGAGGGTCATCTGGCTGAGCAGGTCTTCTGCGCGTTCGCACGCGGGCAACGAACGTTTCCTGAATGCCTCGGTCATGGAGACAGGTTGCCAGGCCAACACCGGTCTATCCACAAGCAGGAGGAAACCGGTAGTTTCTTCTTCCTCCCACCGTTGTCGAACTGAGAAGGAAAACCAGTGGCGCTAGCCACCGTGCTCGCGTTGATCGCGGCTCTACTTCATACAACATGGAACTTACTGATCAAGACCGCAGGGAACCGCGAAGTAGCCGCGTGGGGTCAGTTCGTATTTGGAGGCATCGCTCTTGCCCCAGTGCTTTTGTTTATCGGCCCTCCAGGGGTCGACGCTCTCCCGTACCTCGGAATCTCAGCAATCGTTCACATCGTGTATGTATTCGCTTTGGTGAAGGCATATCAACACGGCCTATTTTCTCTTGTTTACCCACTCGCACGTGGTGGCGGCGCGCTCACGGCAGCCGTTCTCGGTCTTGCTCTCCTCGGTGACTCGCTGCCCGCGGGCGGATGGATAGCGCTCGGCATTGTCACCCTAGGAATCGCGTCGCTAATGCAACCAGGAGCACCCCGCGTTGAGATTGCGTTCGCTCTCCTTACAGCATCCATGATTGGCGTCTACACGGTTATTGACACCGCAGGTTCTCGACACAGCACCAGTGGTTTCTCGTACGGCATCACACTCGTTCTTTTCACCGGACTTGTGCTCACAGTCGTAATGATTTCGCGCGACAAAGGACGAGAGATGCGGATCTCAGCGCGCCTTGACTGGCGCCGTCATCTCGTGTCAGGAATTTGCTTAGCGTTGGCATACTCGCTGGTGTTAGTTGCCGTCAGGTTCGCGCCTATTGGCTACGTCGCGACACTTCGCGAGTCTTCGATCGTCATCGGCGCAGCCATCGGTTGGCTTTTTCTCCACGAGCGTCTAGGGCGCCAGAGGCTCATCTCATCGGTCGTCATCGCGCTGGGATTAGTCGCCCTAGTCGTGTGGCAGTGAACACGCGCGCTAAATCGGCTGTACGACGTAGTGTGCCCAATATGAAGCACCCTTGGACACCGGTTTGGGACGCACCGCGCCCATTCGTGCATCCGGTGTGCACGCCATCTGGCACGGTGCTCTCGAACAATGCGCCCGACGATCACCCATGGCATCACGGACTCTGGTCAACGATCAAGTTTCTCAACGGAGACAACTTCTGGGAGGAATACGGTGACTTCGGCACGTTGCGGACCGCATCGGTTATTGAGAACGCGGCAACCGTTACGGCAGAAATCGATTGGCTGCGTCCGGACGGCGAAACCGTCGCAGCGCGCGAAACGCGCGCCATCACTGAGGTCCCGATCGACGCGTACGCATACGCGCTCGACTGGACGGTCTCGGTTGTGCCAACCGTCGACACCGTATTCGACAGAACTCCATTTACGGTATGGGGTGGCTATTCGGGACTTACACTTCGCGGTGCGGCTAACTGGGTAGACACGACATTGGCGTTGCCAGACGGCCGCGACCGCGACCGCGTCCTGGGCGACCGCGGTCAATGGTGTGCGCTTCGAGGCCCACGTCCGGGTTCTGTCGCGCGCGATGACGTCGTTGGAATCGCAATGTTCGACCACCCCAGGAATCCAAACCACCCAACTCCGTGGTACGCGAGCACCCGCGCCGATACCTACGGCGAAGGTTGGGCAAACTTTTGCAACGCAGCATTCCTCTGGGATGCCCCGATCGAGCGAGCGGCTAGAACCCCCTTGGTGCTGAGGCATCGCGTTGTTATTCACGACGGCCAGTGGTCGCATCAGCGCGTGCAGGATGCATACGACGCCTGGTGCCGAGGTGACTAGCTCTACCGATTTGGCGAGTGCTCTCATAACCGCAACCACGCGAACCCTAGAGAGCCTTCATGCCACAACAATGCAGGACTGGCGCATACCTCGGGTTTACGCGGGACACGAAGTGGGCGCAGACGTGCGCGCGGACTTGATTTTCACTCTCGGCCACTTGGCCGACGCCGGGGTTAAAGAGATCGCTAACAGGCCTCCCGACGCCACAATCAATCACCTCCTGGAAAACGTTAGTGGTCGGGCCACCCACACTTTTTTCTCTTACAGAATCGCGGAAACCCTCCTCCGAAACGGAATATTCGAAGACAACCCGTTGCTCGAAGGTCTAACAACTCAACAACGCAATGAGGTGGCCCTGGCGTGCGACAGCAGCGAATGGATCGAACTTCTCGACGCTGGCGTACTTCCCCGTAACTATGCAGGCGTATTAGCGCGCTGCGAATTCGCGCGACACAAACTTGGCTTGCTCGATGATGCCGGGGTGGTCGAATCCCTCGTCGGCCGCTTGCGCGGGGTACTCAACGCCAACCCTCTATACATGCTCGACGACTCGAACGACTTCGTGGGTCGTTACGACATCTATACGGCCGACGTGTGGCTCTTTTGCGAAACTCTTTCTCCACTGCTCGGTGAACTTTGGCGCAACGGTATGCAATCCGCTCTTGAGTTAGTCGATGCGGTCGCAGGACCCGATGGTTCGGCGATCCCGTGGGGTCGATCCACAGGGGTTCTATCGTCGGCGCTCACGATCGAACTCGCGGCCCTTGCAATCGCAAGTGACCTCGTACCTGAACGCAGTTCGTCTTGGGTGCGTAAGGGGTTAGACGCACTACGGCATATCGAGCGTTCTTTCGACGCAAACGGGGTAGCGAACAGCCATCGTTATAAGAATCAGGATCGCTACCGAGGACCGGAGCGACGGCTGCAGTTGACACTAGATGTGCTTGGCAAACTCGCGTGGGCTGCCGTATTGCTCAAAGACGCAGACCAGGTCACATCCGCTAAGGCGTCAGAAACATATGAGTTCATCGACTCGTTCGTGCCGTTTGAATCCGATCGAAATCCAGGCGTGTGGATTCACCGGTCTCCAGGTGCACGCTTCAGTGTTCCGTTCGTCGGCACAACGCGTAGCCACTACCTGCCCTCACCTCACTCTCCAGGAACCTTCGAAATACCGGTAGATGCAGATCTACCGTGTTGGTCGCCGTTGATTATCAATCGTTCAGCGAGATTCACGGCGGGAGGCATCCCTGCGAACATCGAGCACACCCCGAACATGATCCGAGCGGAGTGGCACGGTCTCCCTAGGTCAGGAACCGGGCTAGACGAAAACTTGGGATCAGCGATACAAGCGACGAGAACCATGGAACTGCGCGTCGAACGTCGAACGCTTGTCCTCGATGATGAAGTGAGTTTCGAACGGATACCAGACGCCATCAGCTGGGCGATACCCGAAACTTCAGCGCGCCCGCTCCAGGTTGAGATGACGGCCAATACCGTTCACTCGGCAGACCAGATCAACGTCGGTGGAATAGGCGAATGGTCGAGCCCTTTTTCGGGACTTGCGCGCGTACATCAACTCGATGTTGATCCGGCGATCCACGTACGCGCAAACATTCGCGTCACTCCACTGCTGCGTGTCGGATCAACTGCGCACGAAAGCAGCTATGACCGATCGCTCTACGAAGCAATCAAGGAACGAGTGCTCGCCACAGCGGCGCCAATAGGCTTCGTTCGCGATCATTCTGGCTCATTGGACAATGTGGATCTCCTCCACCTGCATTGGCCTGAGTGGTTCGGTTTCGACGATCTCGCCGAACACGAACGCCTACGCGACGAGTTAGAAGACTTCGGCATCCCTATCGTCTGGACAGCGCACAACCTCACGCCACACGACCGGAGGCCAGACATCTACGACCCGATATACGCGATGTGGGCCGCCACCGTCGACGCCGTGATCCATCACAGCGTTTGGGGTAAAGAGCGCATGAAACATCGGTATGAGTTCAAACCCGAATGCCGCCATGAGGTGATCCCGCATGGCCACTTCGGTGACCTTTGGTCGTCTGCATCCGAGATATCGAAGGGAGAAGCAGAGTCCCGCCTCGGACTCCCGGCAGCGGAGTTTCGCCTTGGGATGGTCGGCGCACCCCGAGTCGATAAGCACACGCAAGCGGTACTCGATGGCTTCGCGGAAACAAACCGCGACGACATTCAATTGGCCTGCTGGTCTCTCGGCTATACCGAACGCGTACCCGATGATTCGCGCATCTTCGCATCGCGTTACAGAGAAGTAGACGCGGCAACGTACGCCCTGCGCCTCAGGTCTTGTGATGCTCTCATCTTTCCCTTCGACCCCGATGGCGAAATGCTCGGCACCGGTACACCGCACGACGCCATTGGCTTGGGATTACCCGCGCTTATTTCTGATTGGGGCTACCTGACCGAGGTAATGGGCGATGCGGGTATCCCATGCGGACACACATCCGCGACTATTGAGGCGTGCCTCACCGGCTTGACTCGCGCCAAAATCGAGGCTGCGGGAACTGCATGCCGGTCGCTAAAAGCCGCCTACGAGTGGGTGCCGATAGCCAACAAGACGGCCGATCTTTTCGACCGAGTAGTGCTGGATGAACCGTGAGACGCGCGCTGAGTTTGTATGCGGGTACACAAGAAATCAGAGAAGGTCGCTTAAGCGACCGACAATTTCTCTTAGCAACTCGCGGTCAGAGTCCGGGCGTGCGGGTGACCCCACAAACGTCGCGTCACATTCAATTTGCCCGCGCATCGCGAGGAACATTGCTGCATTGTGTCTATATCCCGGAACAGGTGGGCGAAAGGCCAATTGCCCGAGAAACGACAGCACGTCGTTCAGTCGCCAGAACCGCTCTTCATCGCCGGCAAACCACGAAGCGTCTCGCGCGGCGAACGCATCGGGAGCGAACGTTGATAGTCCTAGCAAATAGTCGGACCCATAAATCACCATGTCAATTGCAAGATCGTTGCCGCTGAGCATCAAGAACTCTGGGCGGCAGGAATCACGAATCAGAAGGCGTTCCCACTCCAGACCGCGGTCTAACGACGAATGTTTGAGTCCTATCAACTGCGGGATTTCCAAGAGCGCCGTGAACACTTCGATGCTGAAAATCCTCCCCGCTGGATGGAACATCGCTCCGAGTTCGAACCCAAGGAACCGATCGACGCCGCGCGCAAGAGTCGCGTGTGCGGCAACAATTTCATCATCGGTCAATCCTGCGATCCCATACGACGGAAACACAATTGGAAGTCCACCAGATGCCACGATCATCTCAATCTCTCGTGCATATTGATCAGCATCGAAACGCGCGTCGAGAACATCAGGTACATGCGCACCGGCGACAAATCCTCCAGCCGCGCGGTTCGCGGCCGCAGCGAGGACGCGCGCCCGGTCAGCGCTTGAAAGAGTCGGGCCGAACCCGGTATCCATGTTGACCGCTGGCACGAGACCCGCATCGACTGTGCGCTCCAAATGCGCTTCGAAGCCAACCCAGTCAATCGTTCCTCCAGCAGTGGTCGGCAACAAAACCGCAGACATCCCCGTGATTCTCCTGCGCGGTTTCACGCGATCGTGCAACTCTTTCGCGACGCCGCCCACGTGCTCGAGCGATGTCATGCGATCCGACTCATGTCTTCGCGGCACACACGGAAAAGCGGTGGCTCACCTCTGGTGAAACGCTCAACTTCCTCTACCGCTAATTGCGCCAATCGGACTAACTCGTTGCCTGACGCGCCTGCAATATGGGGTGTGGCGAAGACATTCGGGAGCGAAAGCAACAATGAGTCGCGCGGCAAAGGATCAGGCGTCGCGACATCTAGAACCGCATCAATGCGACCGCTACTGAGTTCGGCTTCGAGCGCTATTTGGTCGACCAGCGCGGGTCGGGCCGTATTGATGAAGGTGGCTCCATCGCGCAACAACGACAATTGGGCCGCGCCAATCATTGCGCGCGTGGCTTCGATGTCGGGAGCGTGCAAGGTGAGCACATCTACTGCAGAACACAGTTCATCTAGTTCCTCGAACTTTTCCACTCCTAGCTCTTTGGCCTCAACATGACTTAGGTAGGGGTCGTATACCGAAACCTCAAGGTCGTACGGATGTAGAAGTTCAATAACTTTGCGACCAACAAAGGACGCTCCGACGACCCCCACGCGCTTTCCGAAATTGCCAAGTTTCTCCATCTCCCGAGGTAGTGGGCTGGACTGGTTACGACAATGTTCGCGGAACCGAAATACACCCTTGTTCGAGAGCAAAATCATCGCGATCGTGTACTCGGCTACTGGCACGGCATTCATCGCCGCTGCTGAAGTCACAAGGAGGTCTCGGTCCCATACGGCGTCTGTCACTTGCCATTTAACGGTTCCGGCAGCATATGCAAACATTTCCAGCCGCGGACTCCGTTCCAAAACTTCCGCCGTGAGAGTCGGTGTGCCCCAGTGTCCAACGATTATCTCGGCGCGCCCGAGTAGCGCGGCCGCGCGATCGTCGTCGAAACCCGACAGAGGGACTCGATCGAGGAGTTCACCGCACGCCGCAAGACGGTCTAAATGTTCCGGAGTAAAAACTTTTTCTACAATGCCTTCGAGCATCGAGAGGACTATCGCAGGTCGGTTCAATCAGTGTCCCTCGCCTGCTTCTTGAATATCGTAAGTTGTACTCGTTCTTGGCTTGACTTGTAAAAGGGGTCAATCGGGTAACACCCTGACACCAGACCATGTCGCGGTGCCGTCGTGCAGTCGGAAAACGTCCTGCACAACTCCGAGCGCGCGAGTGGGCGCGAGCCGAGCACATCGTTTGGCAGGCCCGGATAGGCGAGTACGCCTCGACCGTATCCGATAGAGGCAGCGCCGCCACCCGCAACGATCCCTGCGGCAACCCCCGGTAACCACTCCTGCAAATATGTGAGTCCGCTCGCCACGACCGACAGAGCAGGGTGACTAGTCGCGAGTTCAGACGTAACGTCAATCATGCGCGCCACTTCGATCAAGGGATCTCGAGGAGCAAGGTATCCATCAGACGGCGGAAAATAAGCGGGCCTCTGAATATGAGGTGAGTAATAAGGACTGCCGGCCGTCACGCAGAGCAATGGGATACCGAGGGCAACAAGAAGTTCGCAGAAGGCGTGGACTTCGGTGAGATCGATCCCGAGTCCTGTGCCGTCGCCTCCGAACGCGAATCGATATCTCTCCTTCCCCGATGGCAAAAAGACTGGAGTACCAACACGATCTGGTCCTGGACAATGAGGAACAAGATCAAACGCGGACAAGCGCACGCCAACCATCAAACCCGGTGCATCCCGCCGGATACCTTCAGTTACGAGACCAAGAAAGCGAGTGCGTCCGGTCAACCCTCCGCCATATGGACCCGGCCGCTCTGTGGCTGAAAGCAGTTCGTGAAGTAGATACCCATGACAGTGCTTGACATCCACGAAATCGAACCCTGCTTCGAACGCGACTCGCGCGGCCTCGACAAAGTCGCCGACGAGATCGTCCAACCACCCATCAGAAACGACATCCCCGGCGCGCGCGCCAACGCGATCATCGAGAAATGGATGCTGAAATGCGATCTTCGGCGCGGCAGTTCCGGCAGGGTTTGCCCATCGCCCAGAATGCGTGAGTTGGAGTCCGATGACAAGTTCGTCAACTGTGCCAGTTGCGTCACGATGGGCTGAAACTAATAACTCGCGAAGCCGAGATAGGTCACCAACCGACTCTGGACCAATATTCAGTTGGCGCTGGTTCGCTCGGCCATCGTGACGCACGGCAACCGCCTCGCCTCCCCATACAAGTTTTGCGCCGCTAGCGCCAAAGCGCGACCAACGGCGCTCGACGTTCTCCGTCGGTCGCCCGTCGGCCGTGCCATCCCAGCCCTCCATCGGCAACACACAAAACCGATTTCCAACGCGCCTAGATCCAACAAGGAACGGGGTAGCAAGAACTTCGTTGGGAATCCCTGAACGCGGGAACGCGATGTCGAGTGACGAGCAGCGATCTTCGAACGCAGCGTCGGATTTCAATTTGCGAACTTGCTCAACTCCAAATCGCACGGGAGGAGCATCGCGCATGGTCGAGGCTCTTGTACCTCGTTAGAGGTACGCCTGCTTAAAAACAGGTAAGCAAGTGCGATCATCTGTCTTGGTGGCCTCTGCGCATACGACCACTATTCGCTGCTTACCACGCTTTGTTGTGCAAGGTGCCCAATTCGTGGCACCTTATGGGGTGTGGACCGGTTCAGAACGCTACCGATCATTGCTGGGGCCATTATTTTGGCGATGGTTACATCTTCCTGCCGCGTGCTCGTGAACCCTGATCCTGCCGACCCAATCACCTCCGATGGGTATGTAACACCAGAGTGGATAAAGGCGCGCCAGGACGGCTACCTCGCCTTCGCTACCACGGCCTTGTCGCCTGGATCAGCCACAAGCGTAATAGCGCACGCAGAACGTTCGCGCCGCGACCCCTCATACTCCTTCGACGCTGCGGCCGTTACGCCCGCAGCATTTGCCGGTTCGTTCAGCAAGATCGATAACTTCGTCGATACGGCGGACTTCGATCTTTTGTACCTGATGAACCTCTGGTA
Organism: Bifidobacterium breve; assembly: GCA_945865605.1. Classification (GTDB taxonomy): domain Bacteria; phylum Actinomycetota; class Acidimicrobiia; order IMCC26256; family JAENVU01; genus SHUZ01. Next base: position 13,905 of record CAMBEL010000020.1, read on the forward strand.
CGGCTACCGCGATCTTCTAGCCCCGGAACTGCGCGCGGCCATCGAACAACGGATGGTCGCATTCAAATATTGGTACACGGACCCGCAGCCGACAGGCGTCATCGACGAACGCTGGTACTGGTCAGAGAACCATCGACTGCTGTTCCATGCTGAGGAATATCTATCGGGTCAAGCTTTCCCAGACACAGTTTTTTCAAGCGATGGCAAGACGGGATCCGAACACAAGCGACGCGCCGCCGCTTTCATTGATACATGGCTCACAGAGAAGACCAGATTCGGTTTCTCGGAATGGCACTCGGACGTCTACTACCAAAAGACCGCTGTAGCGTTGCTCACAATTGTCGAATGGATCGATGATCCAGCCTTGATGCGTCGGGCGGAGATGGTCCTAGATCTATTGCTGTTCGACATGGCACGACATCTTCAAAAAGGGAACTTCGGCGCGACCCATGGTCGCTCCTATATGAAAGACAAGAGTGTCGCGACGGACCAAGACACCTTCGGACTCACAAAGTTGCTCTTCGATGACACGTCCTTGCCGTACGTCTCCACCGGCGATCCCGGCGCCGTGCTCTTTGCGCGCGCCCAGCGTTACCGGATGCCGACCGTGCTTCCCCGTATAGCTAAGTTCCGTGGACCGACGCTCGACAAGGAACGAATGGGAGTTCCTCTCGACCCTTCCGCACCTGTTGTCGGCAACCCAGTAGCGCCCTACGGTTACAACTTCACGGATCCAGCGAACGTGCCGTTCTGGTGGGAACGCGGTGGACAAGCCACGTGGCAAAACGTCGAAATGACGGTCGATCAACTTACGCGATACGGACTATGGGAAAGCGCGTTTTTCAAGCCCTTCAAGCCCTTACGTGACATCGTCGGCGAGGACATGGACCTCGCGCGCGTCCTCGCGCAAAGTTTGGCGCCGATGCTCGGTTTCGGATTGTTGACAGAGGTGAACACTGTCACCTACCGAACCGACACAGTCATGCTGTCAAGCGCGAATGATTACAGGCCGGGCATGTTCGGCGATCAGCACCACATCTCGCAGGCGACACTCGACGAACACGCCATTGTGTTTACGACTCACCCGAAGAACGAACCTGTGCCGTACGACCAATGGCGGGACGGTGATGGTTATTGGACTGGATCGGGAAGCCTGCCGAGGGCCGCGCAACAAGGCTCGGCTGTTATTAGTCTGTACACGCCCGCATTCGCCGTACCGGGACCTCCACTCGAGACCTTCGCTTACCTGAACTACACGCACGCTTACTTTCCGCAGGAGCGTTTCGACGAAGTTGTCCAAGCGGGCAATTGGACATTCGGACGAAAGGCCGATGGATATGTCGCTCTTTGGTCGTGGCGCCCTGTGAGATGGCGATCATACGAACCATCAATATTCACTCATGGTCTGACCGAGTCGTTTGACTTGGTAGCCGAGGGCGGCGCCGACAACGTCTGGATCACGCAAGTCGGCGATGCTCCACACTTCGGAGATTTCGCTGCATTCCGTGACGCGATTCTGGCCTCGCCGCCAGTTGTCACACCCCTAGCATCGAACGGCGCGCTCCCCGGAGGCTTCGAAGTTGAGTGGGCCTCGCCGGTCAATGGCACACTCGGCTTCGGCACCAAATCCCCATTCACGGTGAATGGCGTTCCGCACTCACTCACAAACTTGTATCGCTACGACAACGTTTGGAGCAAAACTCCGTGGGACGCCCGCGTCATTCGGATCGAAGATGCTGCCGGTGGAATCGTCCTTGACTTCGACGCCGTCACACGTATCGCAATGTGCAAGCGCGCGCAACGGCCCAAGACAACAGGCGCCGCCGAGGGAACCGGAGCGGCGGGCGTATCAGGACCGCGCCCATGTAACGGTCGCTAGCAATCTCCGTGCATTGGGGTTACCAACCAGAGTTATGTGCGAACCTGACTGAATGAACGCCATTCCAATTGTTGACGTAACTCCGCTCGTGACGGGTCAGGGAAATCCCGACGAAACTGTCCGCGCAATTGATCGTGCATGCAGGGACATCGGGGTTTTCGCGGTAACCGGCCACGGGATTGATCCCGAACTGCCGGAACGCCTCTCACAACTAAGCCGCGAGTTCTTTGCGCTAGGAGAGGACAAGAAATCCGAAATTGCGATGAGCAACGGTGGAGTCGCGTGGCGGGGATGGTTTCCTCTCGGCGGAGAACTGACTTCCGGTATTCCCGACCAGAAGGAAGGCATCTACTTCGGCGCCGAACTGACCGAGGATGACCCACGGGTCTCCTCCCACACCCCAATGCATGGCGCGAACTTGTTTCCAAAACAACCGGTGGCCCTGCGCGCGGCTGTTCTCGAATATATCGATCAGCTCACCAACCTTGCTCATGCTGTGACGCGCGGGGTATCGCTAGCGCTTGGCATAGACGTGGACTGGCTGCGCTCACACTTTTTCGAAGACCCGCTCGTATTGCTACGTGTGTTTCGATATCCACCTATCGTCGACGAACTGCATGCACAGTGGAGCGTTGGGGAACATACAGATTACGGCTTCTTGACGCTTCTGCACCAAGATGACAGCGGCGGTCTCCAAGTAAAGACAGGCGGCCAATGGATTGACGTAGATCCAATGCCGAATGTCTTCATCTGTAATCTCGGCGACATGCTCGACAGACTTACTGCCGGCGCCTACAGATCGACACCACATCGCGTAATCAACCGCTCCGGGAGCGAGCGGATCTCTATCCCCTTCTTTTTCGATCCAGGCTGGAACACAGTGATTGCGTCTCTACCCGGAACAGTCGAGACCGGCGATGACCGACCGCGGTGGGATGGGGTCGACATACAAACCATCGAAGGCACATACGGCGACTACGTGTATTCGAAGGTCTCTAAGGTATTCCCAAAACTCCGAAAGAATGTCGACGAGCCTTAGCGGAAGTGGCTGGTCCGCTACTGCCAGGCAGATTACGGCTCGAGAATCACTTTGCAATCGTCGACGGGATTCTTGAGCGCTTCGAATCGATCCGGCAAGTCCTCGAAACTCGTTGTACCAGTCACCATCGGCCGTGGATCTAGAGCGCCGCTCGCAAGCGCTGCGATCGTCGCGGTAAAATCTGCCTTGCGGTAGTAGAGAACGAATTTGGTCAGCAATTCTTTCTGTAGACCCACCAGCGGCATGAAGTCGTCTGGGCCAATACACACACCCACGACGGTCACCTGTGCATCGACGGCAGCTACATCCATCGAATGTTGGATCATTCCTCGAGTGCCGACGCACTCGAGGACCACATTGGGAAGTGCGCCACATTGCTTAGCGAATGCGGACGCGACATCTTCTTTTATAGGATCGATTGTAAGGGTGGCACCCAAGTGTTCAGCCAGTTCGCGGCGGCGAGCGACCGGATCAGATACAACCACTTCACGTGCGCCGAGATGACGCGCCCACGCAGCGACTGCGGCACCAACGGGTCCACCACCGATAATCAGGATGGGTTCGTCGGTGGCACGCGGCGTGCAATCAAGTGCGTGGTGCGCTACCGCGAGAGGTTCAACGAGAGCACCGATGTGGTCATCTATGGAGGTAGGTATCCGAAATGCGCTTGATGCCGACAACGTCGTGTACTCGGCGAATCCACCGGGGCGCGCTAGCCCCAATTGCGCAGCCTGGGAACACTTAGATGTCGCCCCTGATCGGCATGCATCGCACGTTTCACAACCGATAAGAGGGAATCCAACAATGCGCTCGCCAACTTTCCAATCGTTGACCCCTTGCCCTAACTCGGCAACCGTGGCGCATATTTCGTGGCCGAGCACAAGCCCAGGGAGATCTAGCACCTCGGACAGATGCAGATCAGATCCACATAGCCCACACGCAGTCACCCGAACCAGCAACTCACCAGGTCCCGGCTCCGGATCAGGAACATCGGTTACTGCGAGTAGTCCCCCGGCACTTTCTGTGACAGCAGCACGCATCTCAGCGATGTTATTCGGCCGGGTCCGCGTCTTCCGTTGTCGCAGTACCAAGGTGTCCAGCACCGCCGGCCGCGTGGAATTCATCTCGCGCTACTTCGACCAAAAGTGCCATCAGTTTCGCATCGGCATCTTCACCTTGGTCACGCTGATCTTGCATCCAACGCTCAACCAACGTGGCAGCCAGACCCTTCCCCGCAGCCCCATGGCGCGAGATCCAATCGGTTCTCTCCACTTCAATCTCGGCCAAGAACCGTTCAATGCGTTCTAGCTGAACCTCGCTGGCATCTAAGCCCAACACCCGATGGAAGAACGGCAAGAGATCGGCTCGATAGTCGTGACCCTTCGCGGCCAATACGCCTGGAACAACCGTCGCAGAGTTCTTCATATCAACGAGAACTTGGAAAAAGGTAGTCGTAGGGGACCATGCCATGCCTTGCGGAACTTCGGCGGGACGCGATCTATCCCGATCGAGCCATATGGGTGCTTGGATTGCTAGTTGAGGGCCGAATAATGCAACACCGTCATCGCGATGTGTGATCATCACGTATCGCAACGCCGCACGTTCCTCCACGCTTAAGTGCTCCCACTCCTCAATGCAAGAGAACACCCCAACGAGCGACCTGTCGACGTCGGAGCGCCCGTCGAACAGAACCTGTTCTTTCCACTTGGAGAAGTGCGGAGTGCCAATCCAGATTGCGTAATCGATGCCGGTTGCTATAAGCCCGTCGGTACCGCGATCGACAAAAGCGTCTTGGCTGGCCCAAGCACCGAGGCTCTCGCCGAACAACACAACCTTTGGTCGTCGGTCAGGACTGAGGGCTCCCAATCGCGCGCTCAACGCTTCGAAAAGTAGGTGCGCCTGCGAGCGGCCTTCTGCCACACGATCTAGTGAAAGAACTGATGGGCGCGCGGCATATTGCATTGCTACGCAGGCACTGTTGCCGCGCGTCAATAGTTCGATAGCCGAGACTGCCGCATAGTTGACATATCCGGTGCCGGTCGGCGTCAAGATCATCAACAAAGACTTCTCGAATGCGCCGGTTCTATCTAACTCGTCGAGAACGATCGCTACCCGTTCTTCTTCAGTGGATGCTGTGTCGAGGCCAGCGTAAATTCGCACAGGGTGATCCGCCATCCGCTCCCCCATGACAGCGCGGATCTGATCCGGCGTCGTAACCGTCCATACAAATCTTCGTCCTTGCTTGGACAGCGTCGCGAATGGCACCGTACTCGCCGCGCTCCCCGACACGTTCGGGTTGGGCGGAGCAACATCGAATGCTGTTTCGAACGCGGTTTCCTTGCGTTCGATACCGCGCAACTCATGGTCCGTCAGCCAAGCGGTCGCGCGCGCCAACGCAGCGAGCGCGACGATGTGTCCGATCGGCCTCCAAAGTGCATCGGGGCCCGGTAACACGCGAGCAGCCGCTTTCGCGATCAGGTCAGCCGCCTTTCGCTCGCCTGCGGTTGCAAGCGACAACCCACCAGCCAAACCTAGGCCGATCCCGATCGCCTTGACTGAGTCGATCTTTCCCTCTTGAGCCAATGGCGTGTTATTCCGCTCACGGTGACGGCGGGCCGCTTCACTCGCTACGCCGAGAACCGCTGCCGCTGGAACGATCACAGGGAAACGCTGGCGCTCACCGCGGAACACGCCGAGCACTTCTTGGGCAGTACCGATAATCGCGCCAGCTCCGGCAGCAAGAGAAAGCCAATAACCGGCAGTCCGCGCGCCTGCGCGCGGTAGTTCCTCGCGGGGAACTTGTTTGAACCGACGTTGCATCGCGATCCCTGCAGCGAACACCGCTGCATCCGCCAAAATCGAAGCTTTGCTCCATTGAGCGTCTGACGGATTAGAGCGTCTTCTCCGCAACGCGACCAGAGCAGCGGCTTGCACGCTTTCCTGAACAATCTGTACCACTGCATGATTTGCCGCGAACGAAAGGCCGGTAACCAAGGCTTGGTCGATCGTGTTGCGCGGCATCAGCGTCCGCTGGAACGAAAAGGGGACGCTAGTAGCCGCAACCAACAGACCCGCTTGGTCCGCACGGCGGTCCAGGAACGAAGCCTGGCGCTTTCTCTTGATTGATTTGAACGTTGTCATACGTCGCCGCTACCCCTCATGCCCAACGCCGCCGCGTTGAAATTCGCGTCTAATCAGGAAGACCGTGGGTGATTCTCAAAGAAGTCCCACATGATCTTGTTGGCTGAAATCGACATCGAGGTCGGTCCAACAATGCTCTCGATCTGCTGCGAGAATTTGCTTCCAGGCCAGGTGTGCCCACCTTCAGCAACGGTGTACAACTCCACGTCTGCGCCGTTCGAACAGGCATAAGCGATTTTCGTGACATCGGCGGCGATCTTTGTCTCCTTGGGAGCAGCAGTGCACCCATTGCGCTTGGCCCATTTTGCAGTCATTTCTGGGACCGTCGGGCCGCAGGGTGCTGGCGTTGTCGTGGTACTTAGATCGGGAGCAGGCCTGGTCGACCCGTCTGGAGCGGGGAGCGTAGATACGCGAGATCCGAAGCAACCGTCGTATCCCAGAAATTCATCTTTTGTGCCGTGAAAGGCAACCACTGGGACTGCCCGAGCAGGTTCGCATTCGTCCGGAGCGCGTATGCCAGCGACCGGAGAAACTGCAGCGAAGCGATCCGCACGCGAGCAGGCAATCGCGGACGACATCATTGCCCCGTTCGACAGACCCGTTGCGAATATTCGGTTCTCGTCGATGCAAAGCGTCTCGCCAATTTGATCAAGAAAATTGTCGACGTAGGTCATATCGACCGAGTCGCCGGCTACATCCCATCTAGGGACGGGACCCTGACCTTGCGGAGTGATCGTTACGAATCCTTTTTCGCCGCCGTAAGTAGTGAGATCCGACATCATCAAATGGACGTCTGCACCTTCGCTGTAACCGTGGAAGTCGACAACGACCGGCACCGGCGTCTCACCGTCATGCGCGGCTGGGATATCGCGCCAAAACCACCGCGTCGACACCGACGGAGTCTCGGTGTCGCCTGAGGTCATCGTTATTTTCTCGTGGCCGGCAGCAACCGTCGCCGCGCTACCGCAACCTTTAGACGGCGCTACCGCGACGATTGCGGGCTTCGCGGCTGCCTTGGTCTCAGTACTCGTACCTTTGTCCGCGCTATCTCGAGCACAGCCGGTGAAAACGAACACACCCACTAGGAGTCCAACAATGATTGGGCTGGTCTTGTGCATTACACGTCCTCCGTAGGTTCGGTCTCGGACTTGCGAACTAGCCATGGTCGATCACGACAACCGGTGGGTCATCGATACCAAACTGGTCCTTACACGCCATCTTGTAGAAGTCATAAACACCTTGCGCGTCGATAACGAATTCGACATTGTCGTTGGCATCTAAGTTGAGGTTCGCTCCATAGATGACGAACCAGACATCGGTGACTTCTTTATTAGTTGCTGGCACGCTGAGGGTATGTACAGACCCTGCAGGCTCAAAGAGGTACGAACCAGCGACGTTTACGGCCTCTGGACTCTCGAGGTAGTGCCAACTCCCAGTTTGAGTGAACGCATAGACGATCCCTGTGTGTTTGTGCTTCTGAACTTGTGAACCAGGTGCGAAGTGATTGCGAATCACCCATACGCCGGTAGCCAAGTCGACTTGGAGCACTTGCAGAGTCGATCCATCACCGATGTCAACGAATGGCAACTCTTTCTCGCCGCGATGTACTGCTGTTGGTGGAAGCATGCGATGCAGGGTAGTCAAGACACTGGTTCATGCGAAACTCAGGAGAACTCCACTTCTCCATTTGCCCATTGAGCAAGCAGATCAGGTCGCTTAAATGCAGTCCACCCTCGATCGCACGCAATGTGCGCCCCCGTGAGACTCCGCGCCGCATCTGAGGCGAGGAATACGACCAAGTCCGCTATTTCATCTGGAGCCTGAAGTCCGGTCGCGTGGCCGCGGGCGAATGCATCTTTGAGGTCATCCATTCCCCAAATCAATGCGTTCAGCGGCGTATCTACATATCCGGGCCCGATGGAATTCACACGGATCCCTAAGGGGCCACAACTCGCGGAGAGCGACTTGGTGAGACCCATCACTCCCGCCTTCGATGCCGCATAAGCATCCATGCCACCGAGAGGGAGCGTCGACATCGAAGACCCGGTGTTGATAATGGATCCGCCACCGCTATCCACCATCCTTGGTATCGCCGCGCGATCGCAGTAGAAGACGCCATTCAAATTGATCGCAATCGTGCGGTCCCATGCATCCACCGGCGGAGCAAAACCATCTTGGCCGGTCAAGGCAACTCCGGCATTGGCAAACAACACGTGCAGGCCGCCGAACTCGTCGAACACCTCTTGCATGAGTACATCGCATGCGTCAGCATCCGTAACGTCGAGGACGCGCGCATGCGCTGCGTGTCCGGCATCGGTTATCGATGATGCAACGTCAGCCGCGCCATCGCCATCGCGGTCAGCTACCACAACTACCGCTCCGGCCTTACCGAGAGCGTGCGCGGTGGCTGCCCCAAGGCCCGAAGCCCCTCCTGTTACGACTGCTACCTTGCGGTCAAGCACGCGCTCCACCATCTCTCCTGTCGATGCCTCCTCGACCGCTAGGCCGCAAGCACGGATCCAGCTGTTCCCATGAGATCGAGGAAGTTGTCACAATAGAACGCACGACGAACCGTTTCATCGACTGTGCCCAAAGACGATTCAAAACGTTCGTATGGCCTTCTACCTCCTTCGACGTGCGGATAATCAGAACTGAACAGCACTACCTCTGCACCAGCCTGTTCGATGATCCATCCGACATCTTCCGTTGGATACGGCGTTGCGCGTACTTGGCGTCGCACGTATTCGCTTGGCCTGAGAGCGAGCGCGCGAATGCGGTCCTCGTGCCGCAAGAACGCGTCAAATGCAGATTCCATTTGGCGCATCCAGGATGGAATCCAGATCGCACCCTGTTCAATCACGCCAAAACGTAGATCGGGAAAGCGATCGAAGACTCCGTCGAAGATCATCGTCGCGAGCGTTTGCGCGGGCGGGTTCGGTATGCCCATGTAATCGACTGATCGAAAGTTTTCTTCGCCCCCATGAAAGTCGGGGGGTACCGGAAGGCCGTTACGAAAATAGTTTGCGTCGACGAGATCGTCAGTACCACCGACATGAAAGACGATCGGTATTCCAGCTTCCTGGGCGCGCGCCCATACCGGGTCCAGCGCAACATGACTCGGAGAATGTCCTGGAGGACAACCCGACGCGACCAAGAGTGCCGCTGCACCCATGTTGATGGCTTCATCACACATCTCCGTTGCGCGCTCGAAATTAACGAGTGGCACGTAGCAGGTCGGTAACAGCCGAGCGTCTACCGAGCAGAACTCAACCATTCCGCGATTGTGAGCGCGCGCGACTCCATATGCGAAGTCGAGATCGCCGATGTGTTCCCAATCGTGTAGACGGCGATTGTGAAAAGTATTGAAAACCAGTTGACTTGAAAACCCGAGAAGGTCGAGTGCTCGAGGACGATCGCTCGCCACAAACGATCCGGTGGCCGCATAGTTCTTGCGCGCCATAATCTGCTCGGCTTCGTCAGCGACGTACTCCGACGACGCGTGTTTGACCGCTAGTTTTTCGAAAGTCAACTCAAGATCGCGCAGTTGATCTTCCGGATCACCCGTCTGCCGCAATTCATTGCCGCCCGTAAGTGACAACGGATGGATTCGGTCGCGTAGGCCCGGATCTGCATGGTCTCGAAGCCAGGTAGGCGGTTCCATGATGTGTGCGTCTGCATCGTGCACGATGCGTCCTGATACATACGGCACTTACTGACCTCCATTTGTCGCACGGTCTCTCAGTACGAACTTAAGTACCTTGCCACTCGCGTTGAGCGGTAGTGCGTCAACCACTTCGATCCTCCTGGGAACCTTGTAGTTCGCCATATTTTCTCGACACCACGCGATGAGTTCGTCTGGGGCAATCGCAGCATCGGTCCGCGGCACGACGTATGCGACGCCAACTTCACCCATCCTGTGATCGGGAATTCCCACAACCGCGACCTGACCGACCGCCGAGTGACTCATCATTAGGTTTTCAATCTCAGCTGGATAGGCGTTGAATCCACCGACAATGAACATGTCCTTCATGCGGTCGGTGATCTTGAGGTAACCGCGCTCGTCAAGAACACCAATGTCGCCGGTGTGTAACCAGCCTTGTTCGTCGATCGCTGCTGCAGTAGCTGCCGGGTTCTCAAAAAACCCAAGCATGAGGTTGTACCCGCGAACTAGGACCTCTCCCGGATTTCCCACGTCCGCATCGACTCCGTCGGTGGCGACGCGCACCTCGACCCCCGGAATTGCACATCCGGCGGTCGTAGCGATCGTTTCGGGGTCGTCGTCGTGGTGGCACACGGTCACGATGCCGGTCGCTTCAGTAAGGCCATATGCCGTAACGACTGTTTCGAATGCGAGTTCGGAACGCATCCGTCTGATCATCTCGACCGGCACTGTCGCTGCACCGGTTACTGCGAGTCGCAGGGAAGATAGATCGAAGTCCTGCAGAGCGGGATGATCAAGGATGGTCTGGTAAATCGCAGGTGGGCCGGGCAGCATCGTGATGCGTTCTTCAACGATTCGTTTCATAACCGACGGAACATCGAATACAAGATGCGGAACCATCGTCGCACCAGAAAGCAACGAAGCGACGATTCCAGCCTTCAATCCGAACGCATGAAAAAACGGATTAACAATTAGATAGCGATCGCCATCTCGAAGCCCAACGACCCGCGACCAAGCATCGAAGGCACGTACGGTTGCTCCATGGGTCAACATCGCACCCTTCGGGGCGCCCGTTGTGCCGGACGTGAACAGAATGTCGCACACATCGTCGGGACCAAGTTCGGCAGCGCGGGCCGCGGTCACCGACGGATCGATATCAACGCCACGGTCGAGAAAAGTGGTCCACGAGATCGCATTCGATGGAACGTCTCCCCTCATCACGACGGTCTCCTGCAACGATGGAACGTCGCTCGCTAGTCGCAATAATTCGACGTAGTCGGAGTCCAGAAAGTCGGTTACCGTGAAAAGCATTCGGGCGCCGGATGTTCGGAGAATGTATGCAGCCTCTTCGCCCTTGTACCTCGTGTTGAGCGGAACCAGAACAGCACCAGCCCTGTACACACCTAGGGCCACGAATAACCATTCAGAAATGTTCGGAGCCCAAATCGCAACTCGGTCTCCAGTGACAACCCCAGACCCGACTATCGCCCGCGCTGCAACATCCACGCGCGATGCGATCTCGGCGAACGTGATCCGAAGATCACCCTCTACCAACCCTTCAAGGGATGCGTAGCGTTCTGCAGCACGCTCGACAATTGCCGGGACTGTAAGTGGCAGCTCTCCTGGTAGTGCCTCGGACCAATTATCGCCAGTCATGCTTCCTCCTTATGTTCGCGGCAAGCGGATTCAATGAGTTCGTTGGTCACGGCTATGAGCGTAGTGAGGTCGGACTGCAAAGGGCATGGCCTAGCCTGCGTTCGTGGACCTGGAGTACCAACGGCTGGAACAGCTCAACCATTCAGCACTCGCCCAACTCGGTCGCGAATGGATGTTGTTTGGTCATCTGTATGACCGCGCGTTGATGCCGCAGATCGCAATACGGCTCGGTATGGACGAGATCACGAAGGTAGCGATAGCCGAGTGGAAAGGAGCAAGCCCCAACTACACGCGACGCATGCGTCAGTTGATGGCGATCTCCGGCGACGATGTATCCGCAATCTTTAAGGCGCTGCAACTAGACGTCGGGTTCGTTCATGAATATATGGACGTCGGCTACGAGATCATTGACGAATCACACGGCGAGTTTTGGTTGAATCATTGTGGCGCCCTCCTCGATGTTGAACCCCAGGGCGAGCAGATGGTTATCAACATGTGTCATCACATCGAGGACCCCACATTCGACGCAACAGCCGTCGCCACCAACCCGAAGGCACGCATACGACCGATTCACAGACCACCTCGTGTTCCCAATGGACGGACACCACATTGTCGGTGGGAATTGACGATCGATCCAGACACAACGTCGATCGAACCCGACCCACTCACACTCCTAGTCGGAGCACTACCGCTTTGCGATGTCGAAAACAACGCGCAACTCGACTTTGAGGCCAGTGGCATGTCGGACTACTCAGGGCCATTCAATCCCAACTTTGTGCTCGAAGATCTCTCGCATGCCACCCTCATTGCCGTGTTGCGCGAGTTCGCAATGCAAACGCAGTTGCTGAGTACATCTGCTGATCTCTTTTTGTCCGAACGGCACGACCGCGATCTTGTGAAAGAGATTCAGGCTGCACAATGGGAGGGGGCTTCGTGGGTTTCGGCCGCGCGCATCGCGCGCCTCCTCGGCGTGAACAACGACATAGACGGGATCATCGCCGTCATAAATTGCCACCCTGGGTTTCCTCCCGGTGTAAATATTTCCAGCACCATTCACGACCAAACGAGTGCGTCAGTCACCTTCCAAGGCGAGTTGTTAGATCCGCTGGCCCCGGGATGGCTCGGCCTACTTGCCAACGGCGAAACGTCGGCAATCCGTGGAATAGCTCAAGCACTTGATCGAACCAGCCAAGTGAGCATCGAACCGGTTGGTGCCGGTCGCGTGGCTTTCTCAATCGATATAGACAGCGGTCGCAATCCCGTCGATGAGCCAGAATCGGTGGCGTTCACGAAATTATCGACGGCCGCAGACTGGACTTTCCGTACGTAATAATTTGTGGGTCAGTTGGCTTTGTCGTTGCCGAACATGTCTGAGTTAGGGCGCGCTTCTGCAAGCAGCTTGCGCACGACAGCGTCTACCTCGCTCGGATCATCGACAGCCTTCGTTGCGGGGCCGCGATGCCAACTCTCTGCGACCGCTAGATAGGCGCCAGATGCCTCGAACACGCGCCCGGTTACGCCAGCCGATTGGGGCGACGCAAGCCAGGTACAGAGCGGAGCAATCCAACGCGGATCCATAACTACTTTCGCTTCTTCGCTTGCGGCAAACCCGAGATCTTCGGTCATGCGGGTGAGAGCGGTGGGCGCAATTGCATTGGCGGTGACCCCATACCGTTCCAATTCCATCGCGGCGATAATCGTGAAGGAAGCGATACCAGCTTTGGCTGCCCCGTAGTTCGTTTGACCTGCGTTGCCATAAATGCCCGACGGCGATGTTGTATTGATGATGCGAGCGTCGTTCGTCTCACCGTTCTTCGATCGTTCCCGCCAATATGCTGCAGCGAAGCGCGACACCGCGAACGTTCCCTTGAGATGCACTTTGATTACCGCATCCCATTCTTCTTCCGCCATGTTGACGAGCATCCGGTCACGAAGAATGCCGGCGTTATTGACAACGACGTCTAGGCCGCCGAACGTGTCGATCGCTTGTTTGACGACGTTGCCAGCGCCCTCCCAACTCGAGATGTCATCGTCGTTGGCAACCGCCTCGGCACCCATCGCCTGCAACTCGGCGACCACGTCATGCGCGGGGCCATCCGAGTGTCCCGTACCGTCGCGAGACCCGCCAACATCGTTTACAACGACCTTCGCGCCCTCACCAGCAAGCATCAGCGCGTGTTCACGACCGATCCCCCTGCCAGCCCCAGTAATAATGCACACCCGTCCTTCGCACATGTTTGCCATGCCGATATGACTACCAGGCTAGGAAGGTCGGATGCGAGCCGGCGTTAGCCTGATACTCGTTGCC
>CAMBEL010000021.1 GCA_945865605.1 Bifidobacterium breve
AGATCGCCCTAGGGGTGGGGTTGGGTGGGGGTGGGGTGGGGTCTTCTTAGGCGCCGCTCATTGTCATGTCGGTTAGTAGCAGCGTTACCCCAGCAGCTCCTCCGGGCAACCAGACCGCATCGTTTCCAACCGCAACCACGTCCAACAACATCCGCGGCAGCGTCGACGAGATCGTCACCTCGCGTATTGGTTCCGCGAAATCCCCATCGCGGACCATGACTCCCTCGGCACCCACAGAAAAATCGCCGCTCACCGGACTAGTCCCTGAGTGCAGCCCACTTATCGACTGCACATAGAGCGCCATCGGAACCATTCGCATCAGCTGTTCCGGCGCGAGCGTCCCCGGGCTCATCGCCAACGCGCGCGCGCCAACTCCCGGCGGCGAGCCATACCCGCGCACCGCTGATCCGGTCGTCCGACTTCCATCGCGTCGCCCCGTGTACACGTTCTGCAGAAATCCGCCGAGAACTCCGTTCGAAATCAATGGCGTTCGTCTTGTCGGCACGCCTTCACCGTCGATCGGTGCTGCGCCAAATGCTTCACCACACGTCGGGTCATCAACGATCGTCACCGACGACGCTGCGACTTCCTCACCGATGCGCCCTATGAACATCGAGCGCCCCTTGAGCACGGCTTCTCCACTCAGTGCAGCGCCGAGTAGAGCGAGAATCGAGCGAGTAACAAGAGGATCAAACACAACAGGTAATCGCATCGTTGCCGGTTGCTTGGCGCCCAGTAACCGCGTTGCGCGCTCGGCTGCATCCATCGCGGCTCGTTCTACATCCAGATCCGTAACGGTTCGGCCTGCAGAAAACCCGAACCCCGTCTGAGTTTCATCGTCACCACCCGCCAACGCAGACGAGTACAGCGAGCACCCCGTCCTGCGCGAATAACCCTCGACCCCTAACGAGTTGACAACCGCAGTCTGCATCGCAAAATCCGAATATTCAGCCGATGCCACACCGCGCACTCTCGCATCGGCGCGCAGCGTTGCGGCCTCCACCGCTAGTGCTAGGTCGACCTTGTCCGCACCAGCAACGCTCAGGAGTTCATCACGCCACAACTCGAGGTCGGGTCGCTCTGTGCCCGACACATCCGCAAGACCTGCGAGCCCAGCGTGTTCATCGGGCGCCCCAAACGCTGCGTTGTCCCTTGCTTCATCGACCGTCGCGGCAACAACCTTTGGGTCAAGTGTTCCAGCCCACGCGAACCCTGTGCGTCCCTCCACGAGTACCCGAACACCAACACCCGATGTCTCAGCAGACGAGAGAGACTCCACCTCGCCACCAAAGACTTTTATTTCTGTTTCCCTAGACCGCGTGACGTAACCCTCTACCTGCTCACCCAAGCGCGCCGAAGACGCGACCATCCGCGCACAGTCGAGTAGCTCGTCACCGGCGCCTTCAATCATGATGCGGTACCGCCGACCGTCAACTCCGAAACGCGCAGAGTCGGTTGGCCGGCGGAAACTGGAACACCCTGCCCGTCCTTCCCACATGTACCGGCCCAAGTATCAAAGTCGGAACCAACAGCATCGATCTTGCACAACGTGTCTGGCCCATTGCCGATGAGTTGCGCGCCGCGCACCGGTTCCGTGATCACGCCGTTTTCGATCATGTAAGCCTCTGTGATTCCGAACACGAAATCTCCAGTCGCCGTATTTACTTGACCACCACCCAAAGCCACGCAGTACAGGCCATTCGGAGTCTGTCGAATGATCTCCTCTGGATCTTCGGCCCCCGGCATGAGAAAGGTGTTGGTCATACGCACCATCGGCAAGTTTTGGTATGTCTCCCTGCGACCATTGCCGCTGCTGGCGCGTCCTTCCTTACGCGCCCGAACTAGATCCCACATGTAATCGGTAAGAACTCCATCCTCAATGAGAACGTTGCGCTGCGATGGTGTGCCTTCGTCGTCGATCGCCGCTGCACCCCAATCACGCGCGAGCAATCCGTCATCAACAAGCGTGACCAACGGCGACGCAACCATTTCTCCTACCCGACCACGAAACACAGACGAGTCGCGACCAACTAGATCCGCCTCTAGGCCGTGACCACAAGCTTCATGGAAGAGCACGCCGCCAGCACCCCTCTTGAGGACGACAGACAACTTTCCACTCGGCGCAGGTCGCGCAGACAACTTCGAAAGCGCGCGCCGCGCGGCAGTCATAGCAATTTCTTCCGGTGTGTGTGTGTCAAAGAATTCAAACCCGACGGTTCCGCCGGGGGCCTCCATCCCCGTCTGAAGCCCCGTATCCCCCATCGCAATCGCATTGACTGCGAAGCGCGTGCGCACTTGATCGTCTTCAGCTAATAAGCCATCGGAGTTCGCTACGAGAATCTGGCGTCGCGTGTCCGCATAGGTCACGGTCACCTGACGAATAGCGTCCGACTCGGCGCGCGCAGCATCATCGGCTCTGGCAAGCAAGTCTGCCTTGCGCTGCTTCGAGACCGATCCTGGCATCACGTCCACAGAGTGCGGTTGTGTCGCGGAGGCTCGCACAAGCGCCACGATTGTCGCACCACCACCGCCAGATCGCGCCGCCGCGGATGCGGCATCGGCCGCCGCGGCTAATCCAGATTCGGACAGGTCCGTTGTGTGTGCATACCCAGTGGTTCCCGCGCGCACAACGCGCACGCCAGCACCGACGAGCCGACCAGAACTCATGTCCTCAATCCGACCCTCATCCAGCGTCGCTGTTGTGGTGCGGCGGTCCTCGCCGAATACCTCAGCGAAGTCGGCGCCGCGAGCCATGGCCCTCTCGAGACACGTCCGTATTACTGACTCTTCAATCAACACCTAAATACCCCTTTCGCAGACCGCTTCCCGTCTGACAAGGCCAACAGGCACCCGAGTGCGTATCGTACGCGGATGGCGCTCGAACCCGGACTTATTGGAACCATCACCTTCACGGTCGGGGCTGAAGACACCGCTGAGTCGCTCGGGAGTGGCGATGTTCCTGTCCTCGCAACGCCGCGGGTCGTTCTACTTGCGGAACGGGCAACCGTCGCCGCCGTCGCCGGTCACGTACCCGATGGCATGACAACCGTCGGGTACAGAGTGCAACTCGACCACCTCGCACCGGTACCGGTAGGGGACACGATTACTACCGATGCAACCCTAGAAGCTGTCGAAGGTCGAAGGCTCACCTTCAGAGTGTCAGTGAAACACGATGCGGGGCTGGTAGCAGCGGGTCGCGTTACGCGAGTGGTTGTCGAACGAACGCGTTTCCTTGAGAAAGCGGCCGGTAACCTCTAGACCAGTAAACCAGTTGCGCCGTCAGTTCCGATCAACTAACTGACCGACGCGCTCGACTGTTCTGCGTTTGAAACTTCTTCGAGGAATCCACTCAGCGCCTCATACCATGCATCGCCATTCTCGAACTGCGGACAGTGTCCAGCGTCAGGGATAACAACGATTCGAGCGTTCGGAATAATCTCCGCCATTTGGTGCGACACTTTGACGAATGCCTCGTCTTGTTCGCCGACGAGAACCAACGTCGCGCATCGAACCTGTGCAAGCGATGCAAGTTGGTCTGGTTGGTCACGTATCTCACGCACGAGAACTGCCCACATGGTCGGCGAAAGATTCGCCCACTTGGATTCCTCAAACTCCCGATATCCGATTCGTTCGGCTCTAAGGCGTTCGTTGGCCGGTGTACCCAATGGTGCGAATGCGTCCATCACGGATTTGAGTTCATCCATGCCTTCGTCGAGCGCGAGGTTGGCTCCGAGCTCGATGATGTCTGCATCCATGCCCGGAACAGGTCCCGGTGAGGTGTCCATCAAGATGAGCGCTTCGATGCGATCGGGCTGCGCTAGCACTATGCGGCGGGCGACCATGCCGCCCATCGAGTGCCCGAGCAGGCGAAACGATTCAATTCCAAGTGCGTCGATTACGGCGAGCGTGTCGACCGCAAGCCGATCGAAGGAGTAGCACTCTGGCTCAACTGGACCATCGCTCTGTCCGTGACCTCGGTGATCGAAGACAATGACGGTGTGATCTGCGCTGAGTTCATCGATGTGGTCGAAGAAATCTTCCTTGGCTCCCCCGAAACCATGCACAAGAACTAGGGCCGGGCCCGTCCCGCGCACATCGACTTCGAGTTCGACGCCGTCTTCCATTACGAACCGCACAGGCTTCCTCCATGTACCAGGATCATTGAAACCGCATTGACGTGCCCGATACATCGGGTGCGCATATACATGTTCCCTCAGATGACGCCTCGCTTGCCAACCCTAGAGAGAGCATGCCCGTAGGATTGCGATATGCGACCCAAATTCGGGCTCGGGCTACGAATGTTCGTCAGCGCTGTGCTGCTAGCAATTCTTGTATCCCGAATCGACTTCGAGAATGCGATGCCCAAGGACCGTCATCTAGGAACCGTTCTCTTTTTTGCCGCTGCTGTACTCACAGCGACCATTGGGATCGTTTTGTCGGCTTGGCGTTGGCGGCGCGTAATCCAAGCCTTCGGCCCTACGGTTTCGATGTCTGAACTCACAAATCACTACTTCGCAGGCCAATTCCTCGGCAATGTTCTCCCATCTACAATCGGCGGTGACGTCCTTCGCGTAAGCCGTAGCGCTCCCTCAATCGGGTCAAGCGAAACCGCCTTCGCGGCCGTTGCACTCGAACGGCTCAGTGGCTTCCTCGTTCTCCCGTTGCTTTGTTTCATCGGATTCGCCATGGACCCCTCCCTTCTCGATACGAGTACCGCGTGGATCGCGCTTGCTATTTCTATTGGCACACTCATCGTTCTCGCTGGCATCCTTTTTCTCGCTGGTCACCCGCGCATCGCCGGACGGTTTCGTGACCGCGAGAACTGGATGCGTTTTCTAGGTGCAGTCCACATCGGGATAGGTCGCCTTCGCAGCAATCCGCGAGCTGCAGTCGACATACTCGTAGCAGCATTCGTATATCAATCGTCAGTAGTCATCACTGTCGGGTTCGTTGTACTAACGCTTGGCGTCGATCTTCCCGTCGCCGCGTTGATCGCTTTCGTTCCTGTCGTCGCCATGGCTCAGGTAATCCCTTTGTCACTCTCAGGTTTGGGCGTTCGCGAAGGGATGCTCGTTATCCTCTTGCACCCGATCGGAGTATCTAATGGTAAGGCCATCGCTATCGGCCTACTTTGGTATCTAGTGATGTTGTTAGTCAGCCTTCTCGGTGCCCCGTCGTTTGCGATTGGCGCTCGCGGACGTGCGGCTCGGCAAGCCCACACGCCGTGACGTCTACCACCACCACGTGTCCTCCAAACACAACGCGCCGATGGCGAGGGGGGCGCGCCTTGCGCGATGGCCACTACCTCTACTGGTGGCGCGAGACGTTGGGTATCGCGGTGTTCTACGCCATATATACGTCCATCCGAAACGCTGCCCCAGAAAACGTAAAGGCGGCTTTCCGTCATGCCGTACAACTAATCGACCTGGAAAAAACGCTAGCCATCTATCACGAGCAGGTGGTGAATCACTGGGCTGCGGGTATCCAACCAGTGATCATCGCTTGCAATTATTTCTATGGATCGATGCATTTTGCGGTGACTATCGCTGCCGCGATTTTTCTTTACCGAAACTTCCCAGACGACTACCCAATCTGGCGCAACACAATCGCGATTGCTACATCACTGGCTCTCATCGTGTTCGTCACATGGCCCCTGATGCCGCCACGGCTACTTCCAGAGTCGTATGGATACATCGACACGCTGGCGAAGTACCCAACCCTATGGACCTTCAACTCGGGAGCGATGAAGAGCATCTCTAACCAGTACGCGGCGATGCCAAGTGTCCATTGCGCGTGGGCACTCTGGTGTGCCTGCGTACTCGTCCCACGCGTCAAGCATTCGTGGCTTCGATGGATTGCTGCCCTGTATCCCATAGCTACCGTCGTCGTGATCGAGTTGACTGCGAATCATTTCATTCTGGATGCTGTCGGAGGCTTTGCAGCTCTCGGAATCGGGTATGCCAGTGCACGGCTAATCGCGAACGTTTCACGTAGCCGGTCCAACCTAGAAACGCGTTCATGACCGATCTAGATCACGTTGCAATCGCGACGATCGACGCGAATGCAACCCTCAGCACGCTTGTCGGTGATTTAGGTGGCACTTGCGTATACGGCGGAGACGGATACGGATTCCGTTGGGTGCAAGTACGACTAGGGAACGTCAAAGAGGGAATGACTATCGAAGTGCTCGTCACTTGGAAACCCGAAGTGAATGACTTCCTGGCGCGTTTCCTTGCGCGCAGCGGGCCAGCACAGCATCACATCACTTTCAAGGTGTCTGACCTTGCGGCAACTCTGGAGCGCGTCGCGGCAGCGGGCATAAAACCGGTAGGCATAGACCTTTCAAATCCAGGATGGAGAGAGGCATTCCTTGTTCCGCGCGAAGCGCATGGAACTGTCGTGCAACTAGCAGAAACATCCGGGGACGGGTGGACGATGGCGGACACGCTCGCCCAGGCCGAAGAATCATCACAACCTCAAGGGAACCCGATCTGGTGGGATGCACTGCCGGTGAGAAATGCCGACCGCGTAACCCTTAGGCAAGCGGTACTCGTGACCCCTGCCTTGCAGAGCGCAACCGACTTCTTCTGCGGCTTACTCGATGGCGAAGTTGAGGAGAGCGGTGACGATCATACGGGTCTCGTCTGGCCTGGAGGTGGGCGCATCTGTTTAGAACACCGCGTCAACCAGGCCGCTGGCGTCAACCGACTCGATGGCTACCGGGACGGCGAGCCGCTGGACTCAACTATCGCCGGAACGCGATTCAATATTACAAGTCGCAATCCGTAAGAGTCTGAAGTTAACTACCCGCGCTACTCGATGCGCGTCGGCGCTTCGGACGCGCAAGTGGCGCGTCGGCAACTATCCGCAACAACATCTCGCGGACTAATTCGTCTGCCCTCGACAAAGGAGCATTACGCAATGTGATAAGAGCGAGACGTCGCGTCGGCAAGTTGGCTATTTCGAAACGTGCCAAATCTGAGAGTTCCGGTGGGATTGCAGTCTCAGGTAGAACCGAGAATCCAGCGCCAGCCTCTACCAAATATGAGATGAGACGTATTCCCTCTACCTCCACTGGCACATTGATCGACACCCCATTTGCGGTTGCAGCATCTTCAATTTCTCGGCGCAGCGGATTGCTCTGAGGTGGAAGCACTAGATTCATCTTCGCGACTTCACTCCAGGAAACAGGTTGTCGCGATAGTTTTGTGTTCTTCGGCGCGAGTCCTACGAGTGTCTCCTCCTTGATGGGTTCCACGGCAAGCCTGTCATCGCGCACGCGGTCGGTAACGACAGCCTGCGCGAGATCTCCCGACAACACCTCCACAATCAGACGTTCCGACGCTGCTTCGTTCACCCGCATCCTTATGCCCGGCGCGGTCCTACGGAGTTCCGCAACCAACTTCGGAACGAGCCAGCGACTCGCCGTTCCCACCACACCCAGGGTGGCATTCCCGACTCGTAGGCCATGAAGATCTGCAACGTCATCGCGGAGTTGTTCGATCTCCCTCTTTATTCTGTGGGCCTTTTTCAGGACTGCCGCGCCAGATTCAGTCAATGTCGCACCCGACCTTCCTCTGACTACGAGATCCACGCCGAGCTCCGTTTCGAGTTGTCGAACTTGTTCAGACACGTTCGACTGCACGGTGCGTAGGGCGTCCGCAGCCGCCGTAAACGAGCCTTTTTCGGCAATAGCGATCAATGTGTCTAGGTGGCGTATCTCCACTGAACCTCCATTGGTCTGCCACGCGGTCGTGGCCGACTTCCATCTCTTAGACAGATGGAGACTATCACTAATACCTGTTTGACAGATTGACCGCGGAAGTGGTTTCATAGTGGCCGGAACATATTGAGGCATCGGCCACTTCGTCACTCCGGCCGGTACCACTGTGTTCCTGACAACGAGTGGACCCACTTATGGGCCGCGACGCAACCAGAAAAGGTAGTTATGGCAGCAGAACATGTTTCCACCCTGATTTTCACGGGACCCCTCGGTTGGACCACGGATGCTGCATGCTCCGGGCGCACCGAGATGTTCTTCGCCCCAGCGGGCGAGCGGCCAGAGGCACGCGTCGTACGCGAAGCCAAGGCGCGCTCGGTCTGTGTCGAGTGCGAAGCACTTCTTTCGTGCCGAGACTGGGCACGTGAGCACCGCGAGTACGGCTTCTGGGGCGGCGAGTCCGAAGAGGACCGCGCTGCTGCAGGATACCGAGTCGACATGCCAGTTGGTCGGGTTGCCCGTTACCCCAAGGGCATCGGCGAGCCGGTAGCTCCTCGCACTCCCCGCGTCGCCTAGATCTTCCTCTACGCTCCCACTCCACACCGGAGATGGAGAACATGAGCGAGATAACCACACCTGACGGTGTAGATCTAGAACGCCTAAGCGAATACTTCAAAGAGCATGTGCCAGATATTGGTGATGCGCCGCTTCAAGCGACTTTGATCGCTGGTGGTCGATCCAATCTCACATACTCAATCACCGATGGGATGCGCCGGTGGGTACTCCGTAGGCCACCGCTCGGTCACGTCCTTCCGACCGCGCACGACATGGCGCGTGAGTACACGGTGATGACGGCTTTGCAAGATACCGAGGTGCCCGTTCCACGCACTCTCGCCCTATGCGAGGACGTCGCCGTTAACGACGCTCCGTTCTACGTGATGGAGCAAATCGACGGCGTCGTTTATCGAGACCCTGCGATGTTGGCGGGCCTGGACGTATCAGACGCTCGACGGTGTTCCGAAGAACTCATCGATGTACTCGTTCGCATCCACGGTGTCGACTACGCGTCCGCCGGTCTCGGTGACTTCGGCCGTCCCGATGGATACCTAGAACGCCAAGTACGTCGTTGGGGCGAACAATGGGAACGATCGAAAACAGCAGAACTCCCGCAAGTCGATGAACTCGCGCGTCGCCTGCGCGATGCATTGCCCACCTCTGGTCCAGCAACAATCGTGCACGGCGACTATCGCCTCGACAACACGATGATCTCTGCGGATGACCCCGGGAACATCGTCGCTGTCCTCGATTGGGAGATGTCTACGCTTGGTGACCCGCTTGCCGACCTCGGTCTATTCCTCCTCTATTGGGGCGACACCGATTTACCTTCGATCGCAACTGGTGCTGCCGTTGCGGGCATTCCTGGATTCTTCACGCGCGACGAAGTTGTAAATGAATACGCGCAGCGAAGCGGACGCAACCTGGACTCGCTGGAGTGGTACGAGGCGTTCGCGTCGTACAAGCTTGCAATAATCGTCGAAGGAATTAACGCAAGGTTTCAAATGGGCAAAACCCTCGGTGAAGGATTTGAAGCGATGGCCAGCATCGTTGCCATCCTCGTAGATACAGCCCTTGAACGCACTAACGGCAGCACAATCGCGGCGCTGCGCGGCGAATGAGGTCAAGCACGTCATTGCGGGGTCCCGAGTCCATCGCCACATCCCTTGCGCCTACCATCATCAGGTGACCTCCGTGCAATGGGACTCCGTTCCTAGCCTTCGAAAACCAGTATTGGTAGCGGCATTCACGGGGTGGAACGACGGCGCCGATGCCGCATCGGACGCGCTTCGCTGGCTTTCCGGAAGGTACGGAGCAGTGCGGTTCGCGTCGTTGGACCCCGACGCCCATATCGACTTCCAGGCTTCGCGACCTCTTGTCGAATTATCAGACGGGGTTACACGCAAGATCCATTGGCCTGAGATCCGATTCGAGTCTGCAATCTTGGACAGCGCAAACGGTCCAGACCTGATTCTTTGCACTGGCCCAGAACCAAACTTGCAGTGGCGCGGATTGTGTGCCGACATCATTACTGTCGCCCGCGAAACCGCGTGCGAAACCATAGTTACATTCGGTGCGCTACTTGCAGATGCCCCGCATACCCGACCGGTCCGATGCACGGGAGCGACCACTGATCCGGCGGACATGGACCGACTCGATCTCACTCGATCTCACTACTCTGGACCAACTGGAATAACGGGAGTTCTCCACGACGCGTGTCGAACGGCAGGAATGTCATCGGTTTCTATTTGGGCTCCGGTGCCCCACTACGTCG
This sequence comes from Bifidobacterium breve, assembly GCA_945865605.1. Classification (GTDB taxonomy): domain Bacteria; phylum Actinomycetota; class Acidimicrobiia; order IMCC26256; family JAENVU01; genus SHUZ01. Next base: position 10,050 of record CAMBEL010000021.1, read on the forward strand.
CTGGACCGCCGAACCCGCCAGCAACCCTTGCCCTCCTAGACCGCTTCGCGACGTTCACTGGACTCGATCTGGACTTGCGTGAACTAACCGTGAGCGCCGAAGCATGGCGATCGCGTATCGACATGACCGTCTCAGACGACGAAGATCTCGCGTCCTACGTCCGCGGTCTAGAGGAACAAGCAGATGACCTCGAGCAACTAGACCACGCCGACGACGTCGCCACCGGAGACTCGATAGCCGAAGCGTTCGAGGAATACCTGCGAGACCAAACCGAAGGCTAAACCCTCGCTAAGTAAGCAGGTCCTGCGCGAGCGCGCGCCAGAGTTCGGTTGAGAGTCGAAGGCTTTCCTGATCCACGCGCTCGTCGTTTCCATGAAACATCGTCACGTAGTCCTCGAAATGAATGCGCTGGCTAAAAAGACCGAACCCGTAGCCGATCGACCCTGCTGATCGGAAGAAGCGATTATCGGTACCACCGGTCATGACCATCGGGACGAGTGCCGAGTCTTTACATAACTTCGCTGTTACCCGTCCAAGTGAGTCCCAAAGTGGAGTGTCGATTGGAGAACTTGTTGCTGGACTGTCAAAGGAATCGATATCTACTCGGTCGGCAAGGTCACCAATCGCTTCAAGCAAGAGGTCGCGTGCAAATTCTCCCGACTGCCCTGGAAGCGTGCGCATGTCTACCTGCAACTCAACCTTGTCTGGAATGACGTTTGTCTTATTCCCTCCGTGAGCAACGGTTGGCGCCATCGACGTATGCGTGCACGCGTACGCCAAGCGACTAAACGCAAGTGGGTAATTCGCTAGCGACTCCACATAGCCCTCTACTTCGAGGAGCGCCTCGGGGAGGCCAAGACCCCTTACTAATCCAGTCCACGTTTCGCTAATGACAGTAGGCGGGCGGAACTCCGCGATACGACGTACTACCTCTGCCGCGGTAACCAATGCGTTGTCGGTGCGGAACGACTGTGACGCATGCCCCGGCGTTCCATGCACGGTCACGGTGGACCAATAAACACCCTTCTCCTCGACCATTACGGGCAACCGAATTCCATGTTTACCCGGCATCTGAAAACCGCCGGACTCTGTAACCACATAATCAGCGCGCACATCGTCAAGTTGGTTTTCCACCAACCACTCGGCACCCCAAGTTCCCAGCGCTTCTTCGTCGGCGACTCCGAGAAACATCAACGTTCCCTTGGGCTTGAACCCGGAGTCCGCTAGCCGTCGGAACGCGAGCGCCTTCGTGGCAGTGAGGTTCAACATGTCCACCGCACCGCGTCCCCACACCATGCCGTCGACTAGTTCACCGGCAAACGGATCACGCGACCATCCATCGGGATTCACAGGTACAACATCGGTATGCCCCATCAGCATGAGCGAAGGAGCGCTTGGATCTGATCCTTCGATTTTCGCTAGAACACTCCGGCGTCCAGGGCTGGGCTCGTAGTGCTCGATGTCAAGACCGGCACCCTCTAGGTATGTGGTGAGTAGATCGGAAGACCGAACCTCGGCGCCAGAACCAACGCTCCCGTCATTTACACATGCGTTTCGAATCAGGTCTTGAAGCAGCCGTGTTGCTTCATCGGTTAGCTCATCAACTGGCATCTGCAACTCCTGTGGTCGCACTCTTTTCTACCCTGTAAACGAACGCGCCGTCACCATCCCATCGTTCGGCTTGTCCATCGAGGCGTAAGTGTTCCAAGTGGGCGAAGGTTTCGCTCTCAGCCATCACTCCCCAATGTCTCTTCGGGAACAACTCGTGGCTGAGATCAACAACTGTTGCCGGACCAATAGCTAGTGATGCTTCACGCAATTTTTCCATACGCTCAAAGTGGTGTTCCTTGATTGCTTCGACACGACCGGGAACATCCGTAAAGGGATGGCCGTGTGCTGGAAGACCCAACTTCACACCGTCAAGCGCACCAACAAGGTCGAGAGTCGCAAGATACGAACGGAGAGCGTCGCCTTGTCCAGATCCGGAAATGTGGGGAGTGATAGAAGGCAACACGTGGTCACCGGATAACAAGACACCATTCTCTGGGTCGTAAAGACACAAATGATCGAGCGTGTGTCCCGGTGTGTGCAGGGCAATCCATTCGCGACCTGCGAGGCGAATCGGTGAACCGTGACGAACGCGTCGGGTCGGGTCTGGCGGCGTGAACAACAATCGCATTGAGCGGATCATCATGCGCCGCGACAGCGGCGGACCAGGGTGCGCGCTGCCACCCCACGGAGTTTCCCCTCCCCAAGGTACAGATTGGCGTTGCGCTTCTGATGTGATCTCATCGAGTGCGCACTGGTCGTCTTCATCGAGTGATGGCAACTCATCTAAAGATGGTCCCGTGTAGTTGCGCGCCTCTTCGATCGCCTGCGTTTCAAGACGGTCGGCTTCAGCTTCACTAAGCGTTGCCCCCTTGCTGTGGAGCGACCATGTAGTGAACGCGCGATGGGTTATCAGTTGAGCATCAGCAACTTTGCGGATGCGACCAGCTGCCCCAAAATGGTCAGGGTGGGAGTGCGTCACGATTACCGTGTGCACGTCTTTCACCCGATACCCCGCAGACTTCAGGCGCGACTTCAACGCCTTCCAACTTTTTGGACCAGGCAGGCCAGGGTCAACCACGGCGAGGCCATCGTCATCCATGAGTCCATACATGTTCACGTGGCCTAGGCCAGGCAGCCAGATCGGCAATTGCATACGCAAAACACCAGGCGCGACCTCCGTAATTTCTTCGGAGGCCGGATCCTGTTCCTGTCTGTGCGGCCTAGGCGCCTTCTGGTCGCCCGGCGTTTGCGCCAGTTCTGTCACAACCGGGAGCGTAACGCTCCGAGTGCGTTTTTTTACACGTCAAGCAGACGGCGCGAACTTTGGCCAAGGCCGCGCCACTTCAAACACGGCACCGGCCGCAAGACAGAGCTCGTCCGATAGTCGACGCGCCACCACCTGTAGACCACACGGCATCTGATCTACCAGGCCAGCAGGGAGGCTCATCGCCGGTTGCCCTGTCATGTTGAAGGGAGCGGTGAAGGGTGCGGACAACATCATGAGGTCTACATCGATTCCGTTCACTTCCCCATGCATCGTTCCCTCTGCCACATAAGCGGTAGTCGGAGTTGTCGGAGTGAGAAGCAGATCTACTTCTTCAAAGACCCGCGCAGACGCCACCAGCAACTCATGACGACGCCGAACCGCCTCGCCGAGGTGGCGGGCGCGCAGATGTGGCATGGCTTCTATAGACCCGCGCGCGAGTTGATCTAGTTCTTCAGCTTGTTCTGTGCAACGTTCCAAGCGCCATGCCGCCATATCTCCCGCATTAAGCACGCTCCAGGCGCGCCCAGGTCGCGGGAACTTCATTTCGAGATCGACCAACTCGAATCCAGCCGCATCTATCAATGCTTCGGCCGCCTCGCGCACAACGGCTGCAACTTCCGTATCGGTATCCGCGTAACCAAGTGTTGTAGTGAACGCGACCTTGCGCCCCCTCAATAGTTTGCGCGCTCTGTCGAGATCAGCTACTAACGGTTCATAATCTTGAGCCTTCGGCAACGACGTCGAGTCGGTAAGCGAGGGCCCTCCAGCAATGTCTATGTAACGAGCTGCGTCGCGTACCGACCGAACGATTGGCCCACTCACCGACGTGAGTCCCGTATCGAATGGATCATCTTCGCCACCCGATGGGATACGTCCGAACGTCACCTTCATACCTGGAAGTCCGCTGTAACTAGATGGGATGCGTATCGAACCTCCGCCATCGCTCCCCGTGCAAGCGGAGAACATTCCTGCAGACACAGCCGCCGCAGAACCGCCCGACGATCCGCCCGGTGTGGCTTCTGGGTTCCAGGGGCTGCGGGTCACACCGTGCAGTCGGGAAGCCGTGTAACTGGGAATGCCGAACTCGGGCGCCGTGGTAAGCGCTGTAATTACCGCGCCAGCGCCGCGCAGGCGTGCCACTTCGGGACAATCGTTTCTTGCTATCTCATCGCGGTAGACGAGCGATGCATGCGTATTTGGAAAGCCCTTCGCTTGTGCGAGTTCCTTCACACCCATCGGAACGCCAGCGAACGGACCAGGATCACCACCTGACGCGACGGCGGCGTCAACCGCTTCCGCTTGGGCGCGCGCACCCGCTTCATCAAGATGGCAGACGGCATTTAATTCCGGGTTGTGCTTAGCGATTCTTTCCAACGAAGTGTCGAGCAAATCGACTGCCGAAAGTTCACCAGCGCGCACTGCGTCAGCAAGGTCCCAGGCATCTCTTTCCCAAAGTTCAGTCACAGCATCTACTCCTCATCGATTGCAACATCAGATTCGAGCGCACACTTCGTCAGTTCAGCGAAAGATTCTTCTAACGCGGCTGCGAACAGGTCTAGATCTTGGAATGCGTCGGGGTCAACATTCAACCCAAACTGCAGATGCCCGCAGTAAGACAAGACCGCGATCCCGAGACTGAGGTTGCGGCTGAGCGGAACGATGGGGTAAGCCTCGATCATTCGGGCGCCCATGCAATACAGAGGAACTTGAGGTCCAGGAACATTGGTCACCACTAGGTGCACAATGGCCTGCCGCGCGACTAGGCGCGCCGCCAAGTCCAGCAAAGTGGGAGCGGCGTATTGCGTGAGGTCCAATAGAAAAGCTGCCCCTACGGCCTGCTCACTCTCTTTGAGGTCGCTCGTCGTCGCACTCACAGCAGCAAGTCGCACACGAGCATCTTCGACGCCGATTGGAAGATCTACGAACATTGCCGACACACGGTTGCCGAGTTGCATGTGCTCGCTATCAGCACGCACGGAAACTGGACAAAGAACGCGCAGTAGACCCGACGACACTTCCTCGCCACGCGATTCAAAAAGTCGTCGGAGCGCACCAGCAACGCCGGCTAGGACTACGTCGTTCACTGTCCCACCCAACGCATTACGTATTACCTTGATGTCGGCGAGCGACACGCTCACTCCCTCAATGCGGCGCCTGCTCCCAACTGACACATTCAGAGATGTCGGTTGGACCATAGTGTCACTACCGACGAACGAAGAAACGGCGCGGCGAAATTGTGTAGCACGCTCAAGCGCAAGATGCGGAGCGCGAACCGCGCTTCTAACTGACCGGACAAATTCCGTCGGTTCACGAACACGCTCCAAGAGCGAGTCAGCGAGAAGCCGACCGGACTCTGGGGGCGGCTCGGCTATCCATTCTGGCGAACTAACGGGATTAGGTTCACGCGTGAAGTCCAATAAGACGGTTGCCACATCGACGCCCGACACACCGTCGACGAGCGAGTGGTGTGTCTTTTGAATGAGCCCCACCTTTCCCCCTTCGAGTCCGTCGACAAACCACAACTCCCACAGTGGCCGCGTGCGGTCGAGCATTTGTGTCTGTACGCGTGCAGCCAGTGCAAGCAATTGCTCTCGGTCGCCTGGGGCGGGGAGAGCGGTCAGCCGTACATGAAATGCAATATCGAAACGGTCGTCGTCTACCCAGATCGGGCGCCCCTGATCGAACGGCACAGTCATCAGCCGTTTCCGGAACCGCGGGATTAGGTGCAGCCGTGAATCAACAAGACGGCGAACTTCTGCAAGCTTGAAGCGGCCAGAGCCATCGATAAACGGCGCACCTTCGAAGGTCGTCACCGCCCCGACGTGCATCGGGGTTTCGATATTCTCTAGATGAAGAAACGATGCGTCTAGCGCAGTGAGTCGGTCATAGTGCGCCACGTGCGCATGTTAAGGCGAACTAGTGCCGCCAGTCTCAGCCGCAATACAGGAAGTGACTCCTAGTTGAGTCGCTACGTGGCTGGCTCGTTCATTGAGTAGTTGCCCGTTTTCGTTGGCCTGGCGCGCTGCTTCGAGGTTGCCAGACGTTTGGGCCCGTACCGATATTTCTGACTGATTGAGTGTCTGGTCGATCATTCCCAACCAACGATCAACGTTGGCTGCATCAACATCGGGCGCGGTGATTGCACGTAGGGATGAAAGGGCTTTGCGCTCGATCTGTACAACTTGCTCTGCAACTCGCACAGTCGCGGCCTTCTTGGTCGGGTCCGGAGCATCCATGGCACGAACTTTTTCTCTAGCGGCACTACATACGGAGTTGGCTTCAACAACGAATTCGGCATGGGTTGGCGGCTCAGGGGAACCACAGGCTCCCAAGAAACACGCACAGAAAACGATGGTGATTCCAAACTTGATAATGCGAACCACTCCCTTGCTCACAATGTCGTTCGACGAGGTTACCCTCGTGCCTTATGCGGACCGCGACCGCCCTCTGGTGGATACAACCCGAAGTGGTGCTCGCTCTCGACGAGCTACTAGGACCACCGGTAGACGCGTACGTAAACGGTTCTCAGACATGGTTCAGCGATGAAGAGCGCACAATCGAATGGCGTCTCCATCCCGTTGGTGGATACAGATCTCCGGGATCACTCTCCCATTACGACTTGTTCGAAAGTGTCATAGACCAACTCATCGCGGGTGCCGACCCCGCAAATCTGAAACTCGGGAACCAATCCCGTGCGCTTAGCGATATCTGGGACGGCCTCGAAGCTTTTCCAGCGTTCGGTGACGAGTTTGAACCGGCCACGCTCGTGCGACGGACCGTCGAACTAATTGGGATTGCACCCGACCTCTCGGGGCTCGTTGACCACGCCCCAATTGGCGAGGAGTGGGAACGCACTGGCCGGAAGGCCTCGATCGTGCAACTACTGGCGGCTCAACTTCAAAGTTGAGCCGCGTGGACATTTCACGTTCCGCGCCACGGCGGCGTACGCGGTAGGTCAAAGTCGGCTGGTTGAATATCGCCGTCGATCGCATTGAATGCCAAATCGGCCCACCTATCGGCACCCGCCAATGGCTGAGGAAGAGCGTCACGGGCGTAGAACCCGACCTGATGGGTTTCTAGCGGATGTCCCAACAGTTCCCCGCCGATCATTCGACAATGAAACAAGATGGAGTACATCGGCAAACGCGCGAAGCCGAGGCGCAACCCATCGATAACAGCGAGCAACGCCACTGGCTCGACCTCGATGCCTGTCTCTTCGAGTACTTCCTTCACCGCTACCTCTGCAGGTGAGTAACCGACATCGGCCCATCCGACGGGATACAACCAGATGCCGCTGTCTGCTCGCTGAGTCAAGAGAATTTCGCCATCTTCGTTTCCGACTATCGCCGCAACAGCAACTTTCGGCGTTACATAACCGGCAACACCATCGCCTACCGTCGAAAGCCACTCTTCGAACATCGCGTCCGATTCAGCCTCGTCGGTTGTGGAAGCTCGAATGTCGGCCGCAACCTTAAGCACCTCTTCGAAACGTTCCTGTTCATAGAGACTCTTGGTAAAACCGAGCCCAGTACGGGCAATCGCAGACAGGGTTTCTGCCCACCGCAACAAGTCCGATACGGATACCGCGTCTCTTGGGGATGGGTCACTCTGATTCACGACATGACCCTATTCGACGTGGCCTAGTTGCTCGTCAGGGTTACAAGGAGCGCATTCCTCAATCGTTCCAGTTGCAATTCGTCAGTTACTTTTCCTGCTGCATCACGCACATAAAAAATATCGACTGCCATCGTGCCTGTCGTGGCGACTTTCACTACCGATACGTCGAGGCCTTGATCAGCAAACACCGTCGCAACTCGAGCAAGCAGTCCGACGCCATCTGGGGCAAAGACCTCGACAACAGTCGCTTCGTCCGAAGCATCGAGCGCTATTTCAATACGCACATCGCTCGAGACGCGCCGCTTCGTGGCATATCTAGCGATCCATTCATCGAGCCGAGGACCAAGATCATTTCCGACTTCTAACGCAGCCAGAATGTTCGCCGACGCTCGGTCGCGTCCATCGGCATCGCTCAGGCGCGAGAAGTGGTCAGTCCCAGTAAACATTTCCACCGCGCGGCCATCGTTGGTCGGACGCCCACTGGCAGAAACAATGTCGAACCCTTCGAGGGTCAGCGCGCCTGCAACTGCTGCCAAGAAACCAGGGCGATCGGGCGCGACCACTCTGCAGCGGACCAGTCCATCATCGAGTTGTTCCCACTCGACACCAACTCCCGCACCAACGTCACGATCGGGAACCAGGTGCGCGCCCCAACGCGTTCCACCGGTGCCATCGCCGTATAGGTAGTCAAGCGTACGATCGAACAACTCACTCACCAGGGCCGCCTTGGTCGCGTTCCATGCAGCGGGGCCTGTGGCTTTTGAATCGGCGATCGTAAGCAAGGTAAGAAGACGCAACCGTTCCGGGCTTGCGACTCGCGCTGCGAACCGCGCGACGGTCACGGGGTCAGAAAGATCACGTCGTGTCGCCGTATCGGCCATCAATAAGTGCTCAGTTACGAGCCACTGCAATATCTCGATGCCGGCCTCATCGACCCCGATCCGTTTTGCCACGGTGACGGCCGTCTGTGCTCCAAGTACGGAATGATCTCCCGGCAAGCCCTTCCCGATGTCGTGAAGAAGCGACCCAAGCAGGAGCAGATCCGGTCGCTCACACTCTGCCGCGGGTTCAGCGTTTTTACCTCCTACTTCGTCAAGTAAGGCCGCAGCCTCCGCGACCGTCTCGAGCAAGTGACGGTCGACGGTGAAGCGGTGATACGCGTTCCGCTGCGGTAGCGATCTCACGTGTCCCCATTCTGGCAAGATCGATTCGATCGCACCTGCATTGTCGAGGGCATCGAAAACTGCAACCGCATCACTTCCTGTTCGCAAAAGCGCAATGAATTCATCGCGGTCCTCCATGGTCCACGCCGGAGGCGTGACGTTCGCAAAACGCACGAGCGACTGGCGGGATAACGGGGTCACCTCGGTAGCGGCGAACTTTGCCGCCTTGAGTAGTAGCGCTCCACTGATCTCCACATCTGGCGCAACCACTACACGGCGATCGCAAATCGATACTCCATCGGATAGCGAACGACTTGAATTCGCAGCTCGCTTGGATGAACCGGTAGACGAGGCATCAAGTCGATCCCAAATGTCTGCGGCGATCCATGCGACATGTCTTGTCGAATCGGAAAGACCGCGGACAAGCGTGTCCGCGTCCGCTGCGCCCAACGCTTGGGCAACCGCGTCTTGGTCTTGGAGGGCAAGCACATCGCTGCGACCGCCGGTCACGCGATGCAGGGCGACTCTTATGTCAAGCAGTTGGACGCGAGCGGCGTTCAAGTGTTCAACGTCATCCGGTTCTAGGTATCCCTGGTCGAGCAGCGTTTGAATGCCGCCTGGCTCACCTAGTGCCCAACCTGCCCACCCAAAAGCCTGCACATCACGCAGTCCCCCTGCGCCATCTTTAAGGTTTGGTTCAAGCATCTCTGCAATCGCTCCTGGGCGCAACCGACGAATCACCGCCGCATCCCTTAGCTTGGCGATGAGCGGTGCACGCATTTTTCGAGCGCGACCTCGTGCGCGGTCAACTAGGTCGGTCGCTTCCACCTCGAGTTCTCCACCCACGACACGAGCATCGACAAGCGCGGTCAATGTATCTAGATCCTTCTCCGCAAGCGCCAGTGCTTCTTTAGGCGTGCGTACCGAGTGTCCAAGTACAAAACCGGCGTCCCAAAGCGGATACCAGAGCGAATCAGCTACCTCGGAAATATCGCGTCGGCCCTTATGGACGAGCATTACGTCTAGGTCTGAACCTGGACACAGTTCGTACCGTGCGTATGAACCAAGTGCTACGACCGCAACGTTTTGCGCGCCAACGGCACCCAACTGTGTGCGCACCACGTCGTCGATGAGCTTTCCTAAGGCACGCCCTAGTTCGCCAGCACGAAGAGTCGGGTCCTCCAACAGGAGGGCCCGACTCTTCGTGAGTGTTAGGTCGCTTCGGGAGGTATCCACAGCCTCATGAAGCGTACGAGATCATCGTTTGCGAATCGTTACAGGGCGTCGGAACCAGACTCGCCGGTACGCACCCGGATAACAGACTCGACCGGAGTCACCCAGACCTTGCCGTCACCGATCTTGCCTGTGCGCGCAGCTTCTAGGAGTTTCTCTGTGATGCGGGTTACATCTGCATCGTCGACGAGAACCTCAACTCGCACCTTTGGCACGAAGTCGATTTCGTACTCTGCGCCCCGGTACACCTCGGTGTGACCACGTTGGCGGCCGTAGCCCTGGACCTCTGACACCGTCAGCCCGTTCACTCCGAGCTCACGCAAGGCATCTTTTACCTCATCGAGCCTGAAGGGTTTGATGATTGCGGTAACTAGTTTCATCTTCGTCCTCCTGGATCAGACTAGGTCGGTTGCGTAGGCCACTTCGGAATGTTGCGTGAGATCGAGTCCCGTTTCTTCATCGTCTTCGGTTACTCGAATACCACCTGGCATAAACGCCTTGAGCGCCAAGCAGATCAAGCAGGTGACCACAAACGAATAGACCATCGTTGCACCAACGGCGATCATTTGCTCGCCGAACAGCGACCATCCTCCGCCGGAGAAGACCCCCTCCTTGGTGACAGCTGCGTTGATGGAAGCATCGGCGAATAGACCGAGCAACAGTGACCCAATAAGCCCGCCAACTAAATGCACTCCGATGACATCTAGAGAGTCGTCGTAGCCAAACCGGAACTTCATGCTCACCGCGAGGTAGCAAATTCCGCCTGCTATTCCACCTATGAGTATCGGCGCCATTCCTCCGACAAACCCAGCGCACGGCGTGATGGCGACTAGGCCAGCCACCGCTCCCGATGCTGCTCCGAGTGTGGTCGCGTGACCGGACCGAAGCTTCTCAAGGATTAGCCAACCCAACATTCCAGTTGCAGCTGCGACTGTCGTGTTTACGAATGCCTGGGCCGCCACACCGTTCGCCCCGAGTGCAGAGCCGGCGTTGAATCCGAACCACCCGAACCACAGGATGCCTGTCCCAATAAGGGTGAGCGGCAACGAGTGGGGAGGCATTGGATGTTTTGGCCACCCCTTGCGCTTGCCTAGAACCAGAACGACGGCCAACGCAGCGATGCCGGCATTGACATGCACGACGGTTCCGCCAGCAAAGTCGAGTGCACCCCGCTTGAATAGCCATCCCGATGGTGCGAATACCCAGTGGGCTACTGGCGAGTAAACGAGAATCGCCCACAGGCCGAGTAACCAGACCCAAGCGCTAAATCGCATCCGGTCCGCAATGGCACCGGTGATCAGTGCGGGAGTAATCACAGCGAACATCATTTGATATGCCATGAATACCATCGGCGGAATCGTCAATGTGCCGAGGCCAGGGGGTGCGAAACCGGCGATTTTCCCGCCGTTGGTTCCTGCTACATCCTGCAACCACGCAAAGTCGAAGTTGCCTATGAAGCCGTTCGTTCCTCCAAAGGCGAGTGAGTAACCCACCGCCACCCAGAGCACAGTGATGAGCCCTAGTGAGAAGAAGTTCTGCATCAACATCCCGAGCACGTTCTTCGTGCGGACCATGCCGCCGTAGAAGAGCGCTAGCCCTGGGGTCATAAACATCACTAGGGCTGCCGCAACCAGTACCCATGCGGTGTCGCCCGTATCGATGTTCTTAACAAGCACGATATCCACTGTCACCTCCGTGTTATTAGGTGACAGGATTGTTACCCCGGGAGGTTTCTCATACGTGCCGCGGATGTTTCTGTTGTGTTAACTACACCGTACCCAAGTTGATGACGGTCAACCCTCGACTACGTCTCCCTCCATCGTGTTCACAACACATCCAAGATCTTCGAGATACCGAATAGCACCGGCAAGTTGATCGCGGGACCCAGCGAGTTCAAGGATCACCCATGCTGAATCGGCTTCTACGTCGGCACGGCGAATGTTGGGTACTACGTCGAAGCCCTTGACGATCTCGTAGACAAGCGGCCGATCCACAAGTTCCTCAGGGAACGAAACGTGCAGCCGAACTTTTGATGCGGTGCTGCCCTCGTCTGTCATTGCCCCACCATACCGACTCCGGCGAGCACAGCGCGGGGTACTCCAACGATGCCGATTACAAACGGCCCGAACTCTGCATAACGCGCCGACACCTCATCGAACCGCATTTCGTAAACGATCTCCTTTAGCGCGGCTGGATCGTCGGCAAACAGCGTGACTCCCCACTCCCAGTCGTCGAGTCCCATAGATCCCGTAATCAGTTGCACAACGCGTCCTGCATATCCGCGCCCCACACGGGCGTGACCAGCCATAAGAACTTTGCGTTGTTCGAACGGGAGCGCGAACCAGTTGTCATCGCCCTCGCGCCGCTTTGACATCGGATAAAAACAAACGGCAGCTTTGTTCGGCAGGCGCGGGTAAAGGCGTTGTTCGCGGTACTTCTCTATACGGTCTCGCCATGCGATCAGGCGTTCCTCAACATCACCAGGGTCCGTTATTCCGTCTTCTGACGCGAGGCGAGCAATCTCATCTTCATCGTTGGACGTGTACTCAGATGCCTCGGTGAGAGAAACGTATGAGTCCACCAACACGACCGGGGCGAGCAACAACTCCTGTTGGAACCGTTGGAGCCGTGCAAGATCTGGACCCACCGCCAACAGGCCAAAGTCTGCCTTGTGCCCAAGAACAGCAAACATCACCACCTGGTGACCATCTGTTTCCAAAGCCGCTATCGCGTCTAGTACCCGCTTCGCGGAACTTGGTTCGCCTTGCAGTTGCGATCGGTCTACGCGAATGAACAGATGCAATGCACCCCACCCGATCGATGGCTGAACTGGTTCCATTGGCTCAGGATACCGGCGCAAGTTGCCCAACTAAGAGTTCCGTTCAGCTGGGGGCTAACCGCTTTTCACTGAATCCGTGGGATGCACAACAGAATTGAACTTATTGAGTAGTTCGCCTATCTCGTCCGCGCTCACCGCCTTGGAGTACAGGAAACCCTGCGCCGACCGAGACCCAAGTTCTCCCAATACCCAAGCTTGTTCAGTCCTCTCGACTCCTTCAGCAACTACGTCCAAGCCGAGAGCTCGGGTGAGCATCATGACCGCCGCTACAACCGACCGATCCTCAGGAGAATCAACAATGCCACTCACGAAGGCCCGATCAAGTTTCACGACATCGATCGGAAGGCCCCGAAGGTGAGCGAGCGACGAGTAACCGGTGCCGAAGTCATCGACAGCGACGCGAACTCCTATCGAGCGGAGTCGGTGAAGCACAACCGATTGTGCGTCGAACTGCTCAATCAATGCGCGCTCCGAAATCTCCAACAACAAGCGAGCCGGTTCAACCTTATGCCGCGCCAGCAACTCCGTCACCAATTCAACAAAGCCTGGCAGCAAGAGTTGCCGTTCAGCCACGTTCACACTCATAGCTAAATGCAATGCTTCCCACTGCTTTGCTTGCATGAGCGCTTTGTCAAGAACCATTTCTCCGATGCTGACTATGAGGTCACTCTCTTCGGCCACCCAGAGGAAATCGCTCGGATACAACAATTTGCCATCGGGCGTACGCCATCGGACTAACGCCTCTGCTCCAGTTATGCGCCCTGAACTAAGTTCAACAATCGGTTGATACATAACGACAAATTCATCATTTGCAAGCGCGCGGCGGAGACCCGTCTCTACCACGTACTTGTGCTGAACGCGTTTGCGGAACACCTCATCGAAGTGGACTACCCCTCCGCGGCCGTAGCCTTTGGCTTCATACATAGCTAGGTCCGCATCGCGGACTACCTCTTCAGGAGTCGCGCGCGAATTGGCTTCACGGATAGCGATCCCCGCACTCGCCTCGAGAAATACGTCACCGGTAGAACTTGGTAGGGGAAGCCTGAGCATCTCGATCACTCGGCTGGTAGCGGCAGCCACAACCTCGAACGCGCCCTGAGCCGGAAGATCTTCCAGCAGAACAGTGAACTCATCACCACCAATGCGCGCCACGGTGTCCCCTGGGCGCACAGCGCGTGAGATGCGCTCACCAATTTCTACGAGCAAGTCATCACCGGCCGCATGTCCCAGGCTGTCATTCACGACCTTGAACCGGTCCAGGTCGAAGAACACCACCCCAACCGACCGACCGGAACGATCGGAGCGCGCCACGGCTGCGGTGAGCAACTCTGAGAACAACACACGGTTCGGAAGACCCGTGAGCACGTCGTGCCTGGCTGCGTGCACAAGGAGCGCCGCGTACTCTATTGCAGCGGTCATGTCGCGCGAGATGCTCGAGAAGTAGTCGATCTCACCCTGTTCGTTGTAGTGGACCGAAGAAACCTGCGAGACGGGGATCAACTTCCCGTCCCGGCTCTTCAAAGTGAGGTCTCCAGACCACCCACCATCGGCGAGCATTTCCGCGGCGATCACTGAAAACATTCTCTCTTTAGAAGCCTCATCGAAAAAATCCATCGACTGGTTCCCACTTACTTCCTCATCGACGCCGATACCGAGTGCCACCCTCGCTGCACTATTTAGGTATACGAATCTCCCGGTGGTGTCAGTTACCCCGACATAGTCCGAAGTCAAGGCGATAACCCGCTCGAAACGATCGAGCCATGCCGCGGTATCGACCTGGTGCCTTAGATCTTCAACAACTCCGATCAGGCCACCGCCGCCAGCCATCTCGCTCATACGGATGTTGACGGGAATCCACTCGCCGCTCGCGCTGCGAAGTCGCATATAAGTTCCTGGACCACCGGTGTCTGGACGTTCCAAGTACAACAAACCGACCCGCTCCACGTCATCTGGATGGATCAAGTCTCCCCAGGAAAACCCCAGAAAATCCGACCTGGGGATCCCAAGCATCGCAACAACATCTGCGCTGACATCGGTGATACCAGTCTCATCATCCAGGACGAACAGCCCGGGGTGAGTCTTGGATTTATCGTGAAAAGTCTCTGACATCGAGCTCCTGGCAACTGAATACTCCGCCGTGCTAAGCACGTTCGAGGGGCAAGTTTCTCGCGCCCCGCTGCCCTAGTCAATCCGGGGTCCGAACATTTACCCACTTGGAAGTACCGAGCCCAGACGCGAGTAGGACGCCCCTAAGGGCGCCCCGCTCAAAGAACTCTTTACGCCGCTGGCGTCTAGAAGTCCATGCCTCCCATGCCACCCATGTCGCCACCTGGCATCGCTGCAGCCGAATCTTTTTCAGGCTTGTCGGCAACAACTGCTTCAGTTGTGAGGAACAGGGCTGCGATCGACGCTGCGTTCTGCAGTGCCGAACGGGTCACCTTGGCTGCGTCGATGACGCCGGCCTTGACGAGGTCTTCGTAAACACCTGTCGCGGCGTTGAGGCCGTTGGCCCCTTTGAGGTTGCGCACCTTCTCGACGATTACGCCACCTTCCATGCCGGCGTTGATTGCAATCTGCTTGAGCGGCTCTTCGAGCGCCCGCGCAACAATCTTGGCTCCGGTGCTTTCGTCGTTCTCTAGCGTAAGAGCGAACTCTTCAACCTTGGCCTGAGCACGAAGAAGCGCTACGCCGCCGCCGGGCACTACGCCCTCTTCGACTGCTGCCTTGGTGGTCTGCACTGCGTCTTCGATGCGGTGCTTCTTTTCCTTGAGCTCCACCTCAGTAGCAGCACCGACCTTGATGATCGCAACGCCACCGGACAACTTGGCAAGACGCTCCTGGAGCTTCTCGCGGTCGTAGTCGGAATCGGTGTTGTCGATCTCGGCGCGGATCTGGTTGATACGACCAGCTACATCGGACTTGGTGCCAGAACCTTCGACGATCGTGGTCTCATCTTTGGTGACAACGACCTTGCGTGCTTTTCCAAGCAACTCAAGACCAATGCCCTCAAGCTTGAGGCCAACTTCTTCGGAGATGACTTGGCCACCGGTGAGGATCGCGATGTCTTGCAGCATTGCCTTACGTCGCTCACCGAAGCCAGGAGCCTTTACAGCAACCGACTTGAACGTGCCACGGATCTTGTTGACGACGAGAGTCGCAAGAGCTTCGCCCTCTACGTCTTCAGCAATGATCACAAGCGGACGACCCGACTGCATGACCTTCTCGAGCACAGGCAGCATGTCCTTGACGGCTGCAATCTTCGAGGAAACCAACAGCACGTAGGCGTCGTCGAGTACAGATTCCATCCGCTCGGGGTCCGTAACGAAGTACGGCGAGATGTAGCCCTTGTCGAAACGCATTCCCTCGACCAGGTCGAGTTCCATTCCGAAGGTCTGGCTCTCTTCAACCGTGATGACACCGTCGGTGCCAACCTTGTCGAGCGACTCGGCAATCATCTGGCCGATCTCAACGTCTGCCGCCGAGATGGCTGCAACGTTTGCAATCTGTGCTGGGTCAGTCTTGACGCTCTTGGCGTCTTTCTTTATTGACTCGACCGCAACTTCAACAGCCGCGTGGATGCCCTTCTTGAGCACCATTGGGTTCGCGCCAGCCGCTACGTTGCGAAGGCCTTCACGCACCATCGCCCATGCGAGGACGGTTGCGGTCGTCGTGCCGTCACCGGCAACGTCGTCGGTCTTCTTGGCGACCTCTTTAACGAGTTCGGCCCCGATCTTCTCGTAGGGGTCCTCAAGGTCGATCTCCTTGGCGATTGAAACACCGTCGTTGGTGATCGTGGGGGCACCCCACTTCTTCTCTAGGACCACATTGCGGCCCTTTGGTCCGAGTGTTACTCGAACTGCATCTGCGAGTTTGTTCATACCCGCCTCGAGCGACCGGCGGGCCTGCTCTGCGTAGGCGATCTGCTTAGCCATACTGAAACTCCCTCAAAAGAACGTCATGGAAAGGACTGCAGCCATGAATTGGCTGGTCGGCTTGCGCCGACAGTTAGCACTCCTAGGTCGCGAGTGCCAGACC
>CAMBEL010000022.1 GCA_945865605.1 Bifidobacterium breve
TACCGGCCAGACGGGAGTGAGTTCACGCGCCGGGACCGTGCGGCATGAGCGCGGGTGGAGAGACCGTGTGCTTGTCATCAATTATCAGCCGGTCGTTTCCCATATCTCGATCGGGAATCCGTAGTCCGGGTGGGGTCGCTGCCGCAGCCGTGATCTCGCCAGTGAGGGAGTTCGGGGTCGGTCATTGCCATAAATCCCTAAATAGCATTGTAAAAACGTGGAGCTGATGGGACTCGAACCCACGACCCCTTGCATGCCATGCAAGTGCTCTAGCCAACTGAGCTACAGCCCCATTAGAAGGTTTCAAGTTACCAGCCGACCATGCTGATCCCTGATGCCTGGTCTGGCGGGAGTGTGGCTGTCGAACCCGATGAACCGCAACAGGGTCGGTACGCTCATCGGATCATGAATGACTCCGCCATCCCGCAGCCAGGCGATCTACCTCGCCAGCGATACAACGCCGGTCTTGCCAACGAGATTGAGGCTAAGTGGCAGAACCGCTGGGAGATCGAGCGGACTTTTTGGGCTCCCAACCCGACTGGCGACCTGTCCGAGGGATTTGACGCGCTGAGCGATAACAAGAAGTTTTTCGCACTCGACATGTTCCCTTACCCGAGCGGCGCTGGTCTCCACGTAGGCCACCCTCTCGGATATATCGGCACAGATGTCTTTGCGCGCTTCAAGCGAATGACCGGCTTCAACGTGCTTCATGCGATGGGCTACGACGCGTTCGGTCTCCCCGCAGAGCAATACGCGGTGCAGACCGGCCAGCATCCGCGCGTAACCACGGAAGCGAACATCGCAAACATGAAACGCCAGATGCGCGCGTTGGGGCTTGGTCATGACCCGCGCCGCGGCGTTGCAACGACCGACGTCGACTACTACCGATGGACGCAGTGGATCTTCTTGCAGATCTTCGATGCGTTCTACGACGAGCAAGCGGATAGGGCGCGACCCATTTCGGAGTTGATTCCACTTCTCAAAGCCGATCCCTCTATTGGATGGGACGCGCTGAGTGAACGCGAACGCCGCGAGTTAGTTGACTCCCATCGGTTGGCTTACCTCGATGAAGCCCAGGTCAACTGGTGCCCTGCACTCGGCACTGTGCTCGCCAACGAAGAGGTAACTGCCGAGGGACGTAGCGACCGCGGCAATCACCCTGTCCACCGCCGCCCACTCAAGCAGTGGAAGTTGCGAATCACCGCGTATGCGGAGCGACTGCTCGCGGACCTAGACGGCCTGGACTGGACAGACTCGATCAAGCTGATGCAACGCAACTGGATCGGCCGCAGCGTGGGCGCCGAAGTGAAGTTTGGTGTCGCCGGTCATGCCGATGCGTCAATCGACGTATTCACGACGCGCTCTGACACATTGTTTGGCGCGACTTACATGGTGCTTGCGCCCGAGCATCCACTCGTCGATGTCATCGTTGCAAGCGAATGGCCAAACGCGACACTTGCCGAAGGTCTCACCGATATTCGACCCGCATGGCGCGGCATATTCGGGAGCGACGTCTCGCCGCCAGCCGCGATACATAGTTACCGCGAATTCGTTGCGCAAAAGAGTGAACTCGAACGCGTTGCGGAGGGAAAGGTAAAGACCGGCGTCTTTACGGGGGCATTTGCTGTCAACCCGGTCAATGGCAATCAGATACCTATCTTTATTGCCGACTACGTCCTGATGGGTTACGGAACCGGTGCGATCATGGCGGTCCCCGCGCATGACCAACGCGACTTCGAGTTCGCAAACGAGTTTGATCTTCCGATTTATTGTGTGATTCAACCACCGGAAACATGGCTATCTGAGCACGCGATATCTCAGGAGGCACCTGCCGCCGATTGGCCGGAAGCGTTCACGGGCGATGGCGTTGGTGTTCGTTCATCTAACGACGGCGTGTCACTGGATGGCCTTGCCGTTTCCGCTGCCATCCAAGCGATGAATGACTGGTTAGAGGCCACGGAACTTGGGCGACCGCGCGTCACATATAAATTGCGGGACTGGCTGTTCAGCCGCCAGCGTTACTGGGGTGAACCGTTCCCGATCATCTACGACGAGCTCGACCTACCAATTGCCGTGCCAAATTCAATGTTGCCTGTCGAGTTGCCCGAGGTCGTGAACTTCGAACCAGAAATTGTTGCTGACGATGTGGACAGTGTGCCAGCGCCGCCACTTGCCCGTGCGGAGGATTGGGCAACTGTCGACCTCGATCTTGGCGATGGCGTGAAGACCTATCGCCGCGAGTTGAACACGATGCCGCAGTGGGCCGGTTCATGTTGGTACTACCTGCGCTATCTCGACCCCACAAACACAGACGCGTTCGTGTCACGCGAAGCGGACGAGTATTGGATGGGCGGCGAAGAAGGAGAAGCGGGTGGCATCGACCTGTACGTGGGTGGTGTTGAACACGCCGTACTGCACCTTCTCTATGCGCGCTTCTGGCACAAGGTCCTGTTCGATCTTGGACATGTAGCGACCAAGGAGCCATTCAAGCGCCTGTTCAATCAGGGATACATCCAGGCGGCCGCCTTCACCGACGCGCGCGGCACTTATGTCGAGGCGGCCGACGTTGTAGAACGCGATGGGGGCCACTTCCTCGGCACTGAGCCGGTGCAGCGCGAGTTTGGCAAGATGGGCAAGAGCCTCAAGAATGTCGTAACCCCTGATGACATCTATGGAAATTACGGCGCCGACACGTTGCGTCTATACGAAATGTCGACCGGCCCACTCGACGCGTCGAGACCTTGGAGCACGCGTGACATCGTCGGCGTGCATCGCTTTCTCCAGCGGCTTTGGCGCAACGTCGTTGACGAAGACACCGGCGAAGCGCGCATCGATCCAGAACCCGCCGATGAAGAAACCCGTCGCCTTCTGCACCAAACAATCGCCGGAGTTAGCCAAGACATGACAACGCTCGGTTTCAATACGGCAGTAGCGAAGTTGATCACCTTGAACAATCGGCTTACGCAGGTGGTCGGTGAACAGGGCATAGCGCCAGAGGAAATCGTTGTGCCACTCATCTTGATGGTTGCACCGTTGGCACCACACATAGCGGAGGAACTTTGGGAGCGCGCCGGTAACGATGGATCGCTATCCCGAGAGCCGTTCCCTATTGCCGATCCCGCATGGCTTGTCATGGAAAGCGTCGAGGTTCCGATCCAGATCAACGGGAAGGTGCGTCATCGCTTGCTGGTACCAACTTCGGCCGATGAGACCGAGACGGAAGCTGTTGTTCGCGCCGACCCGGTTGTCGGTTCATTGTTGGAAGGCAAGACGGTTCGTAAGGTCGTAGTAGTTCCAGCCAGACTGGTGAACTTCGTCGTCGGTTAGGCGTGATAGTTTCGGTTGCCTTCCTCCTGCAACTTCCTCCTGCAGCCCAGCGCATGGCTCCTCTTGGAGTCGCGCCCAGTCAGCCGGAGGTCGCAGTGTCCGATATTCCTGTCCCACGTCGTCCCGAGTTTCCAGACTCGCCATTCGTAGAACTTGCCGATCGTGCGCGTGACTTCGCGGCCAATCCGCGCGTACGCGCGGTCGTTCTTCTCGCCGTGTCGGCCGTTGCTGGCCTTGTTTGGTTCGGCCTTGGCAGTTCTGGCGGTGAACCAACCGGCGTAACGTCGCCGAGCACTGCAAACACGGCTTCTCGATCCACCACTACAACAACCGAAGCGAAGAAGGAACTGCTGGTTCATGTTGCGGGAGCTGTACTTCGCCCGGGACTCGTTCGGCTGTCAACTGGTGACCGTGTCGCTGATGCGATCGCTGCTGCAGGAGGCGGACTTCCCGACGCCGACCTAGATCGACTCAACCTTGCTGCTGTCCTGAGCGATGGCGAACGCGTTGCAGTAGCGCGCGTAGGCCAGCCCGCACCGATTGCTCCCGGCAGCGGTAGTGCAGGTGCGGCATCTGGAACTTCGGGCTCCAGAACTTCGGATGGACCGATCAACATCAACACAGCAACTCAAGCCGAACTAGAGACACTCCCAGGAATCGGTCCTTCTCTAGGCGCGGCGATCATTGCTACCCGTGAACGCCTCGGAGGGTTCGATCAGATCGAACAACTGCGCGAGGTACGCGGCATCGGAGATCTTCGCTTCGCGGATCTGCGCGAACTTGTGGTCGTGTGACAGGACCGCTAGCAATACTGCTGGGCGTTCTCGGCGGGTTGATGATCGGCGAACGGTTCGGTCCCTCCGAAGCGGTCTTGCCGATGCTGACCGGCATTGCCCTCGTCCTGCTCGCGTACATTTTCCGGAGTCGTGGTGGAGTGATAATCGCTGTGGTTGCGGTTGCGTTACTCGCCACAGCATGCATGCAACGCGCACTTGACGGCATCGAGAGTTCACCCCTTCGCTCACAGGCAATGCAATACCGTTCTGGCCACCTTGTGGGGACCCTCGTAGAAGACCCTTCAGGACCGCGTTTTGTTGCTCACGCTCTCATGCGCGTTGCGAGTTTCGATGGAACCGATGCCGGTGGCCGCACAGTCGTGGCGGTTGCCGGCGGCGATGACGCATCGCGCCTTCGGGTGCTCGAGTCGGGTGACATGCTGACTATCGACGGAACCCTCGAACCTCTCGACGGTTACGACACTCGCCTCCGTTGGCGTCATGCAGTAGCTCGGGTGCGCGTCAACGACCTGATCTCATTCTCTGGGCCCACCAACCCGATAGCGAGACTGGCGAACTATCTGCGGGAAACAGTGTTGCGCGGAACAAGTGTTTTGCCACCCACGGAACGATCCCTGTTGGCCGGTTTCCTACTTGGCGACACACGCTCTGTTCCCGAACAAGTGGTGAACGACTTTCGTTCGTCGGGGCTAGGTCATCTGCTCGCAGTAAGCGGCGCCAATGTCGCTTTCGTGCTCGCACTCGTAGGACCCATCTTGCGGCGCTTTGGACTCGGCACGCGTTTCGCGGGAGGGTGCATGGTGCTGCTGATATTCGGCACGATGACTCGGTGGGAACCATCGGTGTTGCGCGCAATAGCTATGGCAACGCTCGTGATGTTCGCCACGTACGTAGGTCGCCCCGCCACCGGAGCACGCGTTCTAACGCTTGCGGTTACGGCCTTGCTTCTTGCTGACCCGTTCCTATTGCATTCGGTCGGGTTCCTGCTTTCTTCGGCCGCGTGCGCAGGAATTATTTGGATCAGTCCCTGGATCGCTGTGCGACTGCGTGGTCCGCTCGTTCTTCGTGAAGCAATAGCTACGACCATGGGAGCGCAATTGGGAGTAACCCCAGTCCTGCTCCCTGTATTTGGCACGGTACCTCTCGTTGCCTTGCTTGCAAACCTTCTCGCTGCTCCAGTCGTTGGGCCGCTCACAGTTTGGGGCCTAATAACCGGTGCCATTGGCGGAGCAGTGACCGGAGTACTAGGTCCAGGCGCGCCATGGGTCCTCCAACTCCCAACCTTCACGCTGGTTCGGTGGATACGTACAGTGGCATCTGTTGCGGCCGTCCATCCGCTTGCGGTCGATGCGCGTGGTGCGTGGGCAATCTTGTCGGTTGCGGCAATCGCCGGGGTCGCCGGGGTCGTTAGGCTCCAGGCCCGTGGCGGCATACGTGGTGAAGGTGACCGACCCAGCGCTTCGGTCTCAGGTTCTCGGCGATCTCCTTGACAGGTTGGTCGGCGATGAAAACCGTGGACTCGTCGTGGAGACGTTCACCGTTCCCAAGGTAGCGGGGACGGACGGTGATGGCGATGTAGCCGTACCGCCGAGCGATAGTGGCGGTACAGACGACGGCAGGGCTGGCGGAGAATCATCAGTCGTGTCCGGCATCGTGAATGCCGCGCAGAGCCCGCCTTTCATGACGGCGAAACGGATTGTCGTGGTGCACGACCACGGCCAGTTGACCGTCGCGGATGCTGAGCCAGTTGTTACAGCGCTCGATTCCTTGTTGGATACGACTGACCTTGTGTTTGTTGCAGGGACTGGACGTGTCGCCAAGAACTTGGCCGACGCATTGAAAGGTGCGGAAGCGGTTGGCGCTGATTCAGAAAAGACCCAAGACGTTTTGGTCGTGGAGTTGGCCCGCGTCGGTTTGTCATTTCGCAACGACGCGTCCAAGTTAGTGACGGAGCACCTTGGAGAAGATGCCGGACGGTTGCCAGCGCTGCTCGATTTGTTAGCCGCCACGTTCGGACCCGGTGTCACGTTGACGGCCGCCGACGTCGAGCTGTACCTCGGGGACACCGGATCTGTGCCTACGTATATGTTGACCAATGCCATCGAAGAAGGCGATGTTGCCAGCGCGCTCGAGACGTTGAACCGGCTGCTCACCGTTACAAGCCCCCGACAACCGAAGCCGCTCCATCCGCTGCAGGTGGTCGCCATTTTGGCGGGCCGTTACAGACGGTTTCTGCGCCTTGACGATTCGTCGATTCGTACCGCTGATGATGCACATGCAGCGCTGGGCGGCAAGGGGAGCGCGTTCCCAGCCAAGAAAGCGCTTTCCGCGTCTCGTTCGCTTGGATTCGAAGGCATGCGTCAGGCAGTCGATCTGTTGCATCAAGCTGATCTCGACTTGAAGGGTGCTACCGCACTTAGCGGTGACGCCGTGATCGAAGTGCTGGTTGCGCGACTAGCGGCGCTGCACGGTCGAAGCGGGAGTGGTGGAAAAACAAGACCGCGCGAAGGCGTACGACGGTAACAACCATCCGGTGACTATGAAGCGGCTTTGTTCGCTGCTTTCATAAGGCGCGAGGTACGACGTGCGGCCTGGTTCTTGTGGATGGTGCCTTTGGCGCTTGCCTTGTCGATACGTTTCTGAGCGGCGACAACGGTTACGCCCATGTTTTCGCTCACCTCGGCAATTGCGCGGCGTGCAGACTTTGTGCGGGTCTTCAGCTCGGAACGCACCGCGACATTGACTACGCGACGCTTCTCATTCTGGCGGTTCCGCTTTTTCTGACTTTTTATGTTTGCCACAGCGCGTTAAGACTCCAGAGGGCGTTCTAGGAACCAGAGGATCGTAGCAGTCGGCGCTCAGATCACTTCGTTCGTCG
Organism: Bifidobacterium breve; assembly: GCA_945865605.1. Lineage (GTDB taxonomy): Bacteria > Actinomycetota > Acidimicrobiia > IMCC26256 > JAENVU01 > SHUZ01. Next base: position 7,003 of record CAMBEL010000022.1, read on the forward strand.
CTACATTCGGCGCTCGCGTCGCTGAAGCGGCGAGAATGGCGCGGTGATTCAGTTAGACCGGCTTCGCAACCTCGCGATCATCGCCCACATCGACCACGGCAAGAGCACCCTGGCAGACCGCCTGCTCGAATTGACCGGGGCAGTCGATGCCAGGGATATGCGGGCTCAGTACCTCGACTCCATGGATATCGAACGCGAACGGGGCATCACGATCAAGGCCCAGAACGTGCGTCTGTTCTGGCGTGACCATGTAATCAACCTGATCGACACGCCAGGACATGTCGACTTCGGTTATGAAGTGAGTCGCAGCCTGGCCGCATGCGAAGGCGTGATTTTGCTCGTCGATGCCAGCCAGGGGATTGAAGCGCAAACGCTCGCCAACTGTTACCTGGCAGTGGAGAGCAACTTGGCGATCGTGGCGGCCGTCAACAAGATTGACTTGCCCGCCGCGGATCCAGACCGAGTGTGCGAAGAGATCGAACGTGTTCTTGGGCTGCCCGCAGAAGACGTATTGCGTATCTCCGCCAAGACAGGTGAAGGCATTGTCGAGTTACTTGATGCGGTCTTGGCAAAGATTCCTGCACCAACCTGCGATGACACTGCCGGCCTACAAGCACTCATTTTTGATTCGCACTACGACCCATACCGCGGCGTGATTAGTGCGGTCAGGGTATTCAACGGCACGCTCACTTCGGGACAGCGCTTGAGGTTTCTCCAAGCGAATGCAACACATGATGCCGAAGAGATCGGCACGCGCCTTCCCGTTCCGACGCCGGTTTCGTCTCTCGGCCCTGGCGAGGTTGGTTATCTGGTGGCAGGCATCAAAGATGTTGGCGAAGCGCGGGTCGGAGAGACCGTTACGGACGCGGCGCGCCCTGCCGCCGTCCTTGAGGGGTATCGCCATCCGAAACCGATGGTGTTCTGTGGCTTGTACCCGGTCGTTGGCGACGAATACGCGGACCTTCGTGAAGCCCTAGAGCGACTTAGCCTCAATGACTCGAGCGTGACTTATGAACCAGAGACGTCCGGAGCGCTCGGATTCGGTTTTCGGTGCGGATTCCTCGGCTTGCTCCACATGGAGATTGTGCGTGAACGACTCGAACGCGAATACGACCTTTCGCTGGTAGCGACTGCGCCGAATGTTGAGTACCTCGCGCATACGACGTCCGGCGAGGTGGCGGTCGTAGACAACCCCTCTGCGATGCCGGACCCTGCGGAGATCGCGTCGATCGAAGAACCGTATGTGACGATCACGATTCTCACACCGACAGAGTTCGTTGGTCCGCTAATGGACCTTGCTCAATCAAAACGCGCCGAGATGACCAAGATGGAATACATCTCGGAGGAACGCGTGGAACTGGTCTATGTGGTTCCACTCGCCGAGATCGTGATGGATTTTTTTGACCAGATGAAGTCGCGCAGTCGCGGATACGCATCGCTGGATTACGAGCCCGCTGGCTATCGCCAGTCGAAGCTCGTGAAGGTCGACATCATGTTGAATGGTGTGCCGGTAGATGCGTTCAGTTCAATCGTGCATAACGAGCGTGCATACGATTATGGGCGTCGGATGAGCCAGAAATTGCGAGAGTTGATTCCGAGGCAACTTTTCGATGTTCCGATTCAAGCGGCGATCGGCGGGCGCATCATCGCCAGGGAGACAGTGAAGGCGAAACGCAAAGACGTGCTCGCAAAGTGTTACGGCGGTGACATAACGCGTAAGCGCAAATTGTTGGATCGCCAGAAGGAAGGCAAGAAGCGCATGAAACAGATCGGCAGCGTCGAGGTACCCCAAGAAGCTTTCGTAGCCGCACTAAAACTCGACGACTGACGAGCGCCGAAGCCTTTCAACACGCGTATTGAGCACCAGGGTGCTCAGTTTCAGCGCTGAAATGGAGCACCAGGGTGCTCAGATTCAGCGCCGAAACAGGGTCGTGGCGCGTCGCTAATCGCGCGGTAGGCCTAGTACCCGTTCCCCCAGGATGTTTCGCTGCACTTCGCTTGTGCCCCCGCCAATCGTCAGTGCCCGCGCATACAAATATCCGTACTGCCACATCACGTCCGGTTCCGCGTACGGTCCAAAGTCGGACAACATCCCATGCGTGCCAGCAAGTTCTTTCGCCAACTCCATCACGTGTTGCCCGTGCTCATCCGAGATTGCCTTACGCACACTTGCCTCTGGCCCTGGCTCCATTCCCTTTACGACGGCCGAAACAGTTCGGAGTCGGATCAGGCGCAGCAACTCGCTCTCCGTGTACAGGTGCGCGAGCTTCTGGCGCAGCAACGGATCGGTCGTGCCCCCGTGCTCCCGCACCAGGTCCACTACGTCATTCGCAGTCGGTCCACGGCCCCAAAGCGCGCCTTCGCCCGATAGCGATACGCGCTCGTTTCCTAACGTGACCTTCGCGAGGCGCCAACCATCGTGCTCGTCGCCTACGAGATTCTCGGCGGGGATGCGCACATCCGTGAAAAACACCTCATTGAATTCATGGGTACCCGTCATCTGCACGAGCGGCCGCACCTCGATCCCCAGCGATGCCATGTCAACAACGAAGTAACTAACCCCACGATGTTGTTCGGCTTCCGGGTCTGTACGCGCAATCAAGATGCCGTACTTTGCGACGTGTGCGAGCGTTGTCCAAACCTTTTGACCGTTCACTATGTACTCGTCGCCGTCGCGGGTCGCCGTCGTGCTCAACGATGCCAGGTCACTTCCTGCACCGGGTTCGCTAAATAGTTGGCACCAAATCTCGCTGCCATCGAGAATGCCTGGCAGATACCGCTTGTGTTGTTCCTCTGTGCCTGCGACTAGCAATGTTGGTCCCGCCCAACCGATTCCGATCGGATTCACGGGCCTCGGCACATTCGCTGCGCGCAACTCCTCGTCGATAACCAATTGCTCTACAGGCGATGCTCCCCGTCCCCAGGGGAGCGGCCAGTGGGGTGCCACATAGCCAGCCTCTGCCAATCGAGAAGCGAACCCAGCCCGATATTTGCCTGTGGGGGCTTCTGCATCCAGGAACGCACGAATTGCAGCGCGGTGTTCTTCGGCCTCGGGAGGAAGATCAAAATCCACGGCGCGGACCGTAGCCGCGAACTCGCCGGAACCCCGGAGTCGTGGGACAGTTGGGTGTGCCTCTAGGCGTCTATATTCACATCCCGTTCTGCGCGCACCGTTGCGACTACTGCGACTTCGCCACATGGACAGACCGCGCGCACCTAATCGATGACTACGTCGATGCGTGCGTCACGGATCTGAAGCAACGACACACCGCGGGTCTCCTGCCAGAGGCGAACACCGTTTTCTTCGGAGGTGGAACACCGTCACTTCTCGATTCGTCCGCAATACAAAAGATCATCGATGTGATCCCAATAGCGAACGACGCCGAAGTAACTGTCGAGTGCAACCCAGATTCGGCTGATGCTTCGAAGCTTGCTGCCTATGCGCGCGCTGGGGTCAACCGACTGTCGTTCGGCGTGCAGTCGATGGTTCCAGATGTTCTTGGCGCGCTAGGGCGCACACATAATCCAGACAACGTCGAGCGTTCTGTCGCATGGGCCCGGGATGCGGGGATCACCGCCATCAATCTCGACCTCATTTACGGCTCGTCCTGCGAGTCGATAGATGATTGGAAGTACACCGTCGACGCGACCCTCGCGCTCCGCCCAGATCACATCAGCGCCTACGCGCTCACCGTCGAACCTGGCACGCCTCTCGGCAGAGCGGTCGCCGACGGGTCACAAACCGGTACAGACGACGACGCACAAGCGGACATGTACCTACTCGCCGACGATTTACTCACTGAAGCAGGCCTCGATTGGTATGAGATATCGAACTGGTCCGAAGCAGGTTCTGAGTGCCGCCACAATCTCGGATACTGGAACGGGTCGGACTACCTCGCTATTGGTTGCGCTGCGCACGGATATACCCAAGGCAGACGTTGGTGGAACGTGCGCACGCCCGAGCGCTATATCGAGGCCATTCGGAACGGCACATCGCCCGAAGCTGGCTCAGAACACCTAGAAGCCGTCGCTGCTCGCGACGAGTCGCAAGCCCTCATGCTGCGTACGTCGACCGGCATTCCTCATGATCCCGCAGTCGATCTTGTGGCGAACGACCTTGCCGACGACGGCTTGTTGTCGAGCATCGAGGGCCATTGGATTCTCACCCGCCGCGGACGGCTTCTTGGTTCGGAGGTCATAACCCGCTTGGCAATCGGTAGAGTGGAGTGCCAATAGCCCGCCTTTCCGTCCAATCGACGGCTGCAGATGGAGTGCAAGTCATGGAGGTCGCCGATCGTCGGGCAGCGGTGCTCCAAGCCATTGTCGAGGAGTATGTGCAGACCGCCCAACCAGTGGCGTCGCAAACCGTGGCGGGTTCAAGGGCGCTAGGCGTTTCGAGCGCAACGGTCCGCAACGACATGATCCAACTTGAGCGGGATGGCTACATCGTGCAGCCGCACAAGTCCGCCGGCCGTATACCAACCGATCGCGGTTACCGATTCTTTGTTGACCACTACACGGGCGGAGCGCTTCCCCCTAGCCAACGTAGAGTCGTTTCAGATTTCTTCGATACTGCACATACCGCGCTCGAAGACCTGTTGCACGAAACATCTCAGATGCTTGCACGCCTCACAAGTCATGCCGCAGTGGTCGTTGGTCCTCAAGCCGACTCGAAGCGATTCCGCAGTGTGCAATTGGTTTCACTGCAGCCACGAACTGTGTTGGCCGTGGCGGTACTTTCAAACGGCGCGATAGCAAGGGAAGTTCTTGCACTCACAAGCGACGCCACCGAAGCGCAGGTTGCTCGCGCTTCTGGGTTGCTCGATGTGGCTATGCAGGCGCGGCCAGTGGGAGAACTTGGCGTTGCAGAACCTAGTGGTGATCAAGTGGTCGACACGCTCACCAGTTCTGCTGTCAAAGCACTCGCACACAACGCCGAGACAGAAGCAGAGCTATATGTGGGTGGGGCTAGCCGCCTAGCAGCGGAACATGAAGCCTTCTCTACTGCCCAGAGCGCAGCGCGCCTTCTTGAGATGCTCGAAGAACAGGTTGTTGTCGTTTCCCTAGTGCGTGATCTGCTTGGCCAGGGCGTCAATGTCAGCATCGGCACAGAAAATGAAGTCGATGAACTTCGTGACTGTTCACTGGTTCTTGCGCCGTACCGAGTCGAAGGACAGGTTGCGGGAACCGTTGGCATTCTCGGACCGACGCGCATGGACTACCAGCAGGCTCTAGCTGCAGTGGCCGCAGTGTCGGCTCAACTCGGACGATTGCTGCTCAGTTAACCGAGATGCCATCAGACCTATACGCCCTATTAGGCGTCGAACGCAACGCGACCCAAGCGGAGATCAAGACCGCCTATCGGTCACGCGCACGTGATCTTCATCCGGACGCGAACCCTTCTGACGCGTCGGCAGAAGACCGCTTCAAAGAGGTCTCGGCCGCGTACGAGGTTCTCCGTGACCCAGAACGCCGCCGCCGCTACGACACGTTTGGCGACGACGGCTCGCGCGGGCAGCGCGGGCAAGCGAACGGCGGCGGCGACGCATTCGGATTTGGCGACATCTTCGACGCGTTCTTCACAGGTTCATTCGGCGGTGGAGGCCAGGGAGGACCGAGGCAAGCTCCAGACGCCGAGGCGATCGTCGAGCTCGATCTCGTAGAAGCCGCATTCGGGTGCACCAGATCACTTGATGTGCAGATGCCAGGACCGTGCGAACAATGCGACGGCTCAGGATGCGCTGCCGGAACCCACCCGGCATCGTGTGGAACATGCGGCGGCTCCGGTGAAGTACGCGAGGTACGAAGGTCGATCCTTGGGCAACTGGTAACAGCGGTTGCTTGCCCAACCTGCGGCGGCATGGGTAAGACGGTCCCGAACCCCTGCGCGCAATGTCGTGGCGATGGACGGGTGCGCGCTAGTCGCCAGATAGAAGTGGAAATCCCGGCAGGAATCGATGACGGTCAACGCCTCCGCCTCTCGGGCCGAGGTCCTGCCGCGCCACGCGGCGGTGTCCCCGGAGATCTCTACGTCACAATCCGCACGCGGGCACACCCAACGCTTGAACGACATGGCGTCGATCTCGTACACCGCCTAACGCTCGCCTTCACTCAAGCGACGCTCGGCACGACACTTCATGTCGACACTCTCGAAGAACCACTCGAACTCGAGGTTCCAGCCGGTACGCAACCAGGCCATGTCTTTAGGCTCCGCGGTCGCGGTGTGCCCGTTCTGCAGGGCCGCGGCAGAGGTGATCTGTTAGTGGCTGTAGAAGTAGAAGTTCCTAAGCGCTTGTCGGCCGAGGAAGCGGAACTCCTTACACATTTGGCGGCACTTCGTGGTGAAGATGTGTCTCCTCCAGATCCGGGACTCTTCTCGCGATTGAGGAATGCGTTTGGAGAACGGTGACAAGTGAACCGCGGTATGCATCTGGCGCAGACGCGACCGCGATGGTGTTCCTCGACTCGATTTCAGACGCAGCGCCCCTGGCGGTAATAGGCGACGACGGGCATCATCTCGCGCGTGTTCGTCGGATAGAGCAGGGAGAACACCTGGTGGTGGCCGACGGCACCGGGGCTTGGCGCAGGTGTTTGGTTACGGAGCTAGTCGATCACAAGATCATCCTTGAACCCGTTGGACCAATCACCGATGAGCCAGTGGTGGAGCCGCGCCTCGCAATCGCGTTTGCTCCAGCAAAGAGTGATGCCGCGTCTACGGTCGTTCGCCAACTTGTTGAACTAGGTGTTGATCGCATCATCCCGATCATGACGAAGCGAGGCATCGTGAGATGGGAGTCCGATAAGGGCGACAAGGCTCTCGTGCGCCTTCGCAAAGTTGTTCGAGAAGCAGCGGTGCAGTCTTTCCGGGCGCGGCTTCCCTCTGTCGAGTCGGTGATCGACATCTCGGATCTTGGTGGCCATCCAGGGATTGTCATAGCGGCGCTCGGGGGAGACTCACCCGCAGATTTGGTGCATCCGCCGGGCGGAGAGTGGCTCGTTGTGGTGGGTCCAGAGGGTGGGTTGGAGGCAGATGAGGTGGATGAATTGCGCGCGTGGGGTCGAATGGCTTTGGGTCCCCACATCTTGAGGTCCAAGACCGCTCCTATTGCCGCAGCGGCTGCTCTCAGCGTTTTTCGGAGGTAAATAGGGTATGTTCGACATCGGAGACTCGGCGTGCCATAGTCTGGAATTAGAAACTTCCCCGTATCGCAGGAAGGATCGGGATGGATCGGAACCGATGAGCGGCGTCAGCGTTGGCGAACGACTACGAGCAATTCGTAGGCAGCAGGGGATGTCGCTTCACGATGTTGAAAACAAGTCGGGCCTTGAGTTCAAGGCATCGGTGCTTGGGGCGTACGAACGCTGTGAGCGGGCAATCTCGGTTCCCAGAATGTTGCGTTTAGCCGAGATATATGGTGTTCCGGCAGATCAGTTGTTACCGCGAGACAAAGAGACCACGATTGATCTCACGGAGAGCGATGACGGCGACACCGGATTCACCATCGACCTGATTGCTTTACGCGCTCTTGATACGCCGGATGCCGGCGTGATCGCGCGTTACGCCTCGACAATTAGACTGCAGAGGCAAGATTTCAATGGACGGATTCTCACGATCAGACGTGATGATGTGCGCGTGCTTGCAGCGGTGCTCGGCCGCCCCGCGGACGACTTCGGGAATCACCTCGCGCAGCTGGGTCTGCGCGCTGGTGCTTCCGTAGCCTGACTAACACCAGCGCTGCGTCGCCAAATGCGCCCGTCGGCGCTACCCTGAGCGCGTCGTGACCACTTCGTCGCCGACTCAGGTTCGGATACTCATCCCCGGTAACCACCTCATGGTGGACCTACTAGGCCAACGTGATGAACTTCTCCGCCTTGTAGAGAATGCGTTTCCGGTCGAGATACTTGTGCGCGGCAACGAAATCACCATCACGGGAGACCATGAGGCCACGACGATGGCGGGCCGACTCTTTGAAGAGTTGGTTGTCGTCCTTCAGAGTGGACACACACTCGATCGCGACGGTGTGATCCGGGCAATCGCAATGCTCGAAGAAAATCAGATGCCTTCTGCAGTACTTGCAACCGAAGTGTTGCGCGGACGTAAGACGGTGCGCCCGAAAACCGCTGGACAGAAGCGCTATGTGGACGCGGTTGGCGCGAACACGATCACGTTCGGCATCGGACCCGCGGGCACAGGTAAGAGTTACCTCGCTGTCGCGTTGGCGGTGCAAGCACTACAAGCGAAGGAAGTGAACCGGATCATCCTGACGCGTCCTGCTGTCGAAGCGGGTGAACGGCTCGGGTTCTTGCCCGGCGACATGCTCGCGAAGGTCGATCCATATCTGCGGCCGCTGTACGACGCGTTGTACGACATGCTCGAGCTAGAGGCGGTTTCGCGGTTGATGGAACGCGGCACGATCGAGGTTGCGCCGCTCGCATATATGCGCGGCCGCACGTTGAACGATTCATTCATCATTCTCGACGAAGCACAGAACACAACAGCGGAGCAAATGAAAATGTTTCTCACGCGACTGGGCTTCGGATCCAAGATCGTCGTCACCGGGGACGTGACCCAGATCGATTTGCCGGATGCGCGGGGCCGTTCGGGATTGCTCGCGGTGCGTGATCTGCTTGACGGCATCGACGGGCTCGCCTTCGTTGAACTTGGATCCCGAGATGTTGTGAGGCATCGCATCGTGGCCGACATCGTCGATGCGTACGCAGCCCATGACTGATTACGGTGAGACCGGTCTCTCGGTATTTGGGGCAGACGAGCAATCGGATGTGCCGATAGACGTGATTCGGTGGGTCAAGTTGGCCGAGTTTGTGGTTGGCGAAGAACGTCTTCGTGGTACAGCCGAACTGTCGTTGTTATTCGTAGATGCTCAGTCGATTGCCGATCTCAACGAGAAGTTCCTGGCGGGCACCGGCCCCACCGATGTGTTGGCATTCCCGATGGATGACGACCTTGTTCTCGGCGGCAGACAGCCAGACCAGGGAGGACGTGGACCGGGCGCGCCGAACGAGGCAGGAGAACCACCTTCTCTAATTGGGGACGTGGTCGTGTGTCCATCTATGGCTGCAGCGCAGGCGCCACTACACGGCAAGACGATTGACGAAGAGATAGCGCTACTCGTCGTACATGGCGTGCTTCATCTGCTCAACTACGACCATGCAGAACCCGGCGACGAAGCGACTATGAAGTCGCGCGAGCAAGAGTTATTGACCAAGTTTCGTGAACAAGAACGACTGACTCCTTGACCCCGACCTTCACCAGAGCGTGTTCGCATGACTAGCTCCGACGCATTGATTCTGGGCGTCGTGGTCGTTCTCTTTTTGTTTTCCATCGTTCTAGCGATGGCTGAGACGGCCTTCACTCGCATGAATCGCATTCGCGCAATGACCCTCGCGGACGATGGACGCAAGGGAGCGGCGCGTCTGGCGGACATGCTGGAGCACCCTGAGCGAACGCTAAATGTTCTGCTTCTGCTTGTACTCGTTTCGCAGATGACGAGTGCCGCGCTGCTCGGTGTTTTGCTCGAAAGTTCATTTGGAAGCGCTGGCTTATTTATTGGTCTGGCGATACAGATAGTCGTGTACTTCGTAATCGGGGAAGTAGCCCCCAAGACGTATGCGATCCAACATCCGGATCGAGCGGCGCTGCGCCTTTCGGGATTCCTCTGGGCGATCACGAACTTCCCTCCGCTTAGAGGGCTGTCGCGCATGCTCATCGGAATGGCGAACGTCATGCTCCCAGGTAAGGGGTTGAAGCAGGGCCCGTTCGTAACGGAAGATGATCTGCGAACGATGGCGAGTGTCGCGGCGAATGAAGACGTCATAGAACAAGAAGAAAGCAAGATGATTCACTCGATATTCGAGTTCGGGGACACCGTCGTGCGCGAGGTGATGGTTCCACGTCCCGACATGGTTGCTATCGATGCATCCGAAACCATTGAAGCGGCTATCGAACGCGCAATTTCTGCGGGGCTCTCGCGCCTGCCGTGTTACGAGGAAACAACGGACAACATCGTGGGGGTGCTCCACCTCAAAGATCTGGTAACCCGAGCGCGATCAGGTGAGGGCAGTGAACTCGTTCTAACCGCTGCGCGTCCCGCTGTGTTCGTACCCGAACAAAAGCGCGTTGCCGAGTTGCTCCGCGAGATGCAAACCAGCAAATCGCACATGGCGGTCGTCGTCGATGAGCATGGCGCCACCGCAGGACTAGTGACGCTCGAAGATCTTGTTGAAGAAATCGTCGGCGAGATATTGGACGAGTACGACGCGGAAGAGCCGGGCGTTGAGCCCTTAGCCGGAGGAGGCATTCGCGCTCCGGGCAAGACGCCAATCGATGACGTCAATGAGGTGTTGAATGTTCAGTTACCTGACACCGAATGGGACACGGTGGCCGGGCTTGTTTTCAACCTGCTTGGACATGTGCCTGTACCGGGCGAGACGGTGAAGTTTGAGGGGCTCGAGTTTCGTGCCGAGCGAGTTGAAGGGAAAAGGATTGTCTCGGTTGCGATCGTTCCGCTGCACCCGGTGGGCGAATCGGGTGGTGGCGACACACCCATCACGAATGCTCCCCAGCCGAGCGCGGAGACGCAGTGACGGAGTTTCGATCTGGGTTCGTGAGTCTGCTCGGACGCCCGAATGTCGGGAAATCCACACTCGTCAACGCATTGGTTGGAACCAAGGTCTCGATCACGTCGCCTCGGCCTCAAACAACTCGCACTCAGATTCGTGGCGTTCGCACTACTACGAGTTCGCAGATCGTTTTGCTCGACACCCCTGGAATCCACAAGCCGCGCACTCTTCTAGGGGAGCGATGCAACCATCGGTCAGTGCAAACCTTGACCGAGGTAGACGTGGTTTGTCTCTTGATCGAAGCGAACGAGCCGATTGGTTCTGGCGACAAGTTCATTAGCGATCTCATCCATAAAGTCGACACGCCGCGGTTGCTGGTAGTCAATAAGACAGACGCGTCAACTCCGTCACAAGTGGTGGAACATCTCGGATCGGTTGTGAAGAAACTCGGCGAGTTCGATGCGTACTTGCCGCTCTCGGCAAAAACTGGTGATGGGCTTGAAGCGCTGGTAGCCGAGTTTGAGGGCCGTATTCCAGAAGGCCCCGTGTACTACCCCGATGGTGTCGTCTCGGATCAGCCGGAAGGTCTACTGGTGGCCGAGCTGCTTCGTGAAAAGCTTTTAGCGATGGCTCGCGAGGAGTTGCCACACTCGATCATGGTGACCGCTGCCGAACTTGAGACCGATGAAGAAGACGTTGGGGAACATGACCCCGATGTCATGCGTTATCGGGTCGTTGTCCATGTTGAACGTGATTCCCAGAAGGGCATCGTTATTGGCAAGGGCGGAACGGTGATACGAGACGCCGGTATGGCCGCTCGCCTTGAGTTGGAGTCCCTCTTCGGCGCTCGGGTGTACTTAGAGACCCATGTGAAGGTCGACAAAGATTGGCAGAGGCGCGCGCAGTCGCTGGACCGGCTTGGGCTCTAGTGGCCGTTTGCGAGATTTGTGATTCTGAGGAGTTGTAGTTGTCGTTTCCGGCGGGGATAGAGTCGCCGTGCCAGAAGGAGTTGGTTCTGGGGCCATGGTGGCCCCGGCTCCCTCGCGCAAGGGATTGAGGCATGAAGGAACCCAAGATTGGGCGGCGCAGTTACCGGTTGCCCACAGCGGCCTTCGTCGCTGGCTTCTCTGTGTTCCTTGGTGCCTGCTCCAACGAAAATGGCCAGAACTCGCTAAGTCCCAAAGGCCCTGCAGCTCAGACAATCCACAACCTGTTTATCCCGGTATTGATCGTTGCCATCGTCATTGGTATCGCGATCATCGCGGCGACGTTTTATGTAGCGCTGCGGTTCCGGCACCGCGAGGGTAGGTCGGATAACCCGAAGCAGATACACGGAAACTCGATGTTGGAGATCGGCTGGACGATCGTGCCAGCTTTGATCCTTGCAGTAATTGCGGTGCCTACCGTGAGCACAATCTTTGCGCTTGCCGAACGCCCTACAGGACCCGACGTCCTTGTCGTCGATGCATCTGGCAAGCAGTGGTGGTGGCAGTTCGAACTCGGTAAGCAACCAATGGTGCCGTCGAATATTGTCACGAGTACCGAGTTGCATATTCCTGTCAACACAAAGGTGCTTGTTCGTTTGCACTCGGATAATGCGATCCATTCATTCTGGATACCAGAACTCGCTGGCAAGAAAGACGTAATGCCCGCGCGCACCAATGAGGTAGTGCTTGAAGCATCTGCTCCTGGGACATTCCTCGGCGCATGCGCCGAATACTGCGGTCTGTCGCATGCAAACATGAGAATGCGGGTCATCGCTTCATCAATGGCCGATTGGGAAGCATGGCGAGACGATCAAATCGGCGGTCCTGCCCAGGCGTATACCGGTGACGTAGCGCAATTGACCGGCGCGACGTACGGATGTACCAACTGCCATATTTTCGATAACTCGGCCAAGACGACTTACGGTCCAAACCTCACGCACCTTGCAAGTAGAACGACCTTCGCTGGCGGTACATACGAGCTCAATCGAGAAAACCTCACGCGCTGGGTGATGGACGCGCCCTCGATGATCGCGATGCAGTCGAAAGATTGTCGGTTGCCGCCACCAGCGACGTGTGTCGGTATGCCGTCGTTTATCAAGAACACGCCCAAGGGTCAGCCAGTAATGACTCAGAGCGATGCCGACGCGATTGTGTCGTACCTTTTAGGAGAGACGTAGTGACTCTGAAAGTTCGTCCATGACGACCACGATCGAAAAAGTTATCGTCGCGCCTGAAGAGCCGCAGCAAAGTGTGCTGCGGCAAAGCGTGCTGCGCCGTCCCAAGGAGACAACCGGTGTTTGGTCGTGGTTCACGACAGTCGATCACAAAAAGATCGCGATCCTCTACGGGGCGACAGCACTGATCTTTTTTGTGATCGCGGGCATTGAAGCTTTGTTGATTCGACTTCAGCTTGCGGGTCCTAACGGTTCGGTACTCACCGCTGCGCAGTACAACACGCTGTTTACAATGCACGGCACAACGATGGTTTTCCTCGTAGGCATGCCCCTCGCCGTTGCGTTCGGTAACTATCTAATTCCACTCCAGATAGGGGCGCGCGATGTTGCATTCCCGCGCCTCAACATGTTCGGATTCTTGGTCTTTCTATTCGGAGGGCTCTTCCTGTACTCGGGTTTCTTCCTAGGAGGAGCGCCAAACGGGGGATGGTTCGGTTACACGCCGCTAACGAGCGCGCCGATGGACGCAGGATTTTTGCCTGGCCGCGGTCCAGACTTCTGGACTATCGGTTTGATCATGCTCGGGGTCGGGTCAGTCACTTCGGGTATTAACTTTGTCGTCACGATTCTCAACATGCGAGCTCCGGGCATGACTCTCATGCGCATGCCGGTGTTCGTGTGGATGATGCTGGTGGTTGCGTTCCTGACTGTGTTTGCTATTCCCGCCGTTACCGCTGCGCTCATCATGGTTTTCTTCGACCGCAACTTCGCCACAAACTTCTTTGTCGCAGCCCAAGGCGGTGATCCGCTGCTTTATCAACATCTCTTCTGGTTGTTTGGTCATCCAGAGGTGTACATCTTGATCTTGCCCGGGATGGGAATTGTTTCGGAGATCCTGCCGGTATTTGCGCGTAAACCACTGTTCGGATACTCGGTGATTGTGTTTTCCGGAATAGCGATTGGCTTCCTCGGATGGGGAGTTTGGGCTCACCACATGTTCGCAACGGGTCTTGGACCGGTAGCTGTTTCGGCTTTCAGCCTCGCAACGTTTCTCATTGCCATCCCGACCGGCGTGAAGATCTTCAACTGGCTTGGCACAGTGTGGGGAGGGTCAGTGCGATTGAAAACGCCAATGTTGTTTGCATTGGGTTTCATCGCGATGTTTACCCTCGGTGGACTTTCCGGCGTGACGCACGCCATCGTTCCAGCCGATACACAACAGACCGACACGTATTACGTGGTTGCCCACTTCCACTACGTGCTCTTTGGCGGGTTGGTGTTCGCAATCTTCGGTGGCTTCGCATACTGGTGGCCCAAGGTGTTCGGAAAGATGCTCAACGAGAAGATGGGCAAGATCACGTTCTGGTTGATGTTGATTGGGTTCAACATGACATTCTTCCCGATGCATTTCTTGGGACTGCAGGGGCAGCCGCGTCGTACGTACACCTATGCAGCCAATATGGGTTGGGACAAACTCAACCTCTTGGTAACGGTCGGTGGATTCATAATCGCTCTGTCCGTAGCTGTGTTCCTTGTAAACGTGATCGTTACAACCGTGAAGGGAGAGGTTGCACCCGAAGACCCGTGGGACGCCCGTACTCTCGAGTGGTCGATCCCTTCACCGGCACCGGAGTACAACTTCGCAAAGGTTCCCCAAGTAAAGGCGCGAGACGACTTCTGGCACCGCAAGTACACCGAAGACGATCAAGGCCGCCTAGTGCTTAGGCCGTCGGATACCGCGGATTACCAGGGCGCAGTCGAAGAACGGGTAGATGGGCACGACATTCATCTGCCGTCGCCTTCGTACTACCCACTCGTTGTCACCCTCGGCATGCCAGTGCTCGCGTATGCGGCGGTCTTCAAGGAGCCTCTCCTGGTCATCCCTGGAATGCTGTTGCTGTTGTTCGGAATCTATGCCTGGGCCATTGAGCCAGGCACCGAGGAGCATTGATCGATGTCTGAGACGACCCTTCCAGATCTCGCACACGCGCTCGAGTCCGAGATCAGCATCCACGGACACGCTGATACGAACACAGGTGCGACGAACACGAAGCTCGGTATGTGGGTGTTCTTGTCCTCCGAGTGTTTGTTCTTCGGTGGTTTCATCTCCGCTTATTTGTTGTACAAGGGCCGAATTGTTTCGGGGCCAACGCCACAGGACGTTTACAACATTCCCTTCACATCGGTCACGTCCTTCATTTTGCTAATGAGTTCGTTGACGATGGTCTTGGCTCTCGCATCCATCCAGCGCGGCGATCATCGCCGGTTTCGGATCTGGCTCTTCGCTACGGCTTTGTTTGGCGCAGTGTTCATCGGTGGCCAGATCTATGAGTTCACCGAATTCTACCGAGAGGGACTGTCGCTTTCGGAGAATGTGTTCGGATCAAGTTTCTTCGTACTTACGGGTCTACATGGGGCGCACGTAACTGCGGGAATCATCTGGCTGCTCACACTGTGGGGAATGTCGATGCAGAATAAGTTGCATGTTCAAGACTCGGAACGGGTCGAGATTGCAGGTCTTTATTGGCACTTTGTCGACGTAGTGTGGATCGTTATCTTCACTGTCGTCTACCTCATCCCCACATAGGAGGGCGCATGAGCGAGAACGACATTTCAACGATTACAGAGGCCGACGATCCGAGCTTGCTGCCGGGTACTCCCGAGGAACGAGCTGCCGAAGAGGCACACGGCCTGTCCGCCATCCCTGCCTCAGAAGTACCCCTGCTGCCGGGAGAGTTGGTAAAGCACCCTTCGCCATTTCAATACGTGATTATTGCGGTCATCTTGTGCGTACTCACCGCTGCCGAAGTGGGAATGTACTACTTGGAAGGCTCGGTGCCCTCCGGTCTCATCATCACCGTTCTTCTCGTCATGGCCTTCGTCAAGTTTGTGATTGTGGCCAGTTGGTACATGCACCTGCGTACTGACCAAACGATCTTCCGCCGGTTTTTCATCATGGGCGGTATCGGCGCCATTCTCCTTTACACGATCGTTTTGTCGACGCTGCACATCTTCAGCTGAACTGACTAGGTCATCGCCATGTCTGCCACAGCTTTTCCGGCGTTCCAAGCGCATCCAGAGGTGTTGCTTGTAGTCGGACTGTTGGTTGCCGGTTATGCGATCGCATTAACCCGCCTTGGCCCCCGTTTCGTTGGCCCGGGCGAAAAGGTCGCAAGTCGTTTTCAGGTCACTTGTTTCAACCTTGGGATGGTTGCCTTCTTGCTGGCGTCTTATTGGCCTGCGCACGACTTGGCTGAGGGCTACCTCTATTCAGTGCACATGGTTCAACACTTGACGTATTCGATGGTTGTCGCTCCTCTAGTGCTTCTCGGTACACCGGCGTGGCTAGCACGATGGATCCTGAGGCCACCTAAACTTTTCGCAGTGGTGCGGTACCTATCGCGGTTTGTGCCAGCGGTAATTGTGTTCAATGTCGTGCTCGCTGTGATGCACTGGCCAGCATTCGTCGACCTCACGTTGAGAAGTGGCCTGGCGCATTTCCTTGCGCACTCGCTACTCATAATCGCTTCGCTGATCGTCTGGATGCCGATCTGCTCACCGCTCCCCGAGATTCCACGGCTGGTGCCCATTGTTGCGATGGCGTATCTGTTTTTGCAGTCAGTCCTGCCAACTATCCCTGCCACGTTTCTCGCCTATGGGAGTCACCCGCTGTATCGTCGCTATGAGGAGATGCCCAAGCTTTGGGGTATATCGGCCCTCACGGACCAGAGGATTGCTGGCCTAATCATGAAGATTGGTGCTGGATTGATGCTCTGGGTCGTGATCGCCGTCATATTCTTTCGCTGGGCTGCAGCAGAGGAACACAAGAACCGGCCCGGTCCAGAACTCAAGGACCCGGATCGGGATCAAAGTGAACTTGAACTGAGGACCTAGATGACCGACACCGAACAATTGGAACGAACCGAGAGCGACGCGACGCCTTCGTCCGTTGAACAAGCGCGAGGGGCCGAGCGGCGCAAGAGTCGGTTATGGCTACCGTTCCTACTTCCGGCCGGAGCGATCCTGACCGTTGCGTTCCTGACGATCAACATCTCAAGGATTTTTATCGCTTCATCTGAGAACTCGGCGACACCAGCGGTGTTTATTGGTGCCGGACTTACGATTGCGATACTTGCTGGCGCCACGATCTTGGCTGCATTCCCCGATATACGAACTTCCTCTTTGTTCATTACCCTCGGTGTGGCAATGGTTGGCGTGCTTCTAGCTGGCTCATTGGTGCTGGGGGCGAGTGAGCCAACCGATGAGACTGCGAAGGGTTACGTAGAGCCGGTAGCCGCGGCAGTGAACACACTTACAGTCGAGGCGTTGCCGACGCTGAGTTTCCAAAGCTCCAACTTCGATGTGCCTGGAGGCGTGAACCTGCTCGCGTATTCGAACAAGGGTGGCACACACACGTTGCTGTTCGAAAGCGCGTTCGAAGGATTCGAACTAGCGGTTCCGACCGGCCTCAAGCAACTCAAGGCTGATTTAGTGCCGGGCAAGAAATACACGATCTATTGCGGCATCGCGGGTCACCGTGAGGCTGGAATGGAAGCGACCGTGACCGTTGGAGCGGCGGTGGCAACCACAGAACCGGGAACTGCCACGCCAAGTTCTTCGACGCCCGCTGGGGAGACGGTTCCGACCACGGTCGCAGGCGCCTCCGAGATTGATCCAGCACAGCAGTCCGGTGACGAGCTGGGGAACTGATCGTGCAGTTATCTCGGGTGCAGAGGTGTTCGGTCGCGCTTGCGGCTGCGTGCGTTGCCCTCGCAGGTTGCGGTGGAGGTTCCGGCGACAAGCCTGCATACGTGGAACCGACGGGACCCGCCGTCGAGACCCTGGATATTGAAGCGGGCAACTTGTGGTTCAAGCCCGATGACATACAAGCACCCGCTGGGATTTTGGCGATTGACCTTAAGAACACTGAAAGCGGCTACCACACTTTTGTGATTCGAGGTGTTCCGTTATTCGAGTTAGAGGTGACTGGTGACGGTGATACCGACGTGTCCAAGGTGGAACTCTCACCGAAGAAATACGAGTTCTATTGCAACGTCCCTGGCCACGCCGAGGCTGGGATGAAGGGCACCTTGACCGTCACCAGGTAGGAGTCGCGTCGAACGTGGCACCGCAAAAGATTTCTGGAATAGATCCATCGCGAGTGCCGCGCCATATCGCGATCGTGATGGATGGCAACGGCCGATGGGCGCAACGGCGTGGCCTCAAAAGGACAGAGGGGCATGCCGCGGGCGAGGAGGCGTTGTTTGACGCTGTAGAGGGCGCGCTCGAGATGGGCCTGCGATGGATGACCGTGTACGCATTCTCCACCGAGAACTGGCGGCGGCCCCTAGATGAAGTGCGTTTCCTTATGAGGTTCAATGAGTCGCTCTTATTGCGACGCCGCGATGACCTCAACGAACGCGGTGTTCGGGTTCGCTTCATTGGCAGAAGGACAGGCAGGGTACCAAAGCGAGTTGTAAAACACATCGAGGACACTGAGGCGCTTACGGCGAATAACAGACGAATGACCTTGACTTTCGCATTCAACTATGGCGGTCGTGCTGAGTTGGCCGATGCCGTCAGAGCGATTGCTCGGGAGGTGGATGCCGGGAGACTCCGCCCGGACAAGATTGACGAGAAGACCATCGGCCGTCATCTCTATGCGCCCGACATGCCAGACCCAGATCTGGTTGTTCGCACGTCGGGAGAGTTTCGGGTTTCCAACTACTTGCTGTGGGAGACCGCATATTCCGAGTTTGTTTTTACCGATGTGTTGTGGCCTGACTTCCGTCGGGACAACCTTTGGGATGCTGTTCGCGAGTACCAGCAGCGCGAACGACGGTTTGGAACGGTGGGGGAGGGAGATGCGCTTTAGTGGTTGTTGCCAGATAGTTGGGTTCCCGGTGAGAACTACAGGCATGTAGTTGCAGGCTTGTAGTTAGGATGGCCGTGTGCCGGGGCTGTATCGCGATCAGGGAGTGGTGCTGCGTACCGTCAAGTTGGGCGAGGCAGACCGCATCATTACGTTCCTGACCCAAGACAATGGCAAGGTGCGGGCAGTAGCGAAAGGTGTGCGTAAGAGCGGGAGCAGGTTTGGCGCGCGCCTCGAGCAGACGAGCCATGTTGCGCTGCAGTGCTATCGAGGGCGAGATCTCGATGTGGTCACGCAAGTTGAAACGATTGAGGCGCATCGACGCCTGCGTGAGAACTACACGTCGCTCACGCACGCGGTCTCGATGCTCGAAGCGATTGATCAGGTAGCTCAGGAGCGTGAGCCGTGTGTCGAGTTGTATCGCTTGTTGACCGGTGCGTTGCGCACGCTCACCGAGACTCCTTCGCCGGTTATAACCCCAGGGTTCTTTTGGAAGTTGCTGAGCCTTGAGGGTTTCCATCCGCACATTGGCGGATGTGTGCGGTGTTCGAACGTTGATGGCCCGTTCGTGGCATTTGACCTTGCCGACGGTGGAGTGTTGTGCGAGACGTGTGGGCGTTTAGGCGGGCGACGCATCTCACAAGAAGCGTTGGACTTCATGGGGCAGCTGGTGGGCGGCGAGTTACACAAGGCGATGGTTGCGCCACCGTCGATTGACGTTGTGTATGAGGTCGAGCGCCTCGGCGTGGCG
>CAMBEL010000023.1 GCA_945865605.1 Bifidobacterium breve
GCGCCGGTGCCGGCCGCGTTGGTGGCTGCGACCTCGAACGTGTAGGTGGTGCCGTTGGTCAGCCCGGTCAGAGTCTGAGTGGTGTCAGTCGAGTTGAACACCACCGGGGTCTGCGCGACTTCCCCAATATACGGAGTGACCGTGTACCCAGTGATCGGCGGCCCACCGTCAGATTCGGGGGCAGTCCAGGTGAGCGTCGCCGTCGTGTTACCAGGCGAAGCGGCACCGATCGTTGGAGCCCCTGGCACCGTGACATAGGCGGTCTCCACGCGGGACCACAAGCCCTTGTAGGTACCGACCTTGAATGCCCCAGAGGCGGCCGCTACAACATTTTCCAACCGGACACGAAGCGAACACGCATGGCCATCATCTGCACAGGGGGTTGCAACATCGATCACCTTGGAAGCAAGACCGGTGGGGTATACGAGGGAACCGTTTGACACTGTCGACCAATCGCTATTCAGAGTGCAGCCCGACGTGGTGACGACGTCACAGGCTTGGACGACGTAAGTCTTGACTGTCGCGTTCTTCGGTCCGGGGCCACCTTCTTTCGGACCAGAAACACTGATGGTGATTGTCTTCGTTGCTCCATAGACGCGCGTAGCAGTCAGGTCGTATGTAGAGTCACCTCCAAGGCTGTATGGCGCCCAAGGTTGGTAGTTGACGGTCACCCACGGGCCGTACGCCGGTGCCGCCTCGCCTCTATCGCTGTATCCCCGCACGCGCAGGTAACAAGTCGTCGTGTTTACCGGACAAGTTGTACTCACGTTCGCAACCATCGCAAGGTCAGTAGCCGCGCTCCAAGCTCCATAGGTGATAGCACCGGTATCATCGGTAGTCACCTCCTGAATGGCCCATTCATATCCAACAGTGAGTCCCGTTGCCGGTACGGTCCACGTGATCCTCATTGAAGCAACGCCTGCGCTCGACGCGCTTGGATCGGGGTTCAGTTCGGCAGAGTTGTCAAAACGTAACAACCTCACAGCCGAGGGCGATACCGTCACGGTGCCAGCCGTCGACACGGCGCCTT
Source organism: Bifidobacterium breve (assembly GCA_945865605.1). Taxonomy (GTDB): domain Bacteria; phylum Actinomycetota; class Acidimicrobiia; order IMCC26256; family JAENVU01; genus SHUZ01. The sequence continues at coordinate 1,031 of CAMBEL010000023.1, forward strand.
CACCGTTTGCCGTCGTCGCATAGACGCGATAACGACACGTCGCATTTCCAGTGCATGTACCTGCCGTCTCTGTGTACGTTCGAACAGCGACTGGCGACCATGGCGTCTCAGTCCAACTTCCTCCGTCATTGCTCACTTGAACTCGGTACGAAGTAACCGGTAGGCCCCCGGTGTTCACAGGTGCCGCCCAACTCACGGTCATAGTCGTGTAACTAGCGGTTGTTGCCTTGCCTCGCACATTGACCGGAGCCGTTGGAACCGACGTACCCCATGCGACAGGTCCTGCCGGGCTACTTGGTGCGCTACCCCCCGTTAGGTCCAACGCATAAACGCGGAAACGACATGCCGAGCCGTGGGAGGCCGCCGCGTACCGACACGTTGTGCGCACTGGCACAGTCGCCGGACTTGTAGCACCGAGTCCAATCTTGGTCGATGACCACGTGACACCACTGTCAGTGCTTGAGGCGTACGCATACGAGGTCGCTCCGGTAACCGCAGTCCATGTCAGAGTCATTTTGTTCTCGCCAGGACCACCAACGATCGAAGTAACCGTTGGCGCGTCGAGCGCGCTCACTGGACTCACAGGGGCAAAAATTCCTGCGACGCAGACAATAATCACCGCTGCGAACGCCTTCGACCTGTGGGTGCTAGCGCGCATTGTTCCCCTTTTCGCCCGGTAGTGAACTGTTTCTAACGTGAATTCGAATGGTAAGCAACGGCTTTATATACCTAATAGTCCCTTTACGACCGGATTATCATACTTCGTATCTGCGCAAAAGGCCCCTGGCAATGACGAGGCGTTGAATCTCGTTTGTGCCTTCGCCGATGATCATCAAGGGCGCGTCGCGGTAGTACCTCTCAACTGGAAGTTCCGTCGTGTAACCAACGCCTCCGTGAATACGCAAGCACTCTGTTGCGATGTCGAGAGCAGCTTCACTGGCGAAGAGTTTTGCCATTCCAGCTTCCACATCTACGCGCTCACCCCTTTGCTTTAGCCCGGCAGCGTGCTCCGTCAGTAGACGGGCCGCCTGAAGTTTCGTTGCCATGTCGGCCAACTTGTGTTGGATCACCTGATGTTCGGCAATCGGCTTTCCCATTGTGTGACGTTCCTGCGCATATTGAATAGCGGCCTCAAATGCCGCACGCGCCACGCCGACTGCGCGCGCTGCGATGTTTATGCGACCCACCTCGAGTGCGCCGAGAATGAAGCCCAACCCGCGGCCTAACCCCGCCGGGCCGCCGAGCACACAATCGGCGCCCACTCGGTGACCGTCGTAGACCATCTCGACGGTTTCGAGGCCCCTGTATCCCAACTTCGGGATATTTCGGGACACGTTGATCCCCTCGAACCGTGGGCCCGGCTTCTTTTCGATCATGAAGCACGTGATGCCTTCATCGGTTCGAGCAGCCAACGCAACTAACCCGGCGCGTTCACCGTTCGTCACCCACATCTTCGTGCCGTTGATCACATATTCATCACCATCGCGCGCCGCGCGACACGCGATGTTGTTCGTATCACTTCCGGCGTCGGATTCGGACAACGACAAACACCCGCGCAGTTCTCCGGTCGCTAATCTCGGGAGCCACCGCGCGCGTTGTTCAACGCTGCCTTGCAACATGAGCAGACTGGCCGCGATCGTGTGCGTATTGACTATGCCCGACAAACTCATCCACCCGGCGGCGAGTTCCTCCACCACTGCTATGTAGGCGAGTAGATCGAGGCCAAGTCCACCGTATTCCTCGGGGATCGTGATACCAAACAGACCCATCGCCTTCATCTGCTCAACGATCGCTTCTGGGTACTCGTCAGCGTGTTCCAGATCATTCGCCACGGGCAACACCTCGCGCTCAACCCACCGGCGAACAGACGCTCTCAATTCTTCTCGGACTTCGGGGTCTGTATCAGTTGTCATGCCCGACACCGTAGCGGCGTGCAAGTTTCATGTCCGCTGCCGGTAAGTTGACGAGCAATGCAGATGCATCAGACGATCATGGGTTTCCGTCGCGACGACTCCGTGCGGAACAAAAAGATGGAGCGCCAACTACTCCGCCGCGTTTTCGCGATGACACACGCTTACCGCCGCGCCCTAATCGGGTTCCTTATTACGGTCGTAATCGGCGCGTTCATCGGCGTCATTCCGGCGCTGCTGTTCCGCTCCTTGCTTGACAACGCTGTACCTAACAGCAACGAGGAACTCGTACTCAAGCTTGCGCTCGCCGCTGTCGCTGTGGCTCTGGCAACTGCCGGTTCGAACCTTGTGCAGCGATGGTTCTCGGCGAGAATCGGTGAAGGGCTCATCTACGACATGCGCGTCGCCCTATTCGACCACGTTCAACGGCTCCCAATTTCATTCTTCACGCGGACTCAAACTGGTTCTCTGATGAGTCGCCTCAACAACGATGTCATCGGAGCACAACAGGCTGTAACCGGCACGCTAGGAACAGTCCTCTCGAACGTCATCACACTCGTCATCACCCTCGCCGTAATGCTCGGTTTGGAATGGCGGCTCACCATTCTCACGCTTATCGTGCTTCCGGCATTCATCCTTCCCGCGCGACATATCGGCAAGCGCCTTCAGATCGTGACCAGGGAAGGGTTCACGCTAAACGCGTCGATGAACAACACGATTGCCGAACGTTTCAATGTTGCCGGAGCTCTCGTCGTCAAGTTGTTCGGCAATCACGACACAGAACGAGAGAAATTCGCAGCGCGCGCAGCGCGCGTTCGCGACATCGGAATCTCATCTGCGATGTACTCAAGAGTGCTATTTGTCGCGCTGGGATTTGTCGCTGCCGTAGGAACGGCCGTCGTTTACTACGTAGGCGGCCGCCTAGTAATCGAGGACGCAATTTCCATCGGAACTGTTGGTGCCTTCGTCATCTATGTGGGTCAGATCTATCAGCCACTCACGCAGTTGACGAACGCTCGGGTCGACGTGCTGACCGCTCTCGTGAGTTTCGAACGGGTATTCGAGGTGCTGGATTTTCCGGCACTAGTAACTGACAAACCAGGAGCGATCGACCTAGTTGATCCGAAAGGACGTATCGAGATCGACCATGTCTGGTTCCGGCATGCTCCTGCATCCATCTCGTCATTGGCATCCCTCGAGGAGGGATTGCCCGAAGTTTCAGACGAGAGCGCATGGATACTGAGCGACGTGAGTCTCACTGTTGAGCCAGGAGAGTTCGTGGCGATTGTCGGCGCATCGGGGGCCGGCAAGACAACCACCGCAATGCTCGTGCCACGTATCGCAGACGTGTCGAAAGGTTCCGTTCGGATCGATGGGCACGACGTGCGCGATCTGACGATGCATTCACTACGCGATTCTTTGGGCATCGTCATGCAGGATGCGCATTTATTCCACGACACGATTCGTGGCAACCTCACATACGGCCACCCGGATGCCGACGATGAACAACTGATCGCAGCGTGCAGGTCAGCGCGAATCCTCGACCTCATCGAGAGCCTGCCAGACGGTTTGGACACGGTTGTAGGAGAGCGCGGCTACCGAATGTCAGGTGGCGAGAAACAAAGGCTCGCTATCGCCCGGGTTCTCCTGAAGGCACCCGCGATTGTGATCCTCGACGAAGCGACATCGCACCTCGATTCAGAATCCGAACAGGCGATCCAACGCGCGCTGGATGAGGCGCTCGCTGGACGCACCGCGCTCGTCATCGCTCACAGGCTCTCCACAATCATCAAGGCGGACCGCATCGTCGTGATCGATGATGGCCGCGTGGTCGACCAGGGAACACACGCTGAGCTTCTCACCCGAGATGGGCTGTACGCGGACCTTTACCGCCTTCAGCTCGATCAATCGCATCTTGAAACTACGTAGCACTCCGTGGCTTTGTATTCGGGCACTGGGGCGACCCGACCGCGATTGTTGGATGTGTGCCGGTAAGATATTGCCCCTGCAGCACTCGCAAAGGTAGATATTCCAAACATGCACGACCCCGTCGACGACCAACCACAAACACTTCATCGCGCGCAACGACGCAAGCGCCATCGCTCGCGTTTTCGCGTCGCGTGTGTATCAATCGCCGGAATCATTGCAATCGTCGCCGGGCTCTTCGCTGCCGGTGGACCCCCATTCACGCGTTCGACAGGAGATGAGGCAACGCTTCGGCAACAACCTGCACCTCGCCCTACGACAACAACCGACCCGACCGACAAGATTGCTCGCCGCGCCCTCAGCCCAGAAGATCCACTCAAACTATGGATCGGTGGCGACTCCCTTGCCGGTGCGCTCGGACCAACACTTGGGGAGATGACAGCTGAAACCGGTGTCGTCGCACCGCAATACGACTCGCGCCCCTCGAGCGGACTCATCAATCCCGGGTTCTTCGACTGGGAAGAACACGCGATCGAGCAGATGGATGAACTGGATCCAGAGGCAGTCGTATTCATTGTCGGCACTAACGATGCCGTCGGCCATAACGAGAAAAGAGCGCTCGAATACGAACGGCGAACCATCCGGATGATGAGAATTTTGCGCGGTTCTGGGAGGCCAGTCCTCTGGGTCAATGTTCCCAACATGCGCGATAAAGACCTAGAGCGAGGTGCCATCGAAGTTAACGAAATTCATCGTCGTGCTGCGTCGCGGTTCAACGACGTAACCATCGTCGATGCGCACACGCTGTTCTCCGACGAGAACGGGGATTACGCGCAGCGCTTAGCCGATGACGACGGCAACGAGTTGAGCATGCGCGCATCTGACGGAATCCACTTGAGCCAAGCCGGTGCCGATCGCCTCGCTCGCTTTACCTTCTCGATACTCGATCAAGAGTGGAACATCAGTGAGCAAGCAGACCCGACACAACCTCAGGACGTGATCGAGACCAAGGGATCGAACCGGATCAGTGACTCTTCTGAATTGACTTCCCAATCCACGCGTACTCCAGATACAACTACAACATCGACTAGCGAAGTTTCTACTACATCTACCTCCAACGGCCCAACGACGACGACAACGACGACCACCTCCACCACAACGACGACTTCTCCTGCTCCAGCGAGTCCATAATTCTGACGCGCTGTTAGAACCGCCTGAATGGCGTGTAGATAGGCTCCCCATAATGACCGATTCCCAATCCGCGGCGAACGCCGTTGGGCAGGTAGCAGCACTCGTCTCCGACGCCGTTGACACGTTGGCCAGACGGGCAACTGAAAACGGCCGCGTCTCAGTTGCGGCTCTCGACGAGATGCAGGTCGTCGCGTACGACCTCGCTCATTCTGCGGCAGCCGTTGAGGGATGCAAGGTGATGTTGTCTTATGCGGAGCACGGCGAAGATGAAGCCCGACTTTCGTACGCATTCATTGCCGACGCGATCTCAGATATCGTCGCGCGGCTAATAGGTAGAGACCGTGAATGGCAGGTGGATCCAGCGATCCTGGCTCCAGCCCACGAGTTTGTCTCGAAATATCGCTCGCCAGAAGTTCTGTCAACGATTGCCGACGGCTTAGTGCGAACTGGCACCGGCGCGCCACATCTGTCTGACGAGTTCGACATGGTCCGCGACACGTTCCATAGGTTCGCGAACGACAAGATCCGCCCTGTGGCCGAACACATCCACCGCAAAAACGAAGACATCCCTGAAGCAATCATCTCAGGACTCGCCGACCTCGGTGGCTTTGGCCTTTCGGTGCCAGAGGAATACGGAGGCTTCGCGGCTGGCGGAGAATCGGATTACCTCGCGATGTGTGTTGCAACCGAGGAACTCTCTTGGGGATCGCTCGGTGCGGGTGGCGCTCTGATCACACGACCGGAAATCCTTACGCGCGCGATTGTGAAGGGCGGTACGGAGGATCAGAAGCGTTCATGGCTCCCGCAGATCGCGTCGGGAGAACGCGTTGTTGGCGTCATGGTCACGGAACCAGACTTCGGGTCCGATGTTGCAGGCATCAAGGTGTCGGCAACTCCAACAGATGGCGGTTGGCTCCTCAATGGAGTAAAGACTTGGTGCACGTTCGCCGGTCGTGCGGACACTCTCATGGTTCTTGCCCGCACCGATCCCGATAGGTCGCTGGGACATCGCGGATTGTCGGTGTTCGTCGTAGACAAGGAACCTGCTCCCGGTCATCACTTCTCGTTCGCCGATGAGCGCGGCGGCAAGATGGAGGGTCGTGCGATCGACACGCTGGGATATCGCGGCATGCATTCCTTCGAAGTTGCATTCGAAAGTTGGTTCGTACCGGCAGAGAACTTGATCGGACTAGATGATGGAATAGGGAAGGGCTTTTACCTACAGATGGAGGGATTCGAAAACGGACGCCTCCAGACAGCATCGCGGGCAATAGGCGTAATGCAGGCCGCGTTCGAAGCCGGATTCGATTACGCGAAAGAACGAACCGTGTTCGGAAAGCCGGTCTTTGATTACCAGTTGACCAAAGTAAAGCTCGCGCGCATGGCGGTTCTTATCTGTGCAGGTCGACAGTTCTCTTACGACGTAGCCAGCAAGATGGCGCGAGGGGAAGGTGCACTCGAGGCGAGCATGGTGAAGGCATACGTCTGTCGCGCTGCTGAGTGGGTAACCCGCGAAGCGATGCAGATTCATGGTGGCATGGGGTACGCAGAAGAGTTCGCGGTATCGCGGTACTTCGCTGATGCGCGGGTTTTATCCATCTTTGAGGGTGCCGATGAAACACTCTGCTTGCGGGTCATCGCTCGCCGCCTAGCCGAACAATCGATCATGCCCTGAACACCACTCCACTTCCCGTTACGAGCCGCGGCCGCATAGCGCTGCTCGCCGTCCCTATCGCCGCGTTCGCAATTACCGCGAACGTCGGCAACGCGCTAGCACCTACCCTGATTACCGACGAGCCCGTCTTATTGCTTGTACTCGCGCCGCGTATTCGTTGGCTCATCTTCTTATCACCCAAGGTCGGGGACCTTGTCTTCTACGGCATCCCGATGCTGCGCGCGACTGCGGTTCTCGTCACGTATTTCCTCTTAGGTCGCTGGTACGGCGACCGAGCTATCCGTTGGATGGAAGACAAAGCAGCGAACACGGCACGGCCGTTGCTATGGATTGAGCGCAAGTTCTACCGGGCTCGCTACCCCATCGCGTTTTTCTTCCCCGGTAACCTCGTGGCGATCTTGGCAGGCGCATCCAACATGGCCATGCCCGTATACCTCGCTATCGCATTGTCGAGCACTGCGATCCGATTGCTACTTATTCGGTACGTCGCTCATATTTTTGAAGGTCCGTTATTGTCGGCGCTCGACTGGATCGCCGACTACCAACTCTGGCTCACCGTTGCTTCAGTCGCCGGTGTTTTCATCTGGTCAATTTGGTCGAGCAGGAACACCATCTCCCCAATCGAGTCGGTTGAAGAGTTCGCGACCGAACTCGACCAGGCCGCCGAGGAACTAGAAGCAGAATCCTGATCAGTCAGCGCTGCGCGTCATCCCGGCCCGCTCACCACGCGTCACAAACTTGGTAGCCATCTTGCTACTTGCTTCGTCGATCATTTCATCACCGAACATGACAGCGCCGCGGCGCTCGCCTTCTGTGGTCGCCTTCACATACGCCTCGAGCAAGTCAAAGGCATGGTCGAACTGATCTTGCGTAGGCGTGTAAACCTCATTGATGACGGTCACTTGGTCTGGGTGGAGCGACCACTTCCCGTCGTAACCGAGAATACGGGTACGCATTGCGTATTCACGAAGCGCGTCTAGATCGCGAATCTTTAGGAAGGGACCATCGATGACCTGCAATCCGTTGGCGCGTCCTGCCATAAGGATCTTTGCAAACACGTAGTGAAAGTGGTCACCGGGGTATTCCGGAATTGCTACCCCACCTGTTAGCACCGGCATTTCCGTCGATGCAGCAAAGTCGGCTGGCCCAAAGATGATTGTCTCGAGGCGGTCGCTCGCTGCGCAGATCTCTTCGACGTTGATTAAGCCGCGCGCTGTTTCGATCTGTGCCTCAATGCCGACGCGACTCTTCCGACCGGTGACCTTCTCAATCTGGGTGAGCAACATGTCGAGAGCTTGCACTTCGGCCGCACTCTGCACCTTCGGAAGCATCAATTCGTCGAGCCGCTCCGACGCGTTTTCGACTATGTACGTGACATCGCGATAGGTCCATTCTGTGTCCCATGCGTTCACGCGGACACATAGGACTGTGTCACCCCAGTCTTGCGAGTTGATCGCGTTCACGACCTTCTCGCGTGCTGCTTCCTTCTCCAACTGGGACACGGAATCCTCTAGGTCGAGGAACACCATGTCGGCTCCGAGGTTCGGCGCTTTGCCCAACATCTTCTCGTTAGAACCTGGTGTGGCATGGCAAGAGCGGCGTGGCATGGACTTAGTTCGTTCAGACATGCACATAAACCTAAGCCGCGATCCGGCTGATGCTCAACTCGGGGGACATGATTGATCGATGACTAACAACAGAATTGAACTAGTCGAAGAGATGATTGCAGCCATTGAGCGTGGCGATGTTGAGCTTGTGCGCAGCCTGTACTCACCCTCCATCATTGTATGGGCGAACTTCGACGGACGTGAACGAGATCGCGACGCATCACTAAGCCTGTTGGATTGGCTGATCTCGGTGACGACCGAACGGCGTTACGAAATTGTGCGCCGCATCGAGATCGAAGGTGGGGTGTTACAACAACACGTTTTACATGGAACCACTACCGTCGGTCGCACCTTCTCAATGCCCGCGTGCCTTGTTGTCAATATCGACAACGGCTTGGTCGTCCGCATCGATGAGTACCTAGATCCAGCTGCGATCACTGCGGCTGCAACCGATCTCGCGACTACATGACCGGAGAGCCGACGCTCACGTTGCATCCAATAGGGGAAGGCGTTTATGCATGGATCGCGCCCGGTGGAGAGTCAGGTGTGAGCAACGCGGGAGTCGTCGTCGACGATGACGGACTCACGGTTATCGACACCTTGATGGTTCGGTCGCAATGGGAACCGTTCGTAGATGCAATTGGTGAGTTGAACATGCCAGTGAAACGCGTTGTGTTGACGCACGCACATATTGATCATGTCGGCGGCACATCCCTCTTCCGTAACGCGATGATCATTGGATCATCCTTCACAAGCGAATTGCTTGATCAACGGATGCCGCTAGATGCTTACAAGGCCTTCATGCCCGCGTTCGCGGACAGTTTTGATGACCTCGCTGAAAACGCGATCCCACGACCCGTGAGCCACTTGAGCGATGAAACGGCCCAACTAACGCCTCGAATCGAACTACTCGGCGCGCAGGGTCACACCGGTGGAGACCTCATGGCGCTCGTAGCCGATGCCGATGTCTTATTTGCCGGCGACCTCTGTTTCTTCGGCGTCACACCACTCGCGTTCGAAGGTAACCCAAAGGCGTGGGCGGATGTGCTTGATGGAATCGCAGAGTTGGCAGGGGTGATAGTCCCAGGGCATGGTGCGATCGGCGGTGAGCGAGAGACGCGAGAGCTTCAGGCGTACCTGCGGCATTGCGTAGACGGGGCGATACCGGAAGGTCCGTGGGACAGTTGGATAGAACGCGAGGAACGGGATCCGATCAACTTGGAGAAGGCTGAGATGCTCGCCCGAGGCGACGATGGAATGCCGCCGTCAATGCTTAAAGCAATCGGTCTCACCTAGCCCCGCCCAACGACCATCTTTCAGCGCTGAATCTGAGCACCCTGGTGCCCCGTTTCAGCGCTGAATCTGAGCACCCTGGTGCTCAATTCGCGTGTCGAAACGGTTTGTTGTCGGCGTGCGAGTGCCGTGCGAGTGCCGTGCGAGTGCCGTGCGAGTGCCTTGCGAGTGCCTTGCGAGTGCCTTGGAACGATGTGCGGAGGCTTGAGTGTCACATCCCCTCTCTACGCTGTGAGATATGAACCAGGAACTACGAGTCATCGCCGAATCCCAGCATGGCGTTTTCACTGTTCGTCAAGCCCGTGCCGCAGGAATGACGCGCTCCGCTATCCGTCATCGCCGTGACACCCGGCGATGGATCGAGCAACTAACGGGTGTTTTCCGGGTCTCTGGATCGGCCATGACGGAGCGAGCCGAGGTAATGGCCGCCGTGCTCAGCGCCGGGATCAATGCGTGTGCTTCAGGAACCACCGCTGCAGCCCTGCATGACATTCCTGGATTCTCGTTGCTTCCCGCAAAGGTCGCAATTGGACGGCGTCCTCCACGCGGTCGCGAAGGGGTCAAGGAATCGTTCTCGCTCCCAGCCCACCACGTCGGTGTTCTGCACGGGATTCCAGTAACCACAGCTCCTCGGACCATCTTCGACCTCTGTGGAGAATTACATCCGGCTCGAGCGGAACGAGCCCTCGATTCGGCGCTGGCGCGCAAAATCGTCACGATCGGCGCGCTTGAGGCCGCTCTGGACGAACTTGCTGTGCATGGACGCGCAGGCACCGTCATCCTTAGAGACCTCATCGCAGCGCGCCATGGGAGTTTTGTAGCCCCAGAGAGCGAACTAGAAGCAAGGTTTCTTGCAATGCTCGTGCAACATCGCGTTCGCCAACCTGATCAGCAGGTTGTGATCGCGGACCGAGACGGCCCAATCGGGCGCGTCGACTTTGTCTGGACTGATGCACGTCTTGTCATAGAGACCGATGGCGCCGCTTATCACGACGGGCTCCTGGACATTCGCAACGATGCCGAACGCGATCGTCGATTGATCCGTCTGGGCTACAGGATCCGCCGGTATCGCTGGACAGATGTTGTCGAACGATCTGATGTGATCGTCGCCGAATTGCGCGACATGCTCGGGCGCGCCGCATAGACGGTCGCGAGTCCACCTTGTCGACGTGCGTTTCGACACGCGTATTGAGCACCAGGGTGCTCAGATTCAGCGCTGAAAGATGGTCGTTGGGGTTGGCGCGCCGCTTAGTAGCCGCCGCCGAGTTTTGAATGGTCCCATGTCACCATCGAGTCCGCCTTCATTCGAATAACAACTCTCTTCGCTCCCATCGCCCTAATTCCATCTCGCACCGTCTCACTATCGATGACGCCCCAGTGCTTCGCGTACACCAACTCGCCGAACGACATCACCGCTTCAGGAGAGTCCTCTATCTCGGCTCGTCCTGCAATCGACACGCCCCTCAACTCTTCGTACTTCTCCCCCGTCGCGACTAGCACCGTCATGCGCGGGTCACGCCGCAAATTCACCACCTTCTGGCTGCGCCCATACGTCCAGAAACACACGTCGGAGCCGTCAACCTCGTACCACATAGTGACGAGGTGGGGAGTCCCGTCGCCATTGATCGAAGCAACCTGCAAATCGTGGCCAGCCCTAAGGAACGCCATCGCCTCGGACTCGGTCATCTGAATTTTGTTGCGTCTTGACATCACAGGGAGCGTAGACGGCGGTCCGTACGCCGCGCACCGCTTGTTTCGCTAACCCGCGATCCCTCCGACAAGTCAGCAACCCGAGCGATCTTCCCAAGCACACAAACCAGGCGAAGCGGCGGCCAGAACGAGCGAACTCGTTGGCCCGCGCTACCGTTCTTGGCCGTGGCAAAGAATCCCGATCCCGGCTTAGAACTGGCAACGATCGCTGGCGTCTCGCGAACCCTCGACGACTGGTCCACGATGTTCCACCTGTGCCTGGTCATCCTCCCCGACCGTCCCGAAGCCGACCAATGGATTCCCGTGGCCAAACGCATCTTCGACGTCCTCGGCGATAGCAACGCCCGCTGTGCTTACGTCGTAACCGGAGGCCCGCTAATCGCAGGCCGCATACTCGCTGGAGAGGAAACCCGCGTCCTCACATTCGTTGATCCCGATTCATTGCTGCCCAAGTCCCTCGGTCTAACCCACTTGCCAGCCTTCGTGCACCTACGCCAAGACACGAGCGTCGGCGAAGTAGCGCAAGGATGGGACCCCGTCGCGTGGCAGCGGGTGGCTTCATCGGTCGGTGAAATGATGGCATGGTCGGTGCCAGATATAACCCCCCCAGGATCGTCGTCGCCGGTACCAACCGCCGGTTGGGAAATCTTATAACCCCTGGTCAGGGTACTTTTCGAAAGCATGAGTGGAATAGCCGCCGACACTCGTTTAGGTTCAATAGCGCCGCTTGAAGCATTACTTGAGGTTTCACGCGCGCATTGACCTGTGTTGTTGAATGAGTTCGTGTTCCGTAAGGACCGACGGCGGCACCTCCGAGCCAAAGGGAGTCCCCTCAGTTGAACTTCCGGGCCAAAGCCTCGGGTTTCATAGCGATCATCCTGGTCACAGCAGGTGTTCTACCGACTGTGCTCGCTCATGGCGCTCCGATTGACGACAAGCGTCGGCAGGCCGCTGCACTCCAGGCACAAATCGACGCCAATGGAAACAAGATCGTCATGTACTCAGAGCGCTTTAACGGAGCTCGTCTTCGGCTCGACCGCGCGCAGGCCGGTATCGCCGAAGCCGCGCAGCGCACTTCGGTGGCCTTGGCTGAGACGGACCGCATCCAGGGCCTGCTCAACGCGCGTGCGGCAGAGATTTACAAGGGCGCAGGTTCCGCGAGTCTCTTCGATGTGATCGACGTGGAGAATGTCGCAGACCTTGGCGCGCGGTCGCAGTACGCGGCAGCTGCAGCCGACCGCGACGACTCTCTCCTCAACAAATTGCAGAAGGCTCGCGAAGATCTCGAAGTCCAACGATCACAACTTGAAACACAGCGTGCTGGTGCTGCAGCAGAACGCGACGCCGCTGCAGCGTCCCGACGCACAATCGAACAAGCCAACGCCGATCAGAAGGCCCTGCTAAGGGGAGTGAGCGGAGAACTGGCGACTCTTATGTCCGAAGAACGCGTGCGCCGAGACACAGAGACGGCGAGCCGCGCATCGCAAATAGCAAGTCAACCCCGCCAAACGAACTTCCCTAATGTCCCCGCACCAAACGCGCGAGCTGCTGCCGCGGTGGCGTTTGCGAAGGCACAGGTCGGCAAGAGTTACGTCTATGCCACTTCTGGACCCGACACCTACGACTGTTCCGGCTTGACTGCTGCTGCATGGGCCCAAGCCGGTGTGTCATTGGCTCACTATTCAGGCGCTCAATGGCAGCAGACGGTACACATTGGTTCTGGCGACCTCTTGCCGGGAGACCTCATATTCTACGGCCCGGGGGGATCCAATCATGTCGAGATCTACATCGGTGGAGGCATGGTGGTCAGCGCATCCAACCCCGAGACTGGCGTGAAGTTAGCTGGAGTTCGGTACGGTACGGCCTTCGGCTTCGGCCGAGTAAACAGCTGACACAAGAACCGGACCTCGCCGCGGAGTCAACAAGGCTGACGCGCTTTTCCCATGGTGCTGGTTGCGCGTGCAAACTCTCACCGGACGACCTGCGAACTCTGTTTGGCCTGGTGCGCGGTCTAGTCCCGTCGTCCGACGACAACCTTCTCGTCGGCCATGAGAACTCTGACGACGCTGCCGTCTACCGACTACGCGACGACCTCGCGATCGTTTTTACTACGGACTTCTTCACCCCAATCGTCGATGACGCATTTGACTGGGGACGTATCGCTGCGGCCAATGCCCTCTCCGATATTTACGCGATGGGCGGGACGCCACTCCTGGCGCTGAACTTAGTTGCATGGCCTCGCGAGGGATTGCCGCTCGAACTTCTCGCACGCGTCATCGATGGCGGCGCCCAAGTTGTCGCCGAGGCTGGCGCGATCGTGGCAGGTGGCCATTCGATCGACGACAGCGAGCCAAAGTTTGGGATGGCAGTCGTCGGTACGGTCGATCCCAAGCGAGTGTTCCGCAACGTGGGGGCTCTACCGGGCGACCTACTGGTACTCACGAAGCCGATCGGGCTGGGCGTTATTTCAACCGCAATCAAACGCGATGCCGCACCAACGCAACTCATCGATGAGGCGATACGCATCATGACAACACTCAACGCGGGTGCCAGGGACGCCGCAGTTGACTCGGCCGATCACGTTCATGCGGTGACAGACGTCACAGGATTTTCGTTGCTTGGTCACCTCAACGAGATGGTTGCAACGCCAGGAATAGGTGCGATCATCGAGGCGGCTTCCGTTCCGGTAATTGACGGCGTGCGCGATCTGATCAAGAAGGGCATGGTCGCAGGTGGCACGCAGCGAAACCATGCCTTCGTTTCTGAATTCGCGAACTGGGGCAGCGTGACCAAGAATGAACAACTGCTGCTGACCGACGCGCAAACCTCTGGAGGACTGCTCATCGCTGTCGCGCCCGAAGGCGTGGACGATCTAGTCAATTCGTTGAACGCCCGCGACACGCCGGCCGCTGCGGTCATCGGCTGCGTGGTCGACAACCCCACGAGTCGACTCACCATCGCCTAACGGCATCGCGCCACAGCAAGGCCGTCGGGATTCTACAAATTCCTCTCGCCTAAGGAATAACGAGCATCCCTAGTTCAGCTTCAAGTTGCGGACGGGGCTTGGCGCCCAATGACTTTCGCTCCAAACGCCCGTTGCGAAATATCGCGATCAACGGGATGCTTTGTACTTCGTATTGCGCTGCTAACGCAGGCTCTTCATCGATGTTCACCTTCACGACCTTGTAGGAGCCTTCGCGCATACGTGCAATCTGGTCGACGATCGGTCCAACCTGCTTACACGGTTCACACCATGGCGCCCAGAAGTCGACAATCACTGGTATCTCGCTGCGCAAGACCTCTAGATCGAAACTGGTCGTCGTCACCGTAGTCACAGGACCTTCGGGCGGCGGCTCCGGAATCGCTGCTGTTGGTTGCTCCCCTGCGCGAATAGCGTCGAGCCACGCTCGTGCATCTTCAACACTCTCTAACGCGATGTTGTGACCCATCGGGTACTCCTTATAAATAAGAGGTACGTCGTGTGCCTTGAGTACGCCAGCAAGTTGGCGCGCAACGGTCACTGGGATCATCGGGTCTTCGGTGCCGTGCTGAAGAAGGACGGGGATCGCAGCAGCCGCTTCCCAATCGAAGCCGAGGCGCTCCACGTCGGGCGCAAACGGACTCATCGCAAGAACACCTGCAGGGCGACTTGCTACACCAGCGCGCATCGCGAGAGTTAGCGCAAGCCCTGCTCCTTGGGAGAAACCCGCGAAGACCGCCTCGTCTCGCGCGAACCCGAGTTCTACGCACTGCTCGTCTACAAGCGTGTCCAAGTCATCCAGCGCACCTGTGAAGGAAACGGGATCAATCCCATCGGCAGTGATAGGGAACCATGCGTACCCCGGTGTACCCGGTGCTTCATGGGGCGCCCTCGGCATGACCGCAGCAAAGCGACCATCCGGATCGAGGTGAGGCAGTAACGCACCCAGGTCGCGCTCGTCAGCGCCATAACCGTGTGCCAAGAGCATCAAACGCTTCGCGTTCGACCCTTGCACCATGTTGACTAAAAGTTTGCTCATCGCCTTGTCTCCTCTCGATGCCGAAGCACCAGACGCGACTATTAGACCATTCGACCAGCCGCGTGCGACGATCGCGCAATGCGGCTAGGGATCAACTTCGGGTATCAGGACTGGGGAGCTGGCCTCGCTAACGCTGTGTCTATGGCACAGGAGGCCGATCGTCTCGGTTTCCACTCCGTCTGGACCGCAGAGGCCTACGGCACCGACGCAATCACACCGCTTACGTGGATGATGGCGCACACCGAGAACATCAACTGTGGCTCCGCGATCATGCAGATGCCTGCGCGCACTCCGGCCATGACCGCAATGACCGCTGCCACCCTAGACACGATGAGTGGAAGTCGGTTCCTACTCGGCCTCGGACTTTCTGGCCCACAGGTCGTCGAAGGTTGGCATGGCCAGCCCTACGGCAAACCTCTTGCCAGAACGCGCGAGTACGTCGAGATCGTTCGCAAGATCCTTGCGCGTGAAGCTCCGCTTGAACACCACGGTTCGCAATACAACATTCCTTACACGGGAGCCGACGCGACGGGACTCGGTAAGCCGCTCAAGTTGATCGTGCACCCACAGCGCGCCGACATCCCCATCTACCTCGCGTCGATAGGCCCCAAGAACGTTGAACTCACTGCGGAAATCGCGAACGGTTGGTTGCCAATCTTTTTCTCGCCCTACCGATTCAAAGAAAGTTACGGTTCCGCTATCGATGCTGGGTTCGCCAAAGCAGGCGGCGACAAGTCACTTGCCAACTTCGATGTAGCACCAACTGTGAGCGTGATTCTTGGAGATGATGTCGATGTGTTGCGCGGTTTCATCAAGCCGATGGTGGCGCTATACGTAGGAGGCATGGGTGCGCGCGGCAAGAACTTTTACAACAACCTCGCTTGTCGCTACGGCTTTGAGGCTGCAGCCAAGGAGATCCAAGACCTCTACCTCGACGGTAAGAAGAAGGAAGCAACGGCAGCGGTGCCCGATGAACTAGTCGATGAAATTGCGCTCATCGGGCCAAAGGAGCGCATCGCAGATCGCCTAGAAGCCTGGCGCGAGAGCGGTATAACAACGATGATCCTGGGCGCGCAACAGCCAGAGGTGTTGCGCGTGATGGCTGAACTCGTCCTCTGAGTAAACGAGCGTGACTTTTCGTGCGGTGATTTTTGATCTGGGCGGCGTCGTGTTCCCGTCACCGTTCGCCGCGTTCGACGCGTATGAGCGCGCCAACGGACTACCCGATCGGTTCATTCGCACGGTTGTTGCTGCGAGTGCAGACGACGGTGCTTGGGCACGCCTAGAGCGCAGTGACACAAGTTTCGATGAGTTCTGCAAAGAACTCGAAGCAGAGTGTGCAGCAGCGGGTGGCATTGTTGACGCATCGGCTCTCATGACCGAGATTGGTAAAGGCTTTGCACCCCGTCCCGAGATGGTGAATGCTATTCAAGCAATCCAGAAACAGTATTTGCTCGTAGCAGCTCTCACTAATAACTGGGTGAACGGACCAAGTAGAGAAACTTTTGATCGCTTCGGTCCCATGATCAGTTTCGATCTGGTCGTCGAGTCGGCCGTGGAAGGGTTGCGTAAACCGGACCCACGTATCTATGAGCTGACCTGCGCGCGCCTTGGCGTTTCTCCAACGGAGTGCGTGTTCCTCGATGACCTGGGAGTCAATCTAAAGCCAGCGCGCGCTATGGGCATGAGAACGATCAAGGTTGTTGATGTGGGCCAGGCACTCGATGAGCTCGCAACTGTGCTCGGCTTCGCGCTGGGTGAGGAATAGAGACAAGGAGTAACGGAATATGCCTGTCCACACCGCCATAGATGGCCAGGTCTTCATCATCACAATCGACCGACCTGAGGCACGAAATGCAGTCGATCGTCCAACGGCAGAAGCACTTGTGAAAGCGTTCCGCGAATTCGAAGCTAACGATGATCTCAGCGTTGCAGTATTGACCGGGGCAAGCGCTCACGGAAGCAGTCGCGCTCGCCCACGATCTGGCGTTGTTGCCACAAACGTGCATGCGCAATGACCGGCAATCTGCCATTGAGCATTGGGATCTGGTTGTCGGTGAAACCTTGAGCAACGAATTCACTCTGGGCGTGAACGCGCTTGGTGCTCCAGATTTTTCGGTAGACAAGTTCGTATCGGGCGATGTATGCGAACGCTTCGGAGGCCTTTAGATCTGCCCGTGTCGGACACCGTGAAAATCACGACAGTTGCCAACATTATGAGCAGACCCGTGGTCACGGCTACGGCTGACGAGAAAATTGCAGAAGCGGCTGCGCACATGGGAGAAAGTCGGGTCGGGCCCAACGTAGATGCTGTTGCCGCGTTCTCGCAGGCGTAGTCGTTGCGCAAACCGACATCGACGACGTACGCGGCAACGAAGGTTTTTATCACTACCGCCAGTACGACGCCGTCGAGTTGGCCGAGAAATGTTCGATCGAAGACGTTTGGTACTTGATGTTCGAGGGATCACTTCCAACACGTGTTGAACGCCAAGAGTTCTCCGCGAAGATCGGGCCGCTCCGCGTGACGATCTTCCATATTACGCCAACGTTCGCATTGAGTCGCGTCATCGGCTGGTGCGCACACATTCTCGAGCAAGCAGCCGACAACAGACTCATACGCCCGAGTGCGCAGTACGTAGGACCACCGGCGCCGCAACCGGTTCCAGACTTCGAGTAGTCCGCAAACCCGAGCGAGATCAGACCAATCGTTACCCGGGCGAGGGCGTCTGAAGGACCCACATCGGCAGAGTGCACCGATGTTCGCCATCGACATAGCAACGAACTTCTACTGAGCCGTACCGTTCTACCGGCATGTTGCGAAGGTCGAAGGTGATCGGCAGATTCAAATTCTCGCCAATCATCATCTGGGTTTCGCCTACTTGGATTTCGCCGGCAATCTCGCCTATCTGACCACCATCTTCGTCGACAATGACAACCCGCACCTCGTGAGGGCGTTCCGCTTCAACACTGTCTAGCTCGAGCACGGTTGCGAGCATCACGCCAAGGGGACCCGGAAGCGTGTCTCGGTAGCAACGCGTTACACCGCCGGAGGCAACAAACAAGAGGCCCTCACGCACCTGCGCAAAGTCGGCCAGCATCGCAGTGGTCACGTCCATCGAAAGAGGCTAACGGCACACGACACGCAAGATCTTACTTTCCTGCGTGATGATTGATTTCCGCCAATTATTCGTCGGTAACGATCGCGCCGGTGGCCAATCGAACCGGAAATGTGAGCGATCGCACGACTCCGCAGTTGATCACTCTGCAATCGAAATCAAGGAGGCCAGCATTAACTGGAGCGATTCGATACGCGACAATTACCTGCTGTGTCGAAGGGCTAGACAATGTAACGGGGAACTTGGGGACTGCCCAGGGTTTGGGCCAATACCTGTTGAGGTTGCGCGCCAACTATCTCAAGATGCGTTCCTCTAAGCACTTATTACTGATGGCATTGACATTGTCTCGGTAACTCACATAGGTCGGGTCATCCCACAACGACTACGCACTGCTAACGCACGGGGATTTGTGCCCGGAGAGGGATTCGAACCCTCACGCTCCATTACAGAGCCGGCGGGTTTAAGCCGCCTGCGTCTGCCGTTCCGCCATCCGGGCTTCGGCGCACAGGCTAGGCGCAGGCGACTCGGCTAGTTCGACCGAATTCGCCTGGCGAACGGAATCGAGGAGAGAGACCCGCATCGATCTAGCGGTCGCCCCTTCTAGGTTGTTGGCCAGGAGCAACCCCTCGACCATGTCCATAAATACATCGTCGTAGGCCCTCCCTCGAATTCGTACTGCGATCACTGTTCCGCCACGAAAGCGACGAATCGTGCGACGCTCACCCTGCAACCTTGGCGGGCTACGAAATGACGGCACAGTTAGACCAGCGGCTCGCGCTGCGGCTCCAACCAATTGAACCACCGACGAGAAACGCAAAGCCGATACACCATCCACACATGGAGCATCGCACGAGGGTGTGACAGTGCTGGCCAACTCGATTCTGGGTGCGAGTTGCGCAGGGGGCCAGAGTGCGGTTGCATCTTGGTTGTGGACGGCCATTCAGACGATCGCGACGTGACGACGCTAGAGGCCACTGAGGCCATCGTCGACCTCTCGACCGAGATGGATCGCCCCGGACTTTCACTCGTTCCAGTACCTCACGAGGAACGCCTAGACCTTGAGCCAGGCGAAGACCTCATCCGACGCGGTGATGTAGACGCGTGGGGCCGCAGCGAACGCGTACGCGGCCTGTCGCGCGCGCTTTATTCGCCGATCTACAAGTACTGGTTCCGCGTCGAGTGGGAAGGGCTCGAGAACGTGCCGACAGATGGTGGCGCGTTACTCGTATCAAACCATGCCGGTGCGATCCCTTCGGACGCGCCAGCGATCATGCATGGGATCGAAACCGAGCTGCATCGCGCGGTCTATGGGATGGCCGAATACTTGTTCCGGTCGCTACCCGTCGTAGGTACATTGTGGTCACGCGTCGGCGGTGTGCCCGCCCACCCTGACAACGCATACCGCCTACTTCATGACGACAAACAACTAGTGCTTGTATTTCCAGAGGGATCAAAGGGCACTGGAAAACAATTTCGCGACCGATACCGCCTGCGCCGTTTTGGCCGAGGCGGTTTCGTAGAAATTGCAATGCGCTCTGGAGTGCCGGTAATACCGATCGCAGTTGTCGGCGCAGAAGAATCGATGCCAACCCTGTTCAAAAGCAGAAGCGTCGCCGCGATGCTCAACATCCCATACTTCCCCATCACCGCCAATATGCTCGCGTTCGGTCCCGCGGGAATTCTCGGTTACTTCCCTTCAAAGTTCAAGATTCGTGTGCTTCCGCCCGTTTACTTTGACGTGCCCGCAAACCAAGAGCGTTACCCACGAGCACTTGTGATGGACGAGTCGGAACGCATTCGCGAACAGATTCAAGAGGCCCTCTACGAGATGCTTCGGGCGCGGCGCAATGTGTGGCTGGGATGAGAGCGGGGATCGATCGCCCATGAGAGTTCTCGTCACCGGTCTCGGAACGTTTTGGGGTAGTCGCCTCGCGCAATGGCTCGAGTCCCTCGACTTCGTAGATGTGATCGTCGGCCTAGACACGACCGAACCCCGTCTACCTCTGGAACGCACGGAGTTTGTAAAGGCCGACTCCGACTATTCAATTCTCGACCGTATCGTGCGCGCCACGCAGGTAGACACGGTCCTTCATACCCACCTCGTGGTCGACTCTACCGAGTTGTCTGGTCGCGCTCTTCATGAGATCAATGTGATCGGAACAATGAACTTGCTCGCGGCCGCAGGCGCCAGCGGAAGTTCCGTGCGCAAGGTAATCGTCAAAGGTTCAACACTCCTATACGGCGCGAACTATCAAGATCCGTACTTCTTCAGAGAACCGATGGAACGCACACGGGCACCGAAAACGCGGGTAGAACGTTCCCTGTTAGATGCATCGGCATTCCTGCGGGACTTTGCGATCGACAACCCTCACGTCACCGTCACAAAATTGCGCTTCAGCAATGTGCTCGGCGACGACATCGAAACACCATTCTCAAAAGCGCTGCGCCTCCCAGTAGTTCCAGAGATACTCGGATTCGATCCAAGACTCCAGTTTGTGCACGAAGACGACGTAACCGGAGCCCTTGGATATGCCACAACTCACGACGTACCCGGCACCTATAACGTCGCGGGAGACGGCACGGTCCCATGGAGCGAAGTTTGCGCAATAGTCGGGAAACGACGTGTTCCATTGCCCCCGCTTTTGACGAGTTGGGCAGCTGAACCTCTGCGACTCTTGCGTATCCTCGATCTCCCACCGGAAGTGCTGTCGCTGCTTCGCTACGGGCGCGGCGTAGACAACAGCCCGTTCAAGCGCGCGGGGTTCCGCTACCGCTACAGCACGGCTGGAACGATCGATGCTTTCGCGCGGAGCCTCCGCCTGGAGACTGCGATAGGCGACAAGAACCCGACCTATCAATATGAACGTGACGTAGAAACGTTTTTCCGCCACTCGCCTGCAGTTGTGCGCGACGGCGCGACCACCTAAGGGCGCACCATGACTCTGCACGTTGAACGAACTGGGCGCGTCGCGATACTGACCCTCGACGATGTCGACAGACGCAATGCATTGACACCAACACTTGTCGACGAGATCGTTGCTGCAACGGCAGAGCTCGAAACCGACGAGTCGGTCGGCGCTCTGGTCGTCACCGGTGCACCGCCATCGTTCTGTTCGGGAGCCGACCTAGGAAACCTTACGGAGCTCGGCGAACACGATCCCGGTGCTGTTAGATCGATCTATGACGGGTTCCTTCGGATATACAACTGTCCGCTTCCGACGATCGCAGCGGTGAACGGCCCCGCAGTAGGCGCAGGACTTAACCTCGCACTTGCATGTGACCTCAGGCTCGCTGGTACTAAAGCGCGATTCGACGCCCGGTTCATGCGAATCGGTCTCCACCCAGGAGGCGGACACGTCTGGCTTCTAGAGCGTGCAATTGGACCCCAAGCCGCCGCCGCAATGAACCTATTCGGAGAACGCCTCACTGGGCCTAGAGCCGTTGAACTCGGTCTTGCTTGGGAGTGTCTCCCCGACGCTGCACTGCTAGATCGCGCAGTAGAACTCGCCAGCCGAGCGGCCGATGCACCTCGCGAACTCGCATCACGCGTGAAGGACACCCTGCGGAAGGCGCCGTGGCAACCCGGGTTTGATGACGCAGTCCAATACGAACTTGACCACCAGGTGTGGTCGTTCCGTCAACCCTATTTTGCCGAACGCCTACGCTCCACCCGATGAACCAACCCGCGAGGCCAGAGTGACAGAAACAGAAACGTCACGGGAAGCCACTTCTCCCAAAAATGCCGAACCACCTGAAGCGATTCCGGTTGGGTCTTCGCGAAAGAATTTGTTAACGATTATCGCGGCTTGGGCAACTTTGGTTCTGGTGATCGGAGTGGCGGGATGGTTCGTATGGGATCAGTTGATCCGTCCAGACGGAGGCAGCTTGGTTAGTCGATACGCAGACGGCGACGAGGGTGTCACCTACGAGTCGATCGAAGACCAGTTCGGGGTTATTTTCCCTAGCCGCTGGCGTCGACATGTCACCCCGTCGGCATTGGGCGACGTGACACGCGTTGAGAGTACGCCGGGCCCCGACTATCTATTCTCGGTTACACGCGCACCGATACCAGAGACAGCCCTAGAGAACTTCAAACAATCGTTAAGGGAGTCGGCGGCCGACTTCGCCAAAGCTCACAATGCAAAGATTGTTGTCGAGACTCCGTCGATGCCATTCATCGACATGGGGGTCAAGGACATAGTCATGGAGAAGGGCGGATCCACTTGGCGCGTGCGGTTCGTATTGGCTACCGATCGCATCTATACACTCGAAGCAAGAACTTCAAATGACGACGACGGACCCTTCAAACGTCTCGTTGAGAGTTTCGTTCCCCTCGGACCGCGATAACGCGATCGGATTACCGATGCGCATAGAGGTCAGGTGAGATAGCCCACTTCGATCTTGGTGCGTTTGACTTCCCATTCCTCCGATGTAATCGCGTAGCGGGCATGGTCCTCATACACGCCATTGATCTGTAAAAATCGCTCCGCCGTTCCTTCAGAACGCAACCCGAGTTTTTCGGCAACCTTCCGACTAGCAACGTTGCGTGGCACGATCGCCACCTCGATTCGGTGCAGTCTTAAATCGTCGAACGCGAAGCGAAGCACCAGGGCGACTCCCTCGGGCACAAAGCCTCGACCTGCGTATTCCTCGTCGATCCAATACCCAAGTTGGGCTGATTGGAACGGTCCACGTTGCACGCTTCCAAGGCTTACCTCGCCAATAAATCGCTCGCCATCAACTAAGAAAAGCCCAAAACCATGTGCGGCGTCGAACTGTCGTTGGCGATCCCATGCTGCGCAGCGCGCGCGATACGCGTCTGCGTCGACAGAAGGATCCGTTGTCCCCGCGTCGGGCCTCGGCTCCCATGGGTCTAGCCACGCCTTGTTCCGCACACGAACTTCGCGCCACGCGGCAAAGTCGCCATTACGCATCGGACGAAGTAGGACTCTCGGTCCCTCAATCCGTGATTTGGCGTTGTTTCTCACTGCAGGTTCACTCCCAGTTCGCAATCGCCTCAAGCGCACCTGGTTCCTCAAGACCAGAAAGGTCTCCTGGATCTTCATCAAGTGCCACCGCGCGAATCGCGCGACGCATCACTTTGTTGCTTCGCGTCTTCGGAAGCGCTTTGGTGAATCGCACATGCGATGGACGGAACGACTTTCCGAGACGGTCAGACACGCGAGCGGCAAGTTCAGCACGCAGATCATCGGTTGGCATTGCATTCACATCTAATACTGCGTAACAAACCAACATTTCGCCCTTGACCTCATGTGGGAGTCCGACTGCGGCGGCCTCTACAACACTCCCATGTTCTACGAGCACTGTCTCGACTTCGGCTGGCCCGAGCCGCTTGCCCGCCAAGCTAATCGTGTCGTCAGAACGACCATGTAAAAACCACTGTCCCGTTTCATCTATCGACGCCCAGTCGCCATGCCACCAAACTCCTGGCCATCGCGACCAATAAGTTTCTATGTAACGCTGCGGGTCATTCCACATGCCGCGGGTCATCGCAGGCCAAGGCGCACGACAAACCAGTTCGCCCACTTTCTGGCGTACCGGCATGCAGTCATCGTCTACGACGTCGACTGCACAACCAAGCGCAGGACCGCCGAGGGAACAAGGCGAGATCGGTTCAACCGGATGTGGCGCAAGAAAGCAGCCAACTTCCGTTCCGCCGCTGACGTTGATTACCGGGCACCGTCGCTTCCCAATGGTTTCGAAGTACCACTCCCAGGGGCCTTCATTCCAAGGCTCCCCCGTCGAACAAAGGACTCGAAGACTCGACAGGTCATGCGCATCGACGGGTTCGTTTCCATGGGCCATGAGCGATCGAATCAACGTAGGTGAGACACCCAGGATCGTGATTGCATGACGTTCCACCAATTCCCAAATCCGGCCCGGTCCTGGAAAATCGGGAGCGCCGTCGTAACAGAAAACCGTTGCTCCCCACGCAAGCGTCCCGAAGATCTGCCATGGCCCCATGATCCAACCGAGATCGGTAAGCCAAAAGAGAGTGTCTCCTGGGCCGCCGTTGCCATCAACATGCGATCGACAATCAGCTTGGAAACCCGCTTCCTCGGCAATCTTGGCCAGGAAGCCCGCGTGCACGTGCACGGCGCCCTTTGGCTTCCCGGTTGTGCCACTCGTATACGCGACGAAAAGCGGGTGCTCGGACTCGACCGCGAGCGGTTCGAACGGCATACCCGGTCCAAGGTCGCAAAGTTCATCCAATGTCACGTCGCGCCCAGCCGTCATCGGAGCATCTGCGCGGCCCAACCGCGGGATAACTACGACTGTCTCGATGGTCTCGACCAACGCGACCGCCACATCAGCGGTCTCCTTCATCGGTACAAGGCGTCCGCGCCTTGTCGTGCCGTCGGCGGTGACAAGTACTTTCGCTGCCGCGTCGTTGAGGCGCACCGCAACTGCCTCTGCGCCATAGCCGGAAAACACCGGCAGGAAGATTGCGCCAAGTTTCGCGACGGCCATAACGGTCGCAATGGTCTCTGGAAGCATCGGCAGGAATACGCCTACCGCATCACCATCACCTACTCCACGTGCAGCAAGCCCATGTGCAATGCGGTCCGTCAATATGCGCAGTTCTGCATAC
>CAMBEL010000024.1 GCA_945865605.1 Bifidobacterium breve
TGAAGGTCGGTTCCGGTGGGTAACTGCTCCGCGCGGTGGTGCGGCAGCCCTTAGCGAGGCAGCGCGCGAGAGATTCGGTGGTGACGCGTGGGTGATGGAGCGCGACGAGTTGCTAGAAGGTGGGTGGCTTGGACCCAAGCCCGCTTCCAGCAATATTCGACGTCGCTTGGGTGACGTGGTACTTGCCGCGAAAGGCACCGCCGCTTTCGTGGATCCGCAATTCCCGGGTGAGGCGAACTTGGTTGGAGCGCACGGCTCGTTCACGGCTGCGGAAATGTACGTCCCACTCTTGGCGGCCAGAGGAAGAGCGTCTAAATAGCGGTTTTCCACACGTCATCCACAGGTTTTCCACACGTAGACCCCGGGTAGTCCACAAGCTGTCCACAGGGTTTCCACAGGGTTTCCACGGCCTTTACACATGGACCTGTGGAAAATTACATACGTGTAAGACAAGGCCTACACTGCGAACCGTGGCCCGATCTTTCTCGCACCTACATGTACATACCGAGTACTCGATGCTCGACGGCGCATCGCGGGTCGGCGATGTCGTGGCTGCTGCTGCGGCAGATGGTCAACCGGCAATTGGAATCACGGATCACGGGAACATGTACGGGGTGCTCGCCTTGTACGCAGCCGCGCGTGAAGTCGGCCTCAATCCGGTAATCGGCTCCGAGCTTTACCAGGCATTCGAACACCGCACTGAACGACCAGTACGTAAGAGCAGCACCGTCGATGACTCGGGAGGCGAGGTCGAGGGCGGACGCAAGGCGTACTACCACCTCACCGCGTTGGCTGAGTCAAATACCGGATATCGCAATCTGATTCAACTCTCGAGTCGCGCGTACCTAGAGGGTTTTTACCAAAAGCCGAAGGTCGATTGGGAGCTACTCGAAGCACACCATGAGGGATTGATTATTACAACCGGCTGCCTCGGCGGGCAGGTGCTTCAAGCCTTGCTGAAAGGCGACGAACCGGGAGCTCTAAAAATAGCGGCGCGCCTACAAGACATTTTCGGACGCGAAAATATGTTCGTTGAGATCCAAGATCACGGAATACCCGAACAACTCCAAACGAATCCGCAGTTGCTTCAAATTGCACGAGCGCTCGATGCTCCGCTCTTAGCGACCAACGACAGCCACTACACCCATCAACATGACGCAGAGTCTCACGACGCCCTTCTTTGTGTGCAGACCGGAGCGAAGATCCACGAAACAAAACGCTTCAAGTTTTCTAGCGATCAGCACTTTCTAAAAACCGCAGCTGAGATGCGTGCGTTGTTCTCTGACGTGCCGGAAGCGTGTGACAACACGCTATGGATAGCCGAGCGTGCGAATGTTGAGATCGAGTTTGGCCAACCCGTGTTACCAAGTTTCGATGTACCCGAAGGTCAAACTGAGATTGGATACCTACGCGAGTTGACTTTGGCTGGCGCGTCGCAGAGATATGGGGCTGTCGCAGATGCGGCGACGCTCGCACGGATCGAATCCGAACTGACGGTGATCGAGTCGATGGGGTTCGCTGCTTACTTCCTCGTCGTGTGGGATCTAGTCCGATATGCGCGGTCTCGAGGGATACGTGTTGGGCCTGGGCGTGGGAGCGCGGCGGGATCTTGTGTTGCGTATTGCCTGGGTATTGTCGAAATTGATCCGATCCGGTTCGACTTGCTTTTTGAGCGTTTCCTTAATCCGGGCCGTAAGCAAATGCCTGATATCGATATGGACTTCGACTCGCGTTACCGCGGCGAGATGATCAAGTACGCGGCGGACCGCTATGGCTCCGACCATGTCGCGCAGGTGATCACGTTCGCGACAATCAAGGCGCGGGCGGCTGTTCGGGATGCCGCCAGGGTCCTTGATTACCCCTACGCGCTCGGAGACAAGATCGCACGCCTTATGCCACCACTCGTCATGGGTCGCGACACGCCTCTTGGGGCGTGTTTCGAGCGTCAGGAGAAATATGCGGACGGGTATAAGGCGGCCTCAGAACTCCGCTCGCTGTACGAGACCGACGAAGAAGCCAAGCGCGTCATAGACGTAGCTAAGGGGCTTGAAGGCCTTCGTCGGCAAGACGGGATACACGCCGCCGCTGTTGTCATCACGCGCGAGCCGCTCACGCAATATTTACCGGTTCAACGTAAACCGGACCCGAAGGGTGAGTCTTCGGTCGGGCCAATCGTTACGCAATACGAGATGCATGGTGTCGAAGACCTCGGACTACTGAAGATGGACTTTCTGGGCCTGCGGACTCTCGATGTAATCGATATCTCGCTCGAATTAATTGACCTGACTACCGGTAGCCGCCCAGACATCGACAACGTCGCGTTAGATGATCCAAAGACCTTCGACCTCTTGCGTCGCGGCGACACGATCGGAGTATTCCAACTCGAAGGTGCACCGATGCGCGCTCTAATCCGCTCACTTGCGCCGTCACGGTTCGAAGACATTGCCGCGCTTGTCGCGCTGTATCGGCCAGGTCCTATGGGCGCCAAGATGCATACCGCGTACGCGGATCGAAAGAACGGACGCGCGCCGGTCGTGTACGACCATCCTGATCTTGAAGAGATTCTCGCACCGACGTTTGGTTTGATGATCTATCAAGAGCAATTGATGCGTGTGTCGCAAAAGCTTGCCGGCTACTCGCTAGAAGAAGCGGACAACCTGCGCAAGGCAACCGGGAAGAAGATTCGCGAGTTGATCGCGAAGGAACGCTCCAAGTTCATAGACGGCTGTGAGGCCCAGGGGTACGGACGTGATCTCGGCAAGAAACTCTTCGACATCATTGAGCCTTTCGCCGACTATTCATTCAACAAGTCTCACTCGGTCGGGTATGGCTTCGTTGCGTATCAAACGGCTTATCTAAAGGCGAATTTCCCAACGCAATTCCTTGCTGCTTTATTGACCACGGTTAAGGGCGACAAGGACAAGTCGGCGGTCTATCTAAACGAAAGTCGTCAACTCGGAATCGCGGTCCTCGTACCCGACGTGAACTCCTCTGAATCAGATTTTGTGGTGAGATCCGAAGAAGGCGCGGCTACCGAAAACACTGCAATTCGGTTTGGACTGTCGGCCGTGCGCAACGTGGGAGAAGGCGTAGTCGGCAAAATCATCGAAGAGCGTGTCGCTGGCGGCCCGTTTGTGGACTTTTATGACTTCTGCGATCGAGTCGATCAATCGGCATTGAACAAACGCACAATTGAGTCACTGGTGAAGGCCGGTGCCTTCGACTCGCTCGGGCACGCGCGGCAGGGCTTAACGATTGCCTATGAGCCGATCATCGAGGAAGCGATGGTGCGCCGCCGGGATCATGCCGCGGGGATCATGTCGCTTTTCGGCGACGGTGGCGATGCGAAGGATGACCTTATGGGCTTTGCCAGAATCGAAATTCCTGATACCGAATTCAAGAAGATGCAAAAGCTGGCATTCGAAAAAGAAATGCTCGGTTTGTATATCTCGGATCATCCATTGATGGGCGTAGAGCGTTCGATGAAACGCTACGTCGACTCGACGCTTTCTGAGTTCAAGGAACTTCGAGAGGGTGAACTGAGAACGGTCGGTGGAGTCGTGACTGCGCTCGCGCGTAAATACACAAAGCGCGGCGAAGCCATGGCCAACTTCGTCATTGAAGATCTCGGCGCTGCGCTCGAGGTTATGGTCTTTCCGAAAACAATGGCGACCTACGGCGATCTGCTCGAAGAAGACGCAATCATTTGCCTCAAGGGACGATTAGACGCGCGAGAAGACACTCCAAAGATCGTGGCAATGGAGATCAGCCGTCCTGAATTTGTGACCGATGGAGGTAACCCGGTCCGATTGCGCGTAAAACAGGGCGTGCTCAACGATTCAAAAATTATTGAGCTGCAGGAGCTCCTGGCGCTGCACCCGGGAGACAGTCCCGTCTTTGTTCATCTCGAAACTTCCGAGCGGACGACGGTGTTGCGTTTTGGCGACGAATATCTTGTCAGCGACAGAAACGGTCTGTTCGGGGAACTGCGAGTGCTTCTCGGTCCAGATTGCATCGTCTGACTTGCAAGGAATCGGCTAGCTCTTGGCAATCACATCGTCGGCGAAGCGTGACAGGTTCTCGCGCAATGTTGCGAGGTCGAACCCCATGGGCGGAATCGCGATCCGGTCTACGCCCTCATCCGCAAGTTTCTTTACGCCCTCGAGATCGAGTGCTCCGCCTCTGGTGATTTCAATTGCATCGGGATCACGTCCGTACTCGATGGCTGTGGCGCGCATGACCGCGATGAGGTGGGATGGATCGCCTTTACCCGGAAAGAACCCGTCACCGATGCGACCCGCACGTTTGGCCGCGGCTTCCGTGTGTCCTCCGACGACGATTGGAATGCCTCCCGGTTGAACCGGCTGAGGGAAAGAGTTCCCACCCGTAAACGATGTGAACTCGCCATGAAAATCAACAGATGCCCCGGACCACAATGCGCGGAGTGCAGCAACATGGTCGTCCGTGCGTCTTCCACGTTCCTCGAAGGGCACGCCGAGCGCGTCGAACTCCTCGCGCAACCAGCCAACGCCAATTCCTAGAGTCACGCGACCGTGCGAGAGCACATCAAGGGTCGCAACTTCTTTCGCCAGCACGATCGGATTGCGCTGGGGGAGTATCAAGATTCCTGTTGCTAGGCGGACGCGTTCTGTGTGTGCTGCTACGAATGTGAGCCAGATCAACGGGTCGGGTATTGGGGCATCTTCGCCTCCCGGCATTTTGCCAGTCTTGGAATATGGGTACTCAGGTGCGTAGTCGGTCGGCACGAGTACATGTTCAACGGTCCAAAGCGATTCGAGGCCTACTTCCTCCGCCAAGTTTCCGAGGCCAGCGGCCGCTTCGGGTTCGACGAACGCGCCGACGTTGGCGAAAATCATTCCGAATTTCACGAGGACTCCTACGTGGTTGCTTGGAGAGTTTCTAGCGCTGCAGAGTGTCCGTGCCATTATTTCGCCCGTGAAGATCGGAGTGTTGGGTGCAACGGGTCCCGCCGGACGTGGCTTGGCAGCGCGCTTGAGCGATGTCGGGTTCGACGTGTTGGCAGGTTCACGTGATGTCTCGAAGGCTGAAGCCGTTGTGGCCGAACTCTCCGATATGTGGGGAGACCGTGTGTCGCGAGTTAAACCCGCAGACAATCGGGGTGCGTGCGCGGCTGATGTTGTGGTGCTAGCAGTTCAAGCAGATGCCGCGCTGACCACGTCACGTCAACTCTCCGAGGAACTGGCAGGCAAGATCGTTGTCTCTATGGCGAACAATCTCGTGCGCAGCGGGACAGAGTTCAATGCAGTTCTTCCGCCCCACGGATCAATAGCGAAGGAAATGCAAGCGCAACTGTGGCGTTCAAAAGTGGTGACGTCATTCCATCTTGTTCCGGCGGCAGAGTTCGTCAATCTTGATGAAAAGATGGAGAGCGATGTTGTTGCTTGCGGTGACGACGAAGGCGCTCGCATAACGCTGATGGAAATCATTCGCGCCATTCCAGATCTGCGAGCTTTTGATGGCGGCTCGTTAGAGAATGCCGTCGGCATGGAAACATTTGCAGCTGTGATGCTCACGGTGAACATTCGACACAAGGTACGAGCGGGCCTGCGATTCAGCGGGATCTGAAGGACAGCCACCGATGGCGATGCATCTCTATGACACAGCACAACGTGCGATAAAGCCCTTCGAGCCAGGGCCGCATGTTCAGATGTATGTCTGCGGTATCACGCCGTACGACTCGACGCATCTAGGCCACGCTGCGACCTATCTCACCTACGACCTACTGATCCGGCGGCTCGAGGATCTCGGCCACAAGGTTTCAATGGTGCGCAACGTGACAGACGTTGATGATTCCATTCTCCCGAAGGCGCGCGAACTAGGTATCCCGTATTTGGAGTTGGCGGCAAAGGAAATGGCCCGCTTCCACTCCGACATGGAAGCACTTGAAATGCGTCCACCGACTGCTGAGCCGCGAGCGACCGAAACGATCGACGAGATCATCGCGACTGTCGAGCGACTTCTTGAAAGTCGCAATGCCTATATCGCGGCTGGCAGCGTCTACTTCGATATTTCTACATTTCCACGCTTCGGCGAGTTGTCGCACTACGACCGCGACCAAATGATTGAACTTGCACGCGAACGGGGAGGCAACCCTGAGGATCCTCACCGGCGCGATCCGCTCGATTTCGTACTTTGGCAACCTTCCCTCGACGACGAACCCGCATGGCAGGCACCTTTCGGCATGGGTCGCCCTGGCTGGCATATCGAGTGTTCCGCGATGGCGATGCAGGAACTCGGCGAGACGATTGACTTGCATGGTGGTGGAACAGACTTGATATTTCCGCATCACGAATGTGAGATTGCACAGAGCGAATCCCTGACTGGGCGGCCCTTCGTCGGCCACTGGATGCATTCGGCGATGGTCGCATACGAGGGCGAAAAGATGAGCAAGTCGCTAGGCAATTTGGTGTTTGTGAGTGAACTGCTGAAGGTGGCGGACCCTCGGGCGATCCGGCTCGCTTTGATGGGACACCACTACCGCTCGGGATTTGAGTGGTACGACACCGATATCCAGGACGGCAATGCATTGTTGCACCGGCTTCTCGCAGCAGTGGCTTCTCCCGACGGTCCAGATTCGAAACCGTTTGCCGACAGAGTGCGTGCGGCGATCGATGCAGACCTGGATGCGCCTACGGCGCTAGACGCTCTGGGTGAATTTGCCGACGCGATTCTTTCGGGTGGTGAAGATCCGACGGCACCAGCAGCGCTCGCCGAACTGAGCGCATTGCTCGGCGTCTCGCTCGACCGCCCAATCGCACACGGTGCTTCACCGCTCTAACGTGTCCGAAATGCGGGACGACCACCGGTAGCCTGTCCCGCAATGTCAAGCAATGCGTTAATCACCCTGACTCTGCCCGATGGTTCTACCCGCGAATACGAATCAGGAAGTAGTGGTGCGGACGTCGCGGCCTCCATCGGAGCGCGTCTTGCAAAAGCGGCTGTGGCCGCGATCGTCGATGGCGAGGTAGTCGATCTGTCGCGACCGATTACAGGAGACTCCTCTATTGCGATCGTCACGGCTGCGTCGGACGAAGGGCGCGAGGTGTTGAGGCATTCGGCTGCCCACCTCATGGCGCAAGCCGTATTCGATCTATTCCCAGGCGCGAAGTACGCGATCGGTCCCGCGATCGCGGATGGCTTTTATTACGACTTCGAGTTGCCGAATGAAACTCGCTTCAATGATGCCGATCTCGAGCGCATCGAGGCGCGCATGCGCGAGCTGTCGGCCGAAGACCAGACCTTTGTTCGTAAGGAGTACGACGCACAGAGCGGATTGGAACTATTCGCGGACCAGCCGTACAAGGTTGAGATCATTCGCAACGTCACCGCAGGGACAGCGGAGGACGACGATTCTGAGGAAGTCGGAGGTGACGGAACTGTCGGCGTTTACGAGAACGTGCGCTCGGATGGCACCGTCGCTTATGTGGATCTTTGTCGCGGGCCACATGTACCGACGACCGCGCGACTCGGTGCATTCAAGTTGACACGAGTCGCTGGTGCATATTGGCGCGGAGATGAGAAGCGCCAACAACTTCAACGTATTTATGGAACTGCATGGGAAGATGGCAAGGCGCTAGCTGCTCACCTCCACCGACTCGAGGAGGCCGAGAAGCGCGACCACCGCAAACTTGGGCTTGACCTCGATCTATTTTCGTTCCCTGAAGAAATCGGTTCCGGTCTCGCGGTATTTCACCCACGAGGAGGAACTGTGCGCCGCCTGATGGAGGACTATTCACGTCAGAGGCACGCCGATGGTGGGTATGAGTTCGTCAATTCGCCACACATCACCAAGTCACAGCTATTCGAGACAAGCGGGCATCTCGAGTGGTACGCGGAAGGCATGTTCCCGCCCATGCACCTAGATGGGGAGACGGACTACTACCTCAAGCCAATGAACTGTCCGTTCCACATTTTGATCTTTAAGAGCCACACGCGCAGTTATCGCGAGTTGCCGATGCGGTTATTCGAATTTGGAACGGTGTATCGATACGAGAAGTCCGGCGTGGTGCACGGGCTAACTCGCGTGCGAGGGATGACTCAAGACGATGCGCATATCTTTTGCACCCGTGAGCAAATGGTGGAAGAAGTGCAACGGGCGCTGACGTTCGTTCTCGGCCTCTTGCGAGATTTTGGGCTCGACGACTTCTACCTTGAATTGTCGACGCGGCCAAAGGAGAAAGCAATCGGCACAGAAGTCGAATGGGATGAGGCGACGGATGCGCTGAGGCGGGCAGCCGAGCCCATGGGCCTAGATCTCGTCATGGATGAGGGTGGCGGTGCTTTCTACGGTCCCAAGATTTCGGTGCAGGCCCGAGATGCGATTGGCCGTACTTGGCAGATGTCAACGATTCAATTGGACTTCCAACTGCCTGCTCGTTTCGATCTGAATTTCGTGGGATCCGACAACGACAAGCATCGTCCGATAATGATCCATCGCGCATTGTTCGGATCGATAGAGCGCTTCTTTGCTGTTCTGCTCGAGCATTACGCGGGGGCATTCCCCGCATGGCTATCTCCGGTGCAAGTGAGCGTGCTTCCAGTTGCGGATAGACATGAGGACTATGCGTCGGCTGTCGCAACACGCCTCAAAACCGACGGCTATAGAACAGAGATTTTGAATGCGCATAATGACACCCTGGGCAACCGTGTGCGGCGTGCGAAAACCCAAAAGGTTCCCTTCGTGTTGGTAGTCGGCGATGAAGACGCAGAAGCAGGGACGGTAGGCGTCAATGCGCGCGGCGCCGATACGCCGGAACGCGCCATCGCGCTCGAGGAGTTCGTGGGTCGACTAGCTAGTCAAGTCGCGGAACGCGGCTGAGGGCATGGGATTCGATCACCTCTGGGCTGGATGGAGGTCTGAATACGTCGCTGAAGCATCCTCGGCCTCGATGGCGGCGGGGGAGTGCTTGTTTTGCGCGTTGGTCACGATGGGCGATCACGAGGCGATGATTCTCGAACGCACCGAAGAGACTTTTACGGTGATGAACGCCTATCCGTATACATCGGGGCACGTCATGGTGGTGCCGATTCGTCACGAAGCGCGGCTCGCTGCACTATCTGACTCGGAAGCAAATGAAGTGATGAGTGCGACGCGGCGAGCAACGGTTGCAATTGAACGTACGTTTAGTCCGGACGGGATCAACGTTGGTGCGAATCTCGGGCGCGGATCTGGCGCGGGAATACCAGGGCATCTCCATGTACACGTGCTGCCACGCTGGAGTGGAGATACAAACTTCATGACGGCGATCGCCGAAGTACGCGTTCTTCCGGAAGCACTAGCAAAGAGTTACGAACGCCTAACAAAGTCCTGGCCGAGGTAGCAAATATCCAAACCCCAACCGCCGGGTATTTGTCGCAGAATGCACCCCGGTGGTGTCACCGGTGGCGTAAGGGACATTCGGGAATCCGGGTTCGGTGCCCGTTGGAAGGCCGACCACGACGGTGATTGATCACACGCGTGTACCGAAAGAAGGGGCGCAGTCAACTAGACCCATTGTGCGAATATTTGTTCGCTAGATGAAGTTCTAATCAAGATTTATTTGAGGAACCTTTCGCGACCGCTTGGCCACGACACTTAGGATCGCTGCTCATGAACGACGACACTGCAGGCACCGAGCACCCTCCGGAACGGGTCCCCGAAGTACCTCCCGAAAGCGCCGTTGAACACTTCGACCAACTTCCTGACGACCTCGACGCAACAGGCCTAGTCGGGCCGATGGTGTTTCCTGATATTGCGAAGCGACGTATCGCTGGCACCATCTACCTTGTGGTCGCGGTCGGTTGCGTCGCACAGTGGGCGCAGAGTGGAAATACGGGTCTGTTCGCTGCCGGAGTTCTCTTCCTTGGCATCGGGGTGTATCACTTTGTCGCCGGTTGGCACCTCCGTATCAACGAGACCGACGCGTTGGCCATTGCGAGTCGCTCAGTTGGGTTCCCCGTGGGACATGCTTCCGCGCAGTTGGCGTGGTACGGCCTTAGAAGCCGCCCGGCGTGGAGGATTCTCCTGTATTCGGCAGACGAACCGCCGAGTATGCGAGGCCTTGTCGAATGTGATGGCGTAGACGGCTCCGTCATGGGCGACTACACCGAAGTGAACCCAGAGGATTGGTCACAGTTCGGTCTTGGTTGAGCTTGCCACGTCGTTCGCTAGTTGCTCCCATACCAAACGTGCACCGCTAGGCGTAAGGCCGGCTGCCGTGCGAAGCGGAATACCGTCTTTCGCAGTCGGCAGTCCATCGACACAAAGCAACGGTTCCAGATCCAGGAGCGTCACATCTTTGGGGTGCTCGGACGCATAATCTCGCCACACCTTCGTGAGCCAAACGTACCTAGCGCGGTCTTGTTGCACAGCCAAGACCCCAGGCGGCGACGTGGGCGTCGTTACGGGGCACGGCACTGTAGTCAAGATGAAGTGCGCGCCGTTTCCGGTTAGAACGCGACGCGCTTTGTCGAGTTGCATTCGTAAATACGCACTTGCGTCAGGGGTACCGGCAAGCAGCGTTTTGCCGTCGACAACGCGATCGAAGGCTTCTGCGCCTCCCAACATCAACACACTCAGTTTCGGATCGAAATGCTCGACTCCGTTTCGGTAAACGGAATATCGGGCACTGCACTTGACTGGCCTGGTGATGTACCCATCAATCATTGCTTGCCCGTCAGCAATCCCGCACCCCAAGACGCTTGCAGTAGTTCCGAAAATACCGAGATCCGAAAATGGACCTCCGACAGCGTTACCTAGGCTGAACGCGAGACCGTCGCCTGCAACGAGCACGCGGTCCGAGCCTTCCGGAGTGTTGTTGGCAAGGCGTTTGAAACCTGCAGCCGCAATTTCGTTAACGGTCGTTCCCCGCGCTGCCGCGGTACTGATGATCGTCAATACCAGAACTGCAGTTGCCGCAATCGGGGCCAGTATCAGGAGGCGCCGATTGGAGAGTGCGCCTCGACGAATCGGTTTCTCGACGATGAAGTAAGACGCCGTCGCCACAACGCCGGTGACCACAAGGCGCAATACAAGCAGCGAGTATCCCGATAAGCCGACCCGCGAAGGGTTCAGCCAGAGATATATCGGCCAGTGATACAGGTACAGGCCGTAAGAAATTATTCCAATCGCGGTGAGCGGAGTAAAGGAGAGAACCCTCCCGAGCACGGGGCTTTTCTCTTGGATCGACGCGGCAATGAGTAATGCCGAAGCCAGTGCAATCACAAGCATCCCGCCCCGATAGAGGAACGCATCCTCAACATTCGCTTTACCGACTACAACGACGAGGAAGGCGACGCTCAGAAGTCCGGTCGTTTCAAGTACCAGCATGGATCGACGCGGCAGATCTCTTGGCGCGCGTAAATAAATAACAGCAAGTGCCGCTCCGATGAGTAGTGCTTGAACGCGGGCGTCTGTCCCGTAATACGCGCGGGCGTGATCATGGGGATCGAACAAAGAAAACATTGCCGCGGCTGAACCGACCGCGGCCACGGCAATTAGTCCGAGAAGTGGCCGCAACCGACCTCCCGTCAAACGCAGGATCACGAGCATTGCAAGAGGCCAAACCAGGTACCACTGTTCCTCAATAGCGAGCGACCAGGTGTGGCTTAGTGGAGAACTTTCCGGTGAAGTACTGCCGATCACTATCCAGTTTTGTACATAGAAGAAAGTGGCTAAGGCTTGCGATCGAATCTCACTCAGCCTGTAGTCGCGTGCGATCACGGCAGCGAACAAAGCGGTACCGATTAGCAAGACGAAAAGTGCTGGCAATAATCGTCTCGCCCGACGCCACCAGAATTGCGTGACTGCGATGCTTCCTACACTGTTGTGTTCAAGCAGCAGAAGCGTCGTTATTAAATATCCAGAGAGAACAAAAAATATATCTACGCCAATGAATCCACCTCCGGCCCAACCCGTGGGATCGTGGTCGAACTCGCCATGTGCGAACAAGACTGCAATGACAGCTAAGGCCCGTATACCGTCCAGCGCGGGTACATGCGAAAGGTAACTCGACCCTGAAGCCGCCGCGGTATTGGTTCCTGAAGCGTCGAGGGTTGCTGGTTGATGCGATGGAGTGGCGATAGATCATCCCGCCCCGGCTCGCGCGAACCGGTCCGTTACATGTGACGGCACCAGGTCGTAGTGCGAATGCGTAGCGGCCGTTTTGAATGCCATCTCGGAAGAATCTACAGGCTGCTGATTGCCATCGAAGCAGGTGACGCTCACATCGACCGTCGGGGAAATCACCAGAAGGTGGCCTCCAGTCTGCCGAGGAGGACCCCAGCACCATTGGGTGGTTATGGGCCTCGAGGGGCGCAGATCCGGTGACCGGAACGCATTAGGGGCCATCACTTTGCTTTGCTCGGGTGGTAGCGTTGTATAACAGTCGCGAGCATAAGGAAGGAGCGCTGTAGATGCTTGATGGTCGCCTACGCGCCTCGGTTGCTCGAGCGCTTGGACCGATGGGCAACGCGCTTCAGCGTGTTGGTATCGGGCCAGATTTTCTAACGGTCATCGGACTTTTAGCGTCGATATGCACCGCGCTGTTGATCGCGTCTGGGTTTCTCGTTTGGGCAGTAGTCGCGCTGGTCATTTCTGGCCTCACCGACCTTCTCGATGGCGTGGTCGCTAGGAATAGTGGTAAGGCGACTCCTCGGGGGGCATTCTTCGATTCCGTCTCAGATCGCATTTCTGACTGCTTGGTATTTGGGGGAGTCGCCTGGTATCTCGCTGGTGAGTCCGCCTACCTTCCGATCCTCGCGATGTGTGCTGCTTCGCTCGCGATGCTCATCTCTTACGAACGCGCGCGCGCCGAAGCCCTTGGATATTCGGCCAAGGGTGGAATCATGGAACGCGCCGAACGAATGGTGATGCTGGGGGTTGGACTGGCATTCGACATTTTGGTCCCTGTGCTCTGGATCATGGTCGTTCTGATGACGATTACCGCGGTGCATCGGTTCATCAAGGTGTGGCGCCAAGCTTCCGACCTTCCCCCATTGCCGCGCCTGCTGACCTATCGGCCTCAAAGTTCCTTAGGTCGCCCCAGGTCGGAAGGTCCGCGTTCCGCAGTAATCGCGCGTTGGCGCGAACCTCGCCCCGGCGCGGTACAACGTCGAGAAGCGCGGGCAGCACGGCGTAGTCGGCCTTAGCCGAGAGTGCTCGATAAGGCGTCTTATTTCGCGTACCGCGGCGGTTCCGCAGTTGCCAATGCTCTGCCTCGTGGAGTGGCTACTCGCTTGGCTCAAATACTTGGCCGCACTGCAGCCTTTTTCGTCCCGAAGAAACGGCGCGTTGTCGAGCGAAACCTCCGTCGTGCAACGGACAATCAGTTGCGCGGCTTCGCACTTCAAATGGCGGTGTCGAACACCTTCGCGTCTTACGGTAGGTATTGGATAGAGCTGTTTCGTCTCCCGCGACTCGCGAGTGCAGATGGCAATCGACTCGATGGGATAGTCGACGCGGAAGGAGTGCAGCACATAACCGACGCGCTTGCGCTTGGGAATGGCGTAGTAGTGGCGTTACCTCATCTCGGCGGATTTGATGTAGCAGCCGCATGGCTTGCGAGCACCGGTGTGCCATCAACTGTGGTGGTAGAAGAGGTAAACCCTCCAGAACTTTTCGAATGGTTTGCCCAGACTAGGCGTGCAATAGGAATGGAGATCGTGCCACTTGGTCAAGAGGCGGGCGCAGCAATATTGAACGCTTTACGCGCAAATGGTGTCGTGGGGCTCTTGTCTGATCGGGATCTCGTAGGCGGGGGAGTCCCCGTAATGTTCTTTGGCGAGGAGACGACACTTCCCGCCGGCCCTGCGGTTCTCGCGCTCCGTACTGGCGCACCCCTGATCGTCGCGGGTGCTTATTTCCGTGAACATGGTCGCCACTTCGTTCGCTTTAGCGCACCATTAAACGTGCAACGTGAAGGGCGACTCCGCGACGATGTTGCGCGAGTAATGCGAGATGTAGCTCGAAATATGGAAGACCTAATTCGAATTGCACCGGAGCAGTGGCATGTCATGCAACCCAACTGGCCGTCCGACCACGACTTGAATGCGAGATGATTCGAGTCGCGATCATCTCGCCATATTCGTTGTCGGTACCAGGTGGGGTGCAAGGCCAAGTGCTTGGGTTAGCGCGCTCGCTCCGGGAGCGAGGCCTTGACGCGCGCGTGATCGGACCTTGCGATGGTCCTCCTCCTGAACCGGGTGTCATAACGACTGGCCCGAGCGCTCGGATCGAGACCAACGGTTCAATTTCTCCTATGGCGAGCGACCAAAAGAGCGCCTCGGAACACACGCTCGAAGCTATTCGGCGTTTCGAACCGGACGTACTCCACCTTCACGAGCCTCTTGTTCCAGGTCCCACCAGCGCTGCGCT
Organism: Bifidobacterium breve; assembly: GCA_945865605.1. Taxonomy (GTDB): domain Bacteria; phylum Actinomycetota; class Acidimicrobiia; order IMCC26256; family JAENVU01; genus SHUZ01. The sequence goes on from CAMBEL010000024.1 coordinate 14,396, forward strand.
CCTCGGATCCCAGGTGCCGAAGGTCGGAACCTTTCATGCCGCTAGTGAAAACGGACACGCTGGGTACAGGGCACTGAAGAAAGTTGCAGTGAGCGCGGCACGGCGCTTGACGATTCGCACCGCCGTTTCCCCTGATGCTCAGCGTTTGGTTGAAGAAGCATTGGGTGGCTCATACGTTCTGGTTCCAAACGGAGTCGCTGTCGATGATCTTGCAAAAGCGGAACCACATCCATCGCCGGTGCCATCGGTGTTCTTCCTAGGTCGGCACGAACCACGCAAAGGATTGGGTGTGCTTCTCGACGCGTGGGAGGGAGTCGAGCGGGACGCGGTTCTGTGGGTCGGCAGCGACGGGCCTGAAACAGCCGAGTTGAAGGCGCGCGCAACGCCAGCAACAGAGTGGGTTGGACGGCTTTCGGATTCCGCACGGGCTTCGCGCATGAATGGCGCCACCGTGTTCTGCGCACCATCGCTTGGTCAAGAATCTTTCGGGATAGTTCTGCTCGAAGCAATGGCCGCCGGGACCGCCGTCGTCGCATCGGATATTGCCGGGTACCGCAACGTAGCTACACCCGACCAGGAGGCACTGATGGTTCCGCCAGGAGACTCCGCGGCACTTCGTCTCGCTTTGCAACGGGTGTTGGACGATGAAGCACTCAGGGGCCGCCTAATCGCCGCTGGTCGGATACGTGCGTCCCAACATTCCCTAGCCAAGGTGGCGGCTCGGTACGTTCCGATATACGAAAGTGCGATCGCGCTCGGCTGAGAACACTTTTACCCGTGCCGATGCCCGTGCCGATGCCCAAGCAGGCGCCGCGCCTACGATGCAATGCAGACCTCAATCGCTAGGAGCGAAGGATGACTGGAATAATCGTCGTGGTAGTCGTAGTCCTGGTCCTACTTCTTGCATACGCGGTCCTCGCGTACAACGGACTCGTACGGACACGCAATCGAATCGATAATGCGTATTCCCAGATAGACGTTCAACTGAAACGCCGCTATGACCTGATCCCGAACCTCGTCGAGACCGTCAAGGGTTACGCGGCACACGAGAAATCTACTTTCGAGGCCGTCACTGCCGCAAGGTCCAATGCGATGCAAGCCCAAGAGTCCGGGTCGCCAGGCCAGCAGGCCGAGGCTGAAAATATGTTGTCTGGAACTCTCAAGAGTTTGTTTGCGGTTGCGGAGCAGTATCCGGACCTCAAGGCGAATCAGAACTTCCTAAACCTGCAGGAGGAACTGACCTCTACCGAGGATCGCATCGCATATGCACGGCAGTTCTATAACGACACCGTGCTTAGTTACAACACCAAGATTCAATCGGTGCCGTCCAACATGATTGCCGAGGTCTTCCACTTCGTGGTCAGGGAATACTTCGAGGGTGACCCCGAGGCAACTGGTCCGGTCAAGGTCGAGTTCTAGACGGCCATCGGGCCGTCTCACGTCGCTATGGATATGTACCAGCAAATCGCGCGCAACAAACGGCGTACGTTCCTACTCCTTTTTGCATTCGTTTTATTGATCGCCGTCGTAGCGACAGCTCTTGGTGTGCTGTTGTCTGGAGGAGGCTCCGTTTTCGGCATCACGGCGATCGCGATCATCATCGCGATCGCAATGGCTTGGGGCTCCTACTTCTTCTCCGACAAAGTCGCCCTTGCTTCTAGCCACGCCAAGCTCGCCGACGGTCAGGAGTATCTGCGCTATCACAACCTCGTCGAAGGTCTATGCATTGCCGCCGGTCTTCCAAAACCGCGTCTCTATGTTGTCGACGATCCGGCACCTAACGCATTCGCTACCGGACGTAACCCGAAGCACGCGGCGCTTGCAGTTACGACGGGGCTCCTCGAACAGATGAATCGCGTAGAACTCGAGGGCGTTCTCGCTCATGAACTGAGCCACGTGAAGAACTACGACATCCTTGTCACCACGATTGCCATAACCGCCGTCGGAGCGATAGCGCTAATGGCTGACCTGGGGATGCGGTTCATGTGGTTCGGGGGAAGATCGGGACGGCGCGACAACAACGACTCGGGTTCGTTAGGTCTAATCCTTGTAGTCCTCGCGTTCGCTCTGCTCATCCTCGCTCCGTTCGCAGCGCAACTCATGCAGTTCGCTATGAGTCGTCGTCGCGAGTTCCTTGCTGATGCAAGTGGCGTACAACTCACGCGCTACCCACCGGGACTTATTTCAGCACTAAAGAAACTCCGTTCGGATCAAGCCGTCGTCCACTATGCAAGTCGCGCCACAGCGCAGATGTGGATTGAATCTCCCTTAGAACGCGATCTGGAAGTCGAAGATGGCAAGAAAAAGGGAACGTGGTTGAACCGCAAGTTCGATACGCATCCGCCCCTAGATGAGCGGATCGCTGCATTGGAGGCCATGTGAAAGTTCGTCCATTCGCGTCTGTGTTTTTGGCTGGAGTTATCGCCCTGGTGGCGGTCGGTTGTAGTGGCTCAGGCGACAACACCACAACTACCACGAAGGCAAAGCCGACTACCACTACCGCACCTCCACCACCGGTTGCACCGCTCACGGGCTTAGACGATCCAAGTGGCGTTTCCCAAACGCGTCCAGTGCTCACGATCAAGGTGGAGAACACCGAAGCATCGCGGCCCCAAACCGGCCTTGAGTTCGCGGACGTTGTCTGGGACGAAGTTGTAGAGGGTGGCGTAACTCGATTCCTTGCGATGTATCAATCTGAAACGACCGACGCCGTCGGTCCGATCCGTTCCGTGCGTCTCACTGACCCGCTCGTCGTGTGGCCGGTCGGAGGCATTTTCGCGTACTCAGGTGGTGCGCAGTATGCACAGGTAGCCATTCAGAAAGCACCGGTGACATTGCTCGGCGAAGGAGCGGCTGGCGATGGCATGTTCCGCGATAGGGCCAAGAGTGCGCCTCACAATCTCTATGGGCGACCAGACGCCCTGTGGGCAAAAGGCGGAACCCCAATTCCGCCACCGGCATTGTTTAAGTACCGGCAGGCTTCTGCGACATCGCCCGGGACACCGGCTTCTTCGGTGCGCATCGGCTTCCAGGACTATTACGCGCCTACATACACATGGGATGCGGCAACCTCTAGCTGGTTGCGCGCGCAAGACGGCGCCCCACATCTGATGCGGTCTGGTGCACAGATTGCCCCCCAGAACGTGGTTGTGATGCAGGTTGAATATGCCGGCGGTGTCGGAGCGATGGGGGCTGAAGGCCAGCTTGTCGGTAGCGGCCCCGTGTACGTATTCACCAATGGCAATGTGATTAAGGGCACATGGAACCGCCCGGATCTGGCACAACCAACCGAACTGCGTGACGAAGCAGGCAATCCGATTCTCTTAACCAAGGGCAAAACCTGGGTAGAACTCCCCGACGTTTCCTATGCGGTAGAGATCGTGTCTCCGCCACCTCCTCCCACCACCGTTCCGGCCACGACGACCACTCGCAAGAAGAAGAAGTAGCCAAACTCACAACTACTCCCCAATGTTTGGGAATGGATCGTGAGTCGGCAGTACCATTGTGCGCATGTCTGAACCTCGCGCAATTGGAACGGCACGCGTCAAGCGTGGGTTGGCCGAGATGTTGCGTGGTGGCGTGATCATGGATGTGGTTACGCCCGAACAAGCGAAGGTTGCCGAAGATGCTGGCGCCACAGCGGTGATGGCACTCGAACGCGTTCCTTCTGACATAAGGCGCGATGGCGGAGTTGCGCGCATGTCAGATCCATCGATGATCGAGGGCATCCAGGCAGCGGTAACCATTCCGGTCATGGCCAAGTGCAGGATCGGCCACTTCGCCGAGGCGCAGGTCCTTGAGTCTTTGGGCGTCGACTATGTCGATGAGTCAGAGGTTCTTACGCCGGCAGATGAAGCCCACCACATCGACAAGTGGACTTTCACGGTTCCATTCGTATGTGGTGCAACCAACCTCGGTGAAGCCTTGCGGCGCATCTCCGAGGGAGCTTGCTTGATTCGTTCTAAGGGCGAGGCTGGTACGGGCAACATCGTTGAGGCCGTGCGCCATTTGCGTTCGATTCTCGGTGACATTAAAGCGCTAACAGTCGCGCCTCCGGAAGAGATTTATCGCTGGGCCAAAGAGTTACAGGCGCCGGTTGATTTAGTAGCCGAGGTGGCCGAACGCGGCGAACTTCCCGTACCGATGTTTTGCGCTGGCGGCATTGCAACGCCTGCCGATGCTTCTCTCGTGATGCAGATGGGCGCACAGGCAGTATTCGTCGGATCGGGGATATTCAAAAGCGAACAACCCGAAGTGATGGCCAAGGCGATTGTTGAAGCCGCAACACACTTCGCAGACCCATCGATCATCGCAAAGGTTTCGCGCGGCCTCGGAGCGGCAATGCCCGGTGCCGAGATCGCGTCCCTCGAGGTGAGGCTCGCGGAACGGGGATGGTGACCGGTGCCAGAAGTGAGGCCTCCGGGTGAGGGCGGGAGTTCTGTGTTTGCAGGGAGCGTTCCGCGAACATTGTGAAGTGTTCGCAACACTCGGAGCCGATGTGGTCGAAGTACGCACCCCTAAGCACCTCACGGACCTAGACGCGTTGGTGCTTCCTGGCGGCGAGTCGAGCACCATAAGCCATCTTCTTGTTACCTCTGGGCTACGTGAACCGTTGTCTCAAGCCATTCGAAATGGTTTGCCGACCCTGGGTACATGTGCCGGAATGATTGTGTTAGCGAATGAAGTGTTAGACGGCCGCCCGGATCAGGAACCACTGTGCGCGATCGACCTAACGGCCCGCCGCAATGCCTACGGCCGCCAGGTAGATTCGTTCGAGGCCCCGTTAGATGTGAAAGATCTTGTGGGCGAGAGTTTCCCGGGAGTATTTATTCGAGCGCCCGTCATCGAACGGGTGGGACCAGGGGTTGAAGTGTTGGCGATGCACGATGATCGTGCTGTATTGGCGCGTGAAGGCAATGTTTGGGTGACAACATTTCATCCGGAATTAGCGAATGATCCTCGTATCCATGAATACTTCTTACAGGAGGTGGCCGCGTGAGTGGACATTCCAAGTGGCATTCGATCAAGCATGCGAAAGGGGCCGCAGACGCGGCCCGGGGCAAGTTGTTCGCAAGACTCGCGCGTCAAATTGAGGTGGCGGCTCGATCTGGCGGCGGTGACGCCGAAGCGAACCCGACCTTGCGAGCCATGGTGCAGAAAGCTCGCGACGGATCCATGCCGAAAGAAAATATCGAAAGAGCCATCAAACGTGGCACAGGAGAACTCGACGGGGTCACATACGAACAAGTCAACTACGAGGGCTACGCACCAAACGGAGTTGCTGTCTATGTAGAAACACTTACGGACAACCGCAACCGAACCGGCTCAGAGGTAAAAAATATTTTCACGCGTAACGGAGGTTCGTTGGCCGAACCCGGAGCAGTGAGTTGGCAGTTCGAGCGCAAGGGAGTGATTATTCTTCAGAAATCAGCGGCATCCGAAGATGACTTGATGCTCGTTGCATTAGAAGCCGGCGCCGAAGACATTGACGATCAAGGTGATACGTGGCAGGTCACAACTCCCGCTACCGACCTACACCAGGTGCGATGCGCGATCGATGACGCTTCGATCTCGTTTATGAGTGTAGATTTGACTATGTTGCCCCAACAGTCGGTACCCCTCGATGAGCCGAATCAAGCGAAACAAGTTCTGCGCGTGATCGACGCGTTGGAGGAGCATGACGACGTGCAAAATGTTTACGCCAACTTTGATATACCCGATGCCGTTCTCCAGGCAGTGCTGGCATGAAACACGGACCGCAGGTAGGGGACATCGCTCCTGATTTCTCTATTCCGGGAATCGCAGGCTCTGAACGCCGGAACTATTCGCTCTCGGAATTTCGTGGCACAAAAGTTGTAATCGCGTTTTATCCGGGCGACTTCACACCTGGCTGAACGGTCCAATTGCGCTCGTACCGTGACGACATCGCGGAATTCGAGCAGGCGGGCGCGGTCGTGCTCGGCATATCACCCCAAGATCTGGATAGCCACGAACGCTGGATCGCAAAAGAAGAATTCCCATTCGCATTGCTCGCTGACGTTGACCTGGAGGTGGCGGCCTCCTACGGCGTCAAGGGCAACCGAGCCATACCTATCAAGCGGTCAGTATTCGTTATCGACAGCGCTGGAATCCTCCGGTATCGATATGAAGGAACGGTGAAGGCCATTTTCAAGAAGCCCGCGGCCCTCGCAAAGGAACTTCGCAAGATCGGCTGATCACAAATCCATGAACTTGCTGTAACGCGATTCAACGTACACATGTCTGGCATGATTCCAGCCGTGTTGATCTCCATGGCCGTCAATGGCTCAACCCAGGCTCACGAAGTTGAACCGCGGACCCTCCTAGTGCAGTTCTTGCGCGACGTCTGGGGACTAACTGGTACGAAGGTTGGCTGTGATACGTCGAGTTGCGGGGCATGCACAGTCCTAGTCGATTCCGAATCGGTGAAAAGTTGCACGATGTTGGCCGCGCAAGCCGACGGTGCCTCCATCACGACGATCGAAGGCTTGGGCGACGCGGGTTGGCACCCGGTACAAAATGCTTTTCATACCGAACACGGACTTCAATGCGGTTTTTGTACAGCAGGAATGGTGATGGCGGCCGTGAGTTTTCTCGCCGAGAATCCTGATCCGACCGAACGTGATGTTCGTCTCGGGCTTGAGGGCAACCTCTGCCGTTGCACCGGATACCACAACATCGTCAAGGCGGTGCTCAAAGCAGCTGAGTCGATGAAGGTGACGCCGTGATACCGGCGGCGTTCGACTATGTGCGAGCGGACTCGATCGATGCCGCGACAACAGCATTGGCGGAATACGGCGAAGATGCAAAACTGCTTGCGGGCGGGATGTCTCTGTTGCCGCTGATGAAGTTGCGTCTAGCCGTACCTTCGGTCCTCATCGACGTAGGCCGTCTAACCGACCTGACCTATGTGAAAGACGCTGGAGACCATCTCGCAATCGGAGCGCTAACGCGACACCGTTACCTAGAGACGAGTACTGTTCTTGCCGAACAGTGTGGAGTTCTTCGTGCGGTCGCCGCCGAGGTTGGGGATAATCAAGTTCGCCATCGGGGGACTCTCGGCGGTTCGGTAGCCCATGGCGACCCCGCTTCAGACTTGCCGGCCGTTCTGCTCGCGCTAGATGCGACCTTCGTCGCGCGCAGTCCCAATGGGGAACGCACAATTAAATCGCGAGACTTCTTTGTTGGATTCCTTGAAACTGCTCTCAACCCAGACGAGATGCTTACGGAGATCCGGGTTCCCAAGGTAGGACACACTGGATATGCATACGAAAAATTCAATCGCCGCGCACAGGACTGGGCGATCGTCGGTGCATTGGCCACGGTTGTTGACGGCGCAACTCGTGTTTCACTTGTCAACATGGGAACGACGCCATTGCGAGCGACGGCGGTAGAAAAAGCATTGGCTGAAGGTGCTGCGCCAAGTGCTGCGGCAGAGTTCGCAGCAGAATCAACCGATCCGTCATCCGATGTGACCGCGACCGCGGAGTACCGCAAGCACCTTGCGCGCGTGCTCGTGCGAAGAGCATTGGAGCGCGTCGCCGCGTGACCGATGTCGCGGCGGTTGTGCTCGCCGCCGGTTCCGGATCAAGGCTCGCGAGTGCCGTTCCCAAGCCCCTTGTCGAGGTAGGTGGACGACCCCTCGTCGCGTATGCGATCGCCGCCGCCATGGAATCTGGGCTGAGGCCATGTGTCCTCGTAGTCGGACACGCGTCAATGACGGTGGCAGATATTGCGCCCAAAGGCGTGACGGTTGTCCGGGCGCGTGGTCACCGGCGCGGCATCTCGAATAGTTTGCGTGCCGCGCTCGAGTTTCTCGAAGGTTATGTGCAGATCGGCGCGGCGTGCGTGGGGCTCGGAGACCAGCCTCTGGTGGAGGCACCGGCATATCGACGGCTTGCTGAGGCGTATACCGATGGCGCAACTCTTGCTGTCGCAACCTATGACGGAGTTCGCGCGAACCCCGTCTTGATCGCTCGATCGCTGTGGGCGGAAGCTCGCAAGTTGAAAGGCGACAAGGGTGCGCGCACTCTGATGGAGATACACGGTGTACTTGAGGTCCCATGCGACGGTTGTGGAAATCCACAGGATATAGATACCGAAGAAGATATTGAAGCGGTCGAGGCGATAATGAAGTCGCAACGCTAAGCCGACCAGGGGGATGAATAGATGCAGATTGAAGACTCCTTCAGGGTCGATCTACCTATCGATGATGCGTGGTGCCTGCTTCTCGATATCGAGCGGATCGCCCCGTGCCTCCCCGGCGCTCAACTGACAGAGATCGAAGGAGATGAATACCGTGGCGTTGTGAAGGTGAAGGTCGGTCCGATCACCGCGCAATACAAGGGCACTGCGCGTTTAGAGCAGGTTGATGAAACTGCTCATACGGCCGTGATTGTTGGCAACGGCCGTGACACGCGCGGCCAAGGCAACGCATCCGCGACCATCAAGCTCTCCCTGCATCCTGACGGCGAAGGATCGCGTGTTGTGATTGATACCGACCTCGCTATCACGGGCAAGGTGGCTCAGTTCGGCCGGGGTGTAATGGCCGACGTGTCCGCCAAATTGTTAGCCAAGTTCGTCGAGAACCTTGAACGCGATGTTCTTGTTGAGGGGGCAAGCGGAGCGGAGATAGTTGAGGACTCGTTCGAAGCCGCCGCGATTGCTGCCGAGGCAGCGGTAGAAGATGGCGTCAAGGTGCTACCGGAGCGCGATGTCGAACCCGTTCAGTTGCTCGAACTTGGGGCTTCGCCCACCCTCAAGCGGTATTGCGCCCTTCTCCTCGCAGGAGTGATCTTCTTCTCGCTCGTCTGGCTGGTCCGCCTCCGCCGTCGCATCCGCGCCTAGCATCGAATATATGTTCGATCCCAGCGGTCCTGTTCTCGGCATAGATCCGGGACTGTCCTGTTGCGGTTATGGAGCGATTCTGGGGCGCGGTGAAGATTGCCATGTAGTTGCATCAGGTGTAATTCGGACCCCCGCGAGTGATGAATTGCCAGCACGATTGGGTCAACTAGCTGATGCCATAGATGCGTTACTAGAAGACCTTGCGCCGAGTGCGATGGCGGTCGAACGCGTGCTCTTCCAGACCAATGTGCGCACTGCGATGTCGGTAGCTCAAGCAAGCGGGCTTGCAATGGCAGCTGCAGCACGACTCGGTATTCCTGTAATGCAATACAGCCCGAACGAAGTCAAACTTGCTGTTACTGGTTCGGGAAGTGCAGATAAAGCGCAGGTGCAAGCAATGGTCGCGCGTTTGCTTCGGTTGGCCGTGCCGCCGAAACCACCTGACGTAGCCGATGCTCTCGCCTTAGCGCTCTGCCACACCTCCGGAGCGACCGTTAGAAGCGCGCGCAATGCTGCCGTTAGTCCGGCTCCTGGCTACGAGCGCGCGGTCGCCGCGGCTTTGGCGAGGGACGCGATTCGATGATCGGCTCCGTGCGAGGAACTGTTCTTGAGGGTCAAGTAACTGGAGAAGTGCTCGTCGAAGTTGGGGGAGTCGGTTATAGGTGCCTCGTCCCACTCGGAGCCGTGGCAGAGTTGCGGCCTGGCACTTCGACGTTCTTGTTCACGCATCTTCACGTGCGTGAGGACGCCATGACTCTGTTCGGTTTTCTCACGCGAGACGAGCGCGACACATTTGAGATACTTATCGGCTCTTCCGGCGTAGGCCCGAAGCTCGCCCTGGCCGTCCTGTCTACGTACGCGCCGAACGCATTACGCCGCGCATTGGCCGACGATGATCTAGACGCGCTATGCCTCGTTCCAGGTGTTGGTCGGCGTACCGCTCAGAAACTGATGGTTGATCTAAAGGCACGGCTCGCGCTTCCTGATATAGACCTCGGTGGAGATATCGATTCGGCTCCATCGGCGCGGTCAGAGGTCAGGGCCGCCTTGACTGAGCTTGGGTACGGTTCCGAAGAGGTGCGTGTAGTGATTGGGGCGCTGCCAGCCGAAGGTACGGCCGAAGAACTCTTGCGAGCGGCGCTGCAACGCTTGGCGGTGCGGACGTGATTAGGGGGCATGCCGGATGAGAGAAGAACTCCTGAATAGTTCGGCAGAACCAGCCGAGGCCGCTGAGGAGACGACACTTCGGCCACGTCGTTTGGATGAGTTTGTGGGGCAGCCGAAGCTGAAAGAGCATCTCGAGATTCTTTTGGGTGCAGCCCGTAAGCGTGGTCAAGCCGTAGATCACATTCTCTTCGCGGGTCCGCCGGGCACAGGTAAAACAAGTTTGTCCGCCATCGTCGCGGCTGAAATGGAAGTGGCTCTGCGTGTCACAAGTGGTCCAGCTCTTGAACGGGCCGGCGACCTGGCGGCGATCCTCACGAACCTTGATGATGGAGACGTCTTGTTCGTAGATGAGATTCATCGGCTTCCGCGTGTGGTCGAAGAGGTTCTCTATCCGGCGATGGAGGACTTCCAACTAGACATCGTTATCGGTAAGGGACCGTCAGCGCGTTCGATTCGCTTAGACCTCCCACGGTTCACGCTTGTTGGCGCAACGACACGCACGGGCCTTATTACCGGGCCGCTGCGAGACCGTTTCGGGTTCGTTGCTCGCCTCGACTACTACGAAGTCGAAGATCTCAAAGCGATTGTCGTAAGGGCTGCTCGCATCCTTGGCGTTCCGCTAACCGAGGAGGGAGCAAACGAATTGGCGTTGCGTGCTCGCGGCACACCGCGAATCGCGAACAGGTTGCTCAAACGCGTTCGAGACTATGCCGAAGTCCGGTCCGACGGACGTGTCGATGGCGACATCGCGCGCGATGCGCTAGCACTTTTCGAAGTTGATGAACTTGGGCTAGACAAGATTGACCGAGCCATTCTGCGTGCTCTCTGCGTTACGTTCGCTGGCAATCCTGTGGGACTCGGAACGCTTGCGGTGGCGGTAGGCGAGGAGCCGGACACCGTCGAGGATGTTTATGAGCCCTTCCTCCTAAAACAAGGATTGCTCCTCCGAACTCCCCGTGGCCGCGTTGCGACGTCGGCTGGGTATTCACACATCGGCGCACCGGAGCAGATTGGGCCAGACGGGCGCGCGCGCCTCTTCGATGAGTAGCCCCGCGCTAGTCTGCGCCGTCGGCATCCCGCGGAAACGGTGAACTAATGGTTGTAGTCCTTCTATACATGGCGATAGTTGCGGTCTTGTTCTTCGTCCTCGTCGTGCGCCCACAGAGACGCCGTCTCGCAATACGCCAATCCTTGATAGCGAGTCTCGAGATCGGCGACGATGTCATCACCGCAGGGGGGATCTACGGAACAGTTGTCGCGTTCGACGACGAGGCCATGCAACTCTCCATCGCCCCAGGCGTTGAGGTAACCGTCGCACGCGAGGCCGTAGCGAGTCGGAGAATTGTTGAAGTGCCGCCAACGAACGCAGAGCAAGGGTAGAACTCAGATGCGGCGAAACCTATGGTTGCTCGTCATCACGTTCGTTGTGATCTGCGGTACCTTCGGCGCGACTCTTTATTCGGGCAATGCTCCAGTGCTCGGACTCGATCTGCAGGGTGGCATCGAAGTTCGCCTAGCACCGGTCGGCAAAGAAACGCCCAGGTCGAGTTCTCTAGACAAAGCCGTCGATGTAATTCGAAACCGCGTCGATGGTCT
>CAMBEL010000025.1 GCA_945865605.1 Bifidobacterium breve
TGCTCGACGAAGGCCTCCCCAAAGCTACGGGACCAATCCAAGTTGTCGTGGTCCCCATCAAGCTCACCGCTCTCGTTGACAAAGACGGTGTGATCGATCTAGTAGGTGCTCTTCTCGAGGTGACCGTCAGTGCAGAAACCGATTCAGGGCCTGTCCAGGTTCACAGGGGAGGCGACCTACTGCTCAGGCGAGAAGGCCTCGCGTGGCGCATCGAAAGTTTCAGATTGGTTGTCGGCAGAACCGGAAAGGGAGTAGCGACTCCAACCACGAGTGGAACCGGGCCTGCAACCAGTACCAAGCCGAGGAAGCGGCCATGACCCGTAAACGTCTGACCGCCACATTCTGCGCCTCCGTTACCATTGCCGTACTTTCCTTGGGTGCGATCGTTGGCTGGCGCGTTCCCAACGCGTCGGGCTCAGTATTTATAAAAATTACTAAGACTGCGGGTGCCGACTTCACGCCGCGCCCAACCGCGCCGGTCTTCATACTTACGATTGGTAACGACGGTCGTCCAGGGCAGACGGTTACCCGAGCTGATGCGATCCATCTCATCGGCGTTAACCCAATTTCCAAGCAGGCAACGATCCTCGACTTCCCGCGCGATACGGGTCTCGATATTCCAGGGCACGGGGTAGACAAGGCCACGCACGCTCATGTTTACGGTGGACCGCGCCTCACGGCCGAGATGATCGGCAACGCAGTCGGCGTCCCTGTTTCTTACGCAATCAGCGCCAATTTTGAGGGATTCATTGGCATGGTCAATGACATGGGAGGCCTCGTTGTCAATGTCCCTGAACGAATGAAGGACAACGACGCTGGCGTCGACTTGCAACCAGGCACGGCTCGCTTGAGCGGAAATAGTGCACTCGGTTATGCAAGAAACCGCAAACAGTTTGCACGGGGAGACCTAAGGAGAACCGAAAACCAGGGATACCTAATTATCTCAGCGCTCGAGCAACTCAGATCTGAGAGCGTCGGCCCGATTGGAACTCTCAAGTTGCTTGCTAACCTCGGACGCCATTCACAACTCGAAGGCATTGGATTGAAGGACCTCTACGCGCTCGGAAGATTGGGTTTGTCTATCGACCCCGCACAGGTGCGCAACTACGTGGTCCCGACAGAAAGTGGCACAGGAACACAAATGCGCTTGGCCGGAGACTACGCATCGCTATTCGCGGACTTCGCTGACGACGCTGTACTCCAGACGCACTAAGCGTCACGGCATATCTAATGGCCCGTCTATCGGCGCTTCTACCGACCCGTCTGACGGGAAATAAGCGAAAGTACAAAAGACTCAGCAACTAATGCAGTCCGTGCTCCGAAAGCTCGAAGTTCAACTTTGTGCAACTTGCCATCGCATACGAATGGCAGCCGCACGCGTCCGCTTTGTTGATCACTGCCGCCGACGCGCAGACCGTCCATAAAGAACGAACTTCCGAGCGCGTTTTTAGTTTTCCATTGAACATCGATACCTACACCCCCGAGGTCATCGATGCACACGACCGGATCCGAGGCACGGAAGGAAGTGATTGTCGTTGGCTCGGTAGACGGCGCGACCGTGGTTCCTGGCGTGAACTGATCCTTACAACCCTCTCCCTCAACGAATCTTCCGGTCGTGTCGATCATGCTGCACTGTTTCTCGCCGACGGGCATCTTCACACGATCGAGGTTGGCACCTGTGAAGTTTGTGATGTTGATACGCGCGCCCGTGAGATCAGCGCCAGCCAGATTGGCTCCGGTGAAGTTGACCAGCGCAAGGTTGGAACCGACAAGAGTTGCCCCTCGCAAGTCTGCGTTCGTAAGATCAGCTCCTTCGAGATCAGATCCAGTCAAATCTGCATCTCGAAGGTTCGCTGCGACGGCGCTCGTGTTTCGGAGATCCTGGTCACGGCAGACCGTTCCCACTTCGATCTTGCAACTACCAAAACTGTCCGGCGGCGGCGTCGACCAGAATGAACACGCGGATCCGAATACGATGCTCGTTATCACGACACCAGCCAGCGTCTTTATATCCATCTAAAGACGCTACCCGCCGAATGTGTTGGTTCATCACCGCCCGGTTCTACAAGTTATGACCCTGTAACTAACGGAAAATCAGCCGCTATGCGTCCAGAACACTCGCCGCTATTCGTTCTTCGAGGACTCGGTCGTCCCACCATGAGATCTGCAGTTGCTTGGCTCGTCTGAAGTACAACTGGATGTCGTACTCGAGCGTGAATCCGACGCCACCGAATACCTGTTGTGCCATCGCAGTCACATCGCGGAACGTTTTAGCTGCAAAAAGTTTGGCCATGGGCGCCAGTGCTTCGATCGAACGGCCCTCCGACAGAGCCCACGCTGCTTCGTGCACGAGAATCGTGCCACCCTCAACGGCGGTAGAAGCGTCGGCAAGATAGTGGGCAATCGCCTGGAAGGCTCCGAGTGGTTTGTCGAACTGCTCGCGGTCTTTCGCGTACTGCACTGTGATTTCAAGCGCGTAGCGCGCGCCGCCGATCGCTTGGGCCCCAAGCAAGACGCACCCACCTAACAGGGTTGCATCCCAGGTACGCCAGCCAGTGCCTGCTTGGCCAATACGGCTCGTAGCTGGCACTCGAACCTCAGAAAGCTGAACCGTATATTGATTATCCGAAGCGATAGTCATCTGCTGATCAAGACTCACTCCAGGGGAGTGTGGATCAACGAGGAATAGGTCGATGTCTTCTTCTGCTTCACCCGTGCGCGCAAGAACGACGAGACGCGTTGCTGAACTCGCGAACGGCACCAGAAATTTCTCGCCACTTATAAGAAAGTCGTCGCCGTCTGCGGTGGCAGTTGTTTTCACGCTGAGCGGGCCGAAACCGCGTTTCGGTTCCAACCAAGCGGGCGTGAAGATTGCTTCGCCCGTAACAATTTTCGGCAACCACTCGGACCGCTGTTCCGCTAACCCACCACGAGCTAATAAGCCGGCGCTCAATACCGCACTCACGAAATGCGGCGATGGAACCAACGCGCGGCCCAGTTCTTCGTAGACCACGACTCCTTCGATCGCGGTCATCCCTGAACCGCCATATTCCGGATCGATCATCAATCCAATTAGGTCGAGTTCCGCCAGTTGCTCCCAGAGTTCCGACGAGTAACCGACTGGGTCGTCTTCAAGGACACGAACCGATTTAAGCGGCGAGTGCGTGGCGGCAACGCCGCGCACCATCTCGCGCAGCATGTCCTGCTCCGCAGTGAATTCAAGATCCATGGTTGATCCTCGATAAATCACGACTGCGAATTTTCACGGTATCCATTGGTCTCCCCGTCGCAACCATGGATTGTCATCAACATCACATGGAATAGCCACCCTCACGGAACAGTCGGTTCTTACTTCATCATCCACCGAAAGCGTTACAAGCAACGAAGCCCAACCACATCCGACACCATCGATATCGGTTCCTTCTATTGCACCTGACATTGTCATCGTGTCGTTGGGAAATACTGAACCCTTCATCCGAAACTTCATTCGGCCAAGCCGGCCAAACGGTCCAGTCCAGTCGGTCACGTACCGTTCGAACCACGCTGCCTGATTCGGAGTGTTGAGAAAAATGTCGCGCGTTCCATTGCGATTGACTGCGAAGTCATGGTCATGGTGCATCGGACGCCAATCTCTACTGGCAAGCGCCCCCAGAACAACGGTTGTCGCGGTGACTTCGTAGACAAGATCGGGAAGTTCGTCGCCTGCCGAGACGTTCCCGAAGGTGAGCAACGGAATCATTCTCCGGCCTCTTCTCTGCGATATCCGAAACCCGTATACGACTCGACTCCCACCAATTGCCCATCTTGATTGAGGTACTCGACATCTATAACCCAGAATCGGCCGGTGCCGAGCTTGGTGGTCTTGGGCTCGCTCACCGAGCGGAGAATCTGGCGGGTGACGAGTAGATCTCCCGGGCGCACCGGATCGTGAAACACGATGGTGTTGTCTGTCATTACTGCCTCGGGAAGATCAAAAACTTCCTTGAGGTCAAAGTGCACGCGCAACGGCAAAGGTTGCTCGTCACGACCTGGGCTCCAGTTGTGTGGTCGGAACCACACTGAAAGCATTGTTGGCGAAGCGATCGGTCCGCCGGTTATCGCCTGCGCAACTTCGTCGTCCCAGAACAGTGGATTCCCATTTTCAACCGATGCGCAACTAGTCCAGATGTAGCCGCGTTCGACTGGGAACTCACCGGCTTCTTCATACTGCAGTTGATCTATCAACGCGATGACGGTCGCTGGAACTGAACTCATGCGATAACTCCTTGGTCGCGCATCAAAGCGATCGTCGCATCATTAAGCCCAACTTCTCGCAACAGGTCATCTGTATCCGAAGCCCCAGGCTCCCTCACGACGGGCGGCGGTTGGCGCCTGTCGCACCCTGCCATGAGCCAACCAACCTGTTCGAACGTGCCTCCGTCTTGATGTGATGCCGTGACGAACACGTCTCGTTCGCGGAGGTGATCGTCAGCGGTTACCTCGGGAACACTTGCAACTGATGAAACACATGTGTCAGCAGGGCCCAATTCGGCAACCCAGTCATCCCTGGACCGCGAGGAAAATGCCGCTCGAAAAGAAGCGCGAATAGCTTCTTGATCTGCGTCGTCAGTCTGGTGTTCTGTCCACTCGTCACAACCCAATGCCATGCAAAGGTTCGCGAAGAATCGCGGTTCAATCGCCGCGACTGCAAGCCACTTGCCGTCGGCACACTGATATACGTCGTAACACGCGTAACGGCCCGTAAGCAGACTGTGCCGAGGACCAGGCACCTCGCCCGTCGCGAGATATTCATCGACGTTGAGTGACATAAGAGCGACAACGCCATCGGCAATAGAAACATCAAGAAACGCGCCTTCTCCCGTTTTTGAACGAGCGATCAGCGCAGACAAGATCGCTATCGCGGCCTGCATTCCGCCTCCAGCTGCATCAGCCACCGTCGCACCTGGGAGTGCAGGACCCCCGTCAGTTCCGCGCCCCGTGCAGTCGAGGTATCCGCCTGATGCAAGATAATTCAGATCGTGCCCGGCCCAACTGGAACGTGGACCGGTCTGCCCATACCCAGTTGTCGAGCAATAAACGATTGCAGGATTGACGGCGCGCACTGCCTTCTCGCCAATGCCGAGCCGATCTACAACTCCAGGACGAAAACTCTCGATCACGACATCGGAGTCAGCAGCAAGCCGAAGGAACGCGTCACGGCCCTTATCGGACTTCAAGTCGAGCATTGCGCGCATCATGTCGCGGTGCCCGCTGTACGCGTAGAAAGGCGGCGTGATTTGAACGCCGTCGTGGTTAGGCGGCGCTCCGATCTTGATTACGCGAGCGCCATAATCAGCAAGCCACCGAGATGTGCGTGCCGCGGGACCGACGCTTGCAAGATCGAGCACCGTTATGCCATCGAGAAGCCCGGAGTTGGTCATGGATTCAGAAGTTCTTCGGTAATCCGAGGCCGCGGCGGGCGATGATGTTACGTTGAATCTCAGATGAGCCGCCGCCGATCGTGTCGATAACCGTGTACCGGTAGGTCGACTCCGCGCGCCCGCACATCGGAGCCGACTCGGTCTTGACGCGTAACTGGCTTCCAGGTCCCGCTATGTCCATAGACACGTTCGCGAGACGCCTCGAGAACTCAGTAGCAAATAGTTTGTATCGCGAGGACGGGACTGTGGGCGGTGGCGTACCAGGCACGGTTTCGGCCTTGACGGACTCGACAACGACACGCAGACCGAGCACCCGGGCCACTTCGGCATCGGTCGCCAACCGCGCAATCTCTCGGCGGATCACAGGATCATCACGCAACGGCACTCCATCGCGCGTTTCAGTGCGAACAAATTCGCAGAGCAGATCGAGGCGTTGCTTGATCGGAGAGAAGGTGAACATCGTGAAACGCTCAAGGTCTAGAGCTTGTGAGATGTATTGAAAACCGCTGTTGACATCGCCGACCACGTAGTCGTCGGGAACAAATACGTTGTCAATAAAGACTTCATTTGTGCGCTCATCACCCATAGGCACTCCGCCCATGGTCTGAATTGCATTGATCGTGATACCTGGGTGGTCGAGCGGCACAAGCATCAATGTGATGCCGCGATGTTTCTGATCGGGGTCGGTCCGCGTCCCTAACCAATACCATTCCGCAAAGTGCGCAGACGTCGTCCATGTCTTCTGCCCATTGAGCACCCAACCCGTCTTGCCATCCTGTTCGGCAGGTTCTGCCTTTAGGCGCATCGATGCAGCGTCAGAACCCGCATTCGGCTCGCTATACCCGACAGCAAATTCAACTTCATTGCGCAAGATCATCGGCAAAAATTTTGCCTTGAGAAAATCATTGCCGTGTGCGATCAGCGTCTTGCCAATGATCCCAATGCCCTTACCGATCTGCGGCCCACCGCGACCCGCAAGCGCCTCGTTAAGCAAGAACTCGTAGACGCCCTCGCCTTCGGAACCGCCATATTCCTCAGGCCACGTGATACCAAGCCATCCCTTCGCTCCGAGCGACGCCATAAAAGCGCGACGTTTCGGCGTATCGACAATCTGCGCCATGTTCTCGCGGGTTAGATCAAATACTTCTGGGTCGTCATTGGCGTCAAGAAATTCTTGAACCTCTGCAGCGAACGCAAGTTGTTCCGTTGAAAATTCGAAATCCATCTTCACTCCTTTACGGCGACGACGCGATCGACCGCGGCGGCAGATCCTAGAGCGGTTGCCAACGAGTGCCCTAAGTCACGATCCGACGCTTACGAAGGTCGTTGATGGTTGCATCATCGAGGCCTAGTTCGGCGGCGAGCACATCGCTTGTGTGCTCTCCGACCCAAGGAACCATCGTTTCGGGGCCCTCGGCCACCTTGGACATCTTGACCGGGTTACCCGGGACCAGGACCGGATCGTCGATACCATCGGTGCGGGGAATTTCGACGAGCATGTCGCGTCTCGCGAAGTGTGGGTCTGCAATCACGTCGGGCGCGCGGTTGCTTGGACCGGCCACGATCCCGGCAGCCGTCAATTCTCGCGCTGCTTCCAACTTTGTGTACTTGGCTGCCCACCGATCTACTGCTGGCCGGATAACGGTTTCGAGTTTTGGACCCCATCCGGCCCGCGTCGCGAATACCGGGTCTGTCTTCCACTCGGGATGTCCGATCAAGTCAGCCAATCGTTCGAACTGCGCCTCCCTGACTATCTGCACAACGACGTAACCATCCGACGCGCGAAAGCCTTCGCAAATAACTTCAAGCGCACGGTCGGGTTCCGGTCGCACGCCCATCGACCAGAAGTTCGTCACAACGTCAGTCATCGCCAATGTCGCGTCGAGCATCGCTACATCGACGTATTGCCCTAGACCGGTATGGTCTCGATGGCGCAAGGCAGCGAGCACGCCGACGACAGCGAACAGAGCGGAGCTGATATCGCCCAATGCACCGACTGGGATGGTGACAGGCGGCTTATCTGGTCCTGACTTCCAGTCGTAGACGCCGGACATTGCTTCAACAATCGACGCGTACGCTGGCCAATCCCGGTATGGGGAGTCGCCGGTGTTCCCGAAACCGGAAATCGATACATAAATCGCGCCAGGGTGCTTAGCTGCAACGTTCTCATAGCCAAGGCCCATGCGGTCCATTGTCCCGGCCTTGAAGTTCTCGGCGACCACATCAAATTTCGGTACGAGATCCATAAAAAGGTCGCGGCCTTCGGAAGACTTGAGATCGATACCAATACTTCGCTTGTCTAGGTTGTTGCGTAGATAAGTCGCACCTACCGCGCGCCCATCAGGATCAAGCATCGCGGGGCTAGACCCCCGGCCGGACTCGCCATGTTCGGGATGCTCTACTTTGACGACATCGGCACCCAGACGGGCCAAGAGTTGCGTCGCAAATGGAAGTGCCTGCATCTGCTCGGCCGCGAGAACTCGCACACCATCTAGCGGTTTGCCATATGGAACAGCTTGCGCGTTCGCTACGTCGCCAAGTCGCATAGCCGACCACTCTAGGGTCGCATCTAGACTGCAGCCGGTGCGGAGGGGAGTGACATGAGGGGAATCGTTAGCGCGGCAGGTTACGTGCCGTACCGACGGCTGCAACGCAGCGAGATTCGTGACGTATTTGGTAGCGGTGGGGGCAAGGGAACGAGATCCGTCGCGTCATACGATGAGGACACAACGACGATGGGGACTGCAGCGGCGCGCCTCGCGTTGCGGTCAGTTCCAACAGCTTCGGTCGATGCGATCTGGTTTGCTACCACAGCTCCCGCATATCTGGATAAGACGAACGCCACCGCAATTCATGCGGCAGCCAGGCTCGACAACAATGCTGTCGCGCTTGACCTAGGTGGTGCTATTCGTTCTGGCGTAGGAGCCTTGCGAATCGCTCTTGACGGCTCAGGGTCCTGCCTCGTCGTTTGTGCCGACTCGCGTACGGGATTGCCGACCAGCCCAGATGAATCTGCTGGCGGTGACGCTGCTGCGGCGTTGCTGGTCGGCGACGAAGGAGATGGTTCGTTGATCGCGGAGTTCATTGGAGCAGGAGCCGCAACCGATGAATTCCTCGACAGGTGGCGTACCCCCGGTAATGACCGATCGCGAAGTTGGGAAGAACGGTTCGGCGAGACGAAGTACGTGCCTCTTGGCATCGGAGCGTGGCAAGCAGCGTTGAAATCCGCAGGCATTGTTCCCGAAGACGTCGATCGTGTTGTCGTGGCAGGAATGCATACGCGCGCAGTCAAAGCGTTGGTCAAGAAGTTAGGCGCGAGAGATGGCGCGATCAACGATGACCTAACTTCATCGGTTGGAAATCCTGGCGCAGCACAAGCTGGCTTGCTACTCACATCCGCGTTGGAAGCGGCGACGCCTGGCGAGGTGATCGCACTTGTTGTGTTGGCCGACGGGGCCGACGTGCTGCTCTTCCGCACGACCGACAAGATTTCCGGATTCACGGCCACGCGATCCATCGAGGATCAAATCGCCACTGCATCTGATCTTCCATATCCAAAGTTTCTTACCTGGCGCTCGATGGTCACAATCGAGCCGCCTCGCCGACCGGAACCTGCCCGCGTCTCGGCATCGGCAGCAGGGAGATCCGAGGATTGGAAGTTTGGGTTTGTAGGATCGCGTGACCGATCTACTGGCACTTTATATCTACCGCCATCCCGCGTTTCGATGACTGGATCGGTGGACAACATGGAGCCAGCACCGATGGCCGACATCGACGCGACCATCGTCACTTTCACAATCGACCGACTCGCGTACTCCCCTAGCCCACCGATCGTGTTCGCGGTCGTCGATTTTGATGGGGGCGGGCGCTTCCCGGTTGAACTGACCGATGTTGACCCCGCCGATGTGAAAATCGGAGACAGGCTCGAGATGACGTTTAGGCGATTGTCGAGTGCTGATGGGATACACAACTACTTCTGGAAGGCGCGGCCCAAGCGATCCGCAGGGACAATTACAAACTCGAACGATGGAGTGGCCTGATGGGTTCACATGGAATTAAGGATCGCGTCGCGATTGTTGGGATGGGATGTACATCCTTCGGTGAGAGGTTCGACACAGGCCTCGACGACCTTCTCGTTGATGCCTCGAATCAGGCGTTCGCAAGCGCGGGGACGAACAAGGACGCGGTAGATGCTTATTGGTTTGGCACAGCGCAGAGCGGCATGAGTGGCATTACTCTCGCTCGACCACTTCAACTGAACCAGAAGCCCGTTACTCGCGTCGAGAACTTCTGCGCCACAGGTTCTGAGGCACTGAGACAAGCCGCATACGCCGTTGCTTCTGGCGCCTACGACATCGCAATGGCCGTTGGCGCCGAGAAAGTTAAGGACAGCGGTTATGCGGGACTTAACGCATTCCCAGTTCCGAACGATGGCACGGCGCGCACCCTGACTGCTGCTGCCATGTTCTCCATGGTCGCGCCCGCGTACGCGTCAAAGTACGGAATCGACGAAGAACAACTCCGACAAGTACTCGCCAGAATTGCTTGGAAGAACCACTACAACGGTGCACGCAACCCACGCGCACAGTTCCGACGCGAGATGAGTATTGAGACAATTTGTGCGTCACCACGGGTGGCTGGACCACTCGGAATTCTCGACTGCGCTGGCGTAGCCGACGGCGCGGCTGCAGCGATCGTCGTTAGGGCAGAGGATGCTCACCGGTTTTGCGAGAAACCGCTTTACATCAAAGCGCTTTCGTTTGTTGCCGGAAACGGTTCCGGCTTGATCGACCCCGACTACGACTACACGCACTTTCCGGAAGTCGAGGCCACCGCGAGAGATGCGTACGCGCAGGCAGGTATCACTGACCCGCGCAAGGAACTGGCTATGGCGGAGGTGCACGATTGCTTTACACCCACCGAACTGGTTCTGATGGAAGATCTCGGCTTCGCGCAACGCGGTACCGCCTGGCAAGACATTCTCGATGGCACGTTTGATCTACAGGGAGACCTTCCCGTTAACCCCGACGGCGGGCTCAAGAGTTTTGGGCACCCTGTGGGCGCATCGGGACTTCGAATGGTCTTTGAGGCTTGGCTTCAACTGCGGGGCGAGGCACCGGAGGACCGCCGTATCGCCAACGATCGGACGCTGGCGCTTACGCATAACTTGGGTGGTTATCCAGGAGAAATGGTCTCATTCGTTTCGATCTTGGGAACCGAACTGTCGTAACACGGGTCCTGACTAACAACCATCGCCGTCGAAAAGACAACTGAACCGAACCTCGGCTTTTGCGACACTGCGAGCATCGCCTAGCGCGACAGTGACGCGTGCGACTACACCACTACATCGGCACTCAATAAGCAGCGCGCCGTTTTGTCTCGCAATCTGATCCGCAGCAATCCTCGCAGCATTGCTGTCTGAGTTGGTAGCTAGTGCACCAGCTGCTGCCAGCGCTGCGGCATCGGCAGCGGTGTCTGCTCTCGCAGAATGACTTGCTGCCCGACCAAGCCGGGCGATACCAAACATGAACACGCTCGCTAGGACCATGATGGAGATGGCCAAGATATTCACTGCTCCACGCTCCGGCACGTTCACCGTTCAACTCGCATAACTGCGCGAGCGTGGAGCATCGGATCTGGAAAGAGCAACCCGACCATCGGCAGATTGGTGCGCGATCGGTACTGAACGTCAACGGCGATTGCTTGGCCGACGGCTGGCCGCGCACCAACACTTACTGACGCATCACGAAGCACGCGGCGGGCAGCAATAACGGCGCGCTCTGGGTCACGCTCGACAGCGGCCGCACGTGCCGCTTCTCTTGCAGCATGCACGACCGTGATGTGATCGCTCACGACTAGCCCAACTTGGATGATGGATAGAAGTGCGAACACGACCAACGGCAAGACGAGAGCAAACTCGACTGTGGCCTGTCCCCCATCACGAGGACAGGCCACAGTCCGGCAAGACCACCGGAACCGCATGGTTAACCGAGCACCTTTCCAATAACGGTGTCGAACAACTTGGTGATCGCATGACTCTTTGTGGCCCAAGTGATTAGCAACGTTGCCACCGCTGCCGCTCCGAGAATCACAAGGGCATATTCGGCAGTTGTCTGGCCGAGTTCGCCCGAGATGATCCTGCATCTCTGGACCACGCGGTGAAAGGCCGCGAGGTTATTTATGAACATGGGGATACTCCTTTGTAATTGCGGATTGATCGGGGAAGAGCGGGCGCTATAGGTGATCGAGCGCCGATATGAGTGCCGGAACGACCGTGAGAAGGCCGAACGCAGGGAGCACAAGGAAAACAAGCGGGAATAGGAGTTTCACCGGAAGGACGCGCGCACGAGCCTCGGCGCGCCTTCGTAAATCGGCTCGCGCTTCATCGGCAAGACGCGCCAGAGTTTGCGCTGCAGGTGCACCTAGTTGCTCGCTCGCGATAAGCACATCGGCCACGGGTGCCAATGCCGGCGCATCGTGCTCCATATGTCCCAGGGCATCGGACAGGCGAGCGCCGATAGCGGTAGCGCCGAGTACGCGACGGAATGCAACCGCACATTGTT
Organism: Bifidobacterium breve; assembly: GCA_945865605.1. Classification (GTDB taxonomy): domain Bacteria; phylum Actinomycetota; class Acidimicrobiia; order IMCC26256; family JAENVU01; genus SHUZ01. Next base: position 11,984 of record CAMBEL010000025.1, read on the forward strand.
CTGGTCCCCATTGAATCGCGATTTCGAGAGAGCGATATGGAGTGCACCCGGCGCTCACTGCAAGAGCGAGGAGGTCAAGAACCAACGGAAGTTCTCGAATCTGGATGCGTAATGCCCATCGTTCGCTTCGGGCTCGCGAAAGGCGGCCCAACACTGCGCCGATAGGGCCGAGAGATTTCCACGGCTTCGTGCTTCTCCGCATGTGGCCGACTTCGGAAGCCAAAATCGATGCGCGTGCTCCTGCGACACGCCTGTGCGCACGTAACGCGATTGGCGAACAAATAAGTACGCCCCATACGACACCGAAAAGTGTTGCCGTCAAACCTCTGCCCTCACCATCGCACGCATCCACAGCGCACCTGCAACCTCGAGCGACAAGCCCAAGACGAGGCAGACGCGACCAATCGATGTCGTGAGCATCACGCGTAGCGATGCAGGGTCTGCAAGCGACGCGATCAACAAGTATCCAAGCGGAGCTAGGCCTACTACGACCGCTGACATGCGGGCCTGCGCCGACAGTGCGAGCGCCTCCTTTTGAGCGCCGTCGCGTTGACGTAACGAACTTGCAAGCCCCTCCAATGCGTCGGCACAGCGTCCGCCGAGATCGTCGGCAATTGTCATTGCTCCTGCGGCTGCACTTACGGCGGGCAATGGGCGAGCGGTGCGCCAGCTTGCGAGGGATTCGGCGAGGCGCGTTCCCATCGCGCATCGTGCTCGGATGCGTTGCATATCTCCGGCGATTGGACCTCCGCCGCGAGCAAGAATTCCAATGCTCTCGTCAACAGTTCCGCCAGATCGCAGGACTCCGGAAACGCGGTCCAGAACCGCCGGAATAACAGAGGATGCACGTCGATTGGCGCGGTCGTGTGCGAGCCGTAGCCCGACAGGCCCTGCGCCCAGCGAGATTATAAATACAGGCAACACGATTTGTGGGGCCACCGGTAGCACCAACACTCCGGCAGCAGACGCGAAAATAACAAGCCGTGCGACTGCATCTTCGGGTTCGAGGTCGAGATCCGCGCGAACGAGCGAAACAGCAATCCGGCTGCGTAGCTGTTCTGGCAGAAGTCTGCGTGACGAATTGAGTCGCCGCACTCTTTGGGTAACTTCTGCGCGTCGCGCGTCGCGCGCTACGAATATGAAGACGGTGAGACCAGCAATCGCCGCAAACCACTCGATCATGGTGACCACTCGCAGATCTCTGTACGCCTCGGGGGGCGAAGTGGATCGCGGAGCGCTTCGAGACCTTCGGAGCCCATGCCGAAGAGTTCTCGAATTGCGAACGCACTCGATTGGTCTCTCACTTCTGCGATCGAGACAACCTGACGCGCACCATCGCGTCTCCGTTCTACCTGAACCACGGCATCAAGAGCTGCCACTACTTGTTCCCTAATGGCTTCGTGTGGAAGCCCAGTTCCACCCAACAACGCGAGCGTCGAAAGGCGTCGCAACGCATCGATGGGACTGTTTGCATGCACAGTTGAAAGCGCGCCATCGTGACCCGTGTTGAGGGCTTGGAGAAGGTCGAATGCCTCGCCTCCCCGAACCTCACCTACAACGATGCGGTCTGGACGCATGCGCAACGCCGCTCGTACGAGTTCGCGCACACCTACTGCTCCGGCTCCCTCTGCGTTCGGTGTTCTTGCTTCGAGGCGCACAACATGCTCTCCCGAGAGCCTCAACTCTGCGGTTTCTTCTATCGTAATGACACGTTCCGACGGTTCGATCGCTCCAGAAAGTGCGTTGAGCAGAGTGGTCTTACCCGCTCCGGTGCCACCTGAAACAAGCACGTTCCAACCAGCGCGTACAGCCCAGTGCAAGAAGTCGAACGCGAGAGGTCCGACACCAAATGCTTCGACCGTCACTGGCATTGCTCCGAAACGTCGAATCGTTAGACAGGGGCCGTCAATCGCCAACGGTGGGATTACCGCGTGCAATCGCGAACCATCCGGTAGGCGCGCATCGACCATCGGAGACGATCTATCTATTCGCAAAGCGAGAGGCGCTAGGACACGTTCCACGGCGCAAAGGATCCCGACTGCATCGAGATCGAGTGGAACGGCTTCGAGCTTGCCTTCGCGCTCCACGAAACAACGACCGGGACCATTGACCATCACTTCCGTGACGGTTGGATCTGCGAGCAGTGCGTCTAGCGGCCCAAGCCCGGTTACCTCAGCCGCAAGTTGGCCAACGAGCCTGCGATGACGTTCTGGATCCAATAAGGGATCCGCACGATGCAGGAGTTCTGCAATGCGATTGCACAACGTTTCGGGTGATGCCGTTGCAAGTTGCTCGATGCCTTCGGCGGCTACAAGGTCTGCATGTACGCGACGTCGAAGATCGCGATCCGCTTGAGCACCGGGCAGCTGAACTCGGCCTGCTTGAACGCGAGCCACCGTCATGCTGCTTCACCGCGCCGCTTTTCCCCTAGGCCAACGGCGTTGAGGGCATCTGAGGCCGCGCGAACCAGTGGCTCGGGGATACGACTTGGTAACGAACCGGCGTCAACGGCGCGAGCGATGCCGTCGCGAACTGGAACACTCGCTACAACAGACCGACCCAAAACATCGGAAACTTCGCGCGCCCCCAGGGATCGTGTTCCATCGGTGACCAGAAATATTCCTGCCGCACGGCCCACCAAAGGCATACGTACAGCGCGGCGAAGAGCTAGATAACACTCCCGGATCACGATGATACTTACGTCGGATACTTCTAACAACGCGCGAGATGCAGGGGTATCAGCGAGCCCCGCATCAACAACGGTCGACACCTCGCCATCGCGCAGCGCGACACCGAGAGCAGCGCCCGCCTCTGCGAGTGCATCTGGCGCAAGCAAGCTGGGCACAGAACCACGTGCAAGGAGGGTGAGATTTGGTGCCACGTCGATGGCGAGCCGGTCGAGTGCTTCGGTTGGGGCGGTGGGCCCAATTGCCAGCCAGTCGGCAACGCCAGATATCGGTTCAGTGCCAAGTCCGAGAATCGCAGGCTGATCCCCAGCTAAATCGACCAGGCGTGTGTTTCGGCTACGTGCGAGGACAAGTGCACAAGTGGCGGCGACGACCGACGTGCCGGAGCCGCCCTTGGGAGACCAGATCGTAAGGAGTGGCAAGACTCCCTCCCTTCGGTTGCGCCGCGTTGGGCGCGTGAAAACCGGACCCGGGGAAGGGAGGGGGAAGGAACCCATCGTGCATGACGCGCGTCATCTTGTCAAGAGGCCGTAGTCTCGGAGCGTGTCTAGTATCAATCGTCCGCCGATCGAGGGAGCCTTCTTCGACCTCGACAAGACCATTATTGCCAAGAGTTCCGTGCTCGCGTTCGGGAAGCCCTTCTATCGCGAGGGCCTATTAACACGACGCACGATCGTGCGAAGCATTTACGCGCAGATCGTGTTCATGTTGCTCGGTGCGGATGAAACAAAGATGGAAAAGGTCAGGCAATCAATGCTTTCGCTCACACGGGGTTGGAACCAACAGAACATCGCGGAGATCGTGCGGGAAACGCTCGACGAAGTTATCTCGCCCATTGTTTTTGCCGAAGCGCTGGACCTATTCGATCAACATAAGGCGGCCGGCAGGCGAGTCGTGATCGTCTCGTCTGCACCGATGGAAGTCGCCCAGCCACTCGGCGAGTACCTAGGGGCAGATGAAGTAATCGCGACGCGCGCTGAAATAGATGTCGACGGGAACTACACAGGCGAGCTCGACTTCTATGCCTACGGACCCTACAAAGCAGAAGCGGTGGCCGAGATCGCCTTGCGCGAAGGAATAGATCTTTCTGCATCTTTCGCTTACTCAGACTCGATCACAGACCTGCCGATGCTCGAAGCGGTTGGTAACCCTGTCGCAGTGAATCCAGATCGAGAACTGCAGCGCGAAGCCATCGCGCGCGGATGGGAGGTACGCCACTTTGCGAATCCAGTTAGTTTGCGCGACAGAATGCCGACGCCTCCCACTGGCCCAACGATCGCGGTTGGCGCAGGTATCGCTGCAATCGGCGCTGCTGCAACTGCATACCTGTTATGGCGTCGCGGCACGCGCCGCGCTTAATGCCGCTCCACTAAAGGCGTTGCTTATTTAAACCTCGCGGACCTTGTACGCGACTGCTGCGCCGATTGCGAGAACAATTAGGAGTAAGAACAACTTCTTCACTGGGTGCCCTTTCTATGGGCTTGGTATGGGCCTCTGGTGTGGCGGAGCATATCTGGCTGTGCGAGGCTGGCAAATGGAGGTGAAAGGGGCCTGGTGGCTTCCCTCGTCTTCAAAACGAGTGGGACGGGTGATCCTCGTCCGGTGGGTTCGATTCCTGCCACCTCCGCCAACATGCCCACCAACACGCCCACGACCCCACTTGCGAGCGCGCCAGGAACCTTTCAACACGCGAATTGAGCACCCTGGTGCCCCGTTTCGGCGCTGAAATGGGGCACCAGGGTGCTCAGATTCAGCGCTGAAATGTGGTTGTTGAGAGGCTAGACCGCTAGTAGGTCGCGGGCGCCTGTATCCGCCGATGGGTGCCGCAACTTCGACATCGCCCGTGCCTCAATTTGGCGGATCCGCTCGCGCGTCAGGTTGAAGTACTCGCCAACCTCTTCAAGCGTGCGCGGCTCGCCGCGATCTAGTCCGAACCGCAACGCCAGTATCTGACGTTCGCGTTCGTCTAGCGGCGAAAGCAACTTCTCTATCTCGTCAGGCAAGAGCGCCGTAGCGGCAACTTCGAACGGCGACTCTGCCGAACGGTCCTCGACAATGTCGCCTAGCTCTGCATCTCCATCTTCACGAAGCGGCTCAGACAACGACAACGGCTCTGCAGCAAAACGCAGCGCCTCGGTGACCTTGTCCTCTGGCATTTCAACTTCGATCGCGAGTTCCGCGAGCGTTGCAGGACGGCCATACTTGAGCTCTAGGCGCGAACGGGCCTTTTGCAAACGGGCGAGCGTGTCACCGGCGTGTACAGGAAGGCGGATCGTGCGACCCGTATTCGCGATTCCTCGCGTAATCGCCTGGCGAATCCACCAAGTCGCGTACGTCGAAAACTTGAAACCCTTGCGCCAGTCGAACTTCTCAACCGCATGCATGAGACCGAGGTTGCCCTCTTGAATAAGGTCCAGTAGCGGCAATCCAGATGCCTGATATTTCTTAGCGATCGAAACAACCAGACGAAGGTTCGATTGAACGAAAGTGCGCTGTGCGTCTTCGCCTTCTCGCACCGTCTTGCGTAGTTCACGCTTTTTTGTGGGGGTGAGACCCTTCATGCCCCCCTCCACTTCAACTACCGCTTCGGTTCCGCGCTCAATTTGTTGCGCGAGACGAACCTCGTCGTCCTTAGTTAGTAGAGGATATTGCCCAATATCGGTCAAATAGAGCCGGACTAGGTCTTCTTCGTCCCGCTCTACACGCTGCTTCGCCACTAGACCCCTTATGCGTCGTCTTCAAACTGTGGATAGCGACACAACGCCGGTAATGCACCGGTGGGCTCAAGTATCGCTCCGCCCCGCCGTCGTGTCCCTATACAATACTCCGCCCGTCAAGCATATTTATCCACAACCTTGTGGAAGACAGGGAGTGTAGACCCTTGGCCGACGAAATCGAGATCTGGGTGGTAGCAGGTATTTACCAAGCGCGTACCGGGCGGGAGGAAGATCTGGCGGCGGTATTGGCCAGGTATACCGTCCTGACCAGGACCGCAGATCAATGCCGAAATGTGGACCTTGTGATATCGGCGGCCACTCCGGGGCGCTACTTAGTCATCGAGAAGTGGGCTGATCCTGACGCCCAGCGGGAGCATCTCGATTCAGATGTGATGGTGACCATGGCAACCGAAGCGGCGCCCATGCTCGCCGCACCACCGGACCTTGATCTGTACCAGGCGATTAGCGCCTACGACGTGGAATAGACGCCGACTTCGGGTCGAGGCCTATTGGGTTTGGCGAAGTGAAATACGCCGCACCGAAGGCTTGGCGCCGCGCTCCGTTGGATCAGCTTCTATGAGGCGCGCTTCGATCTCCAGGAGATCGGCCCATGTAGTGGCATCCGATGCCCACAGTTGGTCATAAGCGGCGTCGGCTACATCATTAAACCCACACTCAAGCCGATACACATAACGGCGCCGGGGTTCACGTATTACGAATCCTTCGATGCGCGTGAGACGACCGTCTGCGTAGGCATCCCACAGCGCGCGTTGACGTTCAGAGATCTCCGAATCGTTTGGCGCATCTTCGAAACCTCCAGAGATGCGGTCCTTGACTCGGAGAAGCGACGCGCCGAGCCCACAACGCGTCAAGACTTCGTCGATGTTCCTACCCTTATGCGTGTCTTCGAACGCTCCCCCGGTAAACCAAAGGTCGGCGCGTCCTTCGAGATAGTCGGCTTGGGAACTGTTGAGTGGAGCCGGGAGCACTTCGTCGACTTCGATGTGAATATCGACATCGCTCGGAAACGCGACAGACTTCGCCACTTCGGCCGCAATCGCTTTTACGCGCTCCGCATCAAATTCGACAAGCGTGAATTGTTCAGGAACGATCGAAACAATGGTCACGCTGAGCCGGCGGCCTCAACAGCTGCTTTACCTTCGGCCCGCGCCAACTCCGAGAGTTCCGCGATCTCATCGATCTCTGTCGTGCTAAATCCAGCCATCTCGCGCAACTTGCGCGCCAGGTGGACTGGGTTCTCATCGGTCTCACCGCGGAACCCTCCGAGGCTGAACAACTTGTCGACGGTGCGCTGGAAGTCAAGTGCACGCTCGAGCCGTTCTGGATCATCGGCTGTAAGGCGACGTAGCCAATCCGAACCCATCTTCACGTGGGTTACTTCGTCGGCAAGCATCCAATCTTCACAGAACTCCAAAACAGGATCACCCGATACGTCTCCGAACTCCTTCATCGTGTTGAAGACATCGATCGCAAGACCTTCGAGCGCGCGGTTTACTCCGCATAGACGCAGCACGGGGTCGGGAGCACATGCTGCCTCGTACAAGAACGTGGCCTCGGTGAACTCGCCGATCTCTGTGCCCATCCACTCACCGAGCTTGATGGAGATCTCGACGTGACGCGCCTCATCCCAGCACTGACGGGCCATGTCCAACTTGAGCGCAAACGGAGCCTCGGTCTCGTCAAAATCGAACATGGTGCGTCCCGCGCCTTCGAGCGCCTGAATCTCACCAGTGAAGATCCCGTGCATCAGGTTTCGTGCTCGGTCCGCCGAAGCAGGACGACCTGGAGCGAGTTTGGCTGGACCAATCGTGCGCTCACTGATCTTTCGGTTCCGGGGATCCAATATCTGATCCATGATCGAGGTACGCACAAAACGCGAGTCACGCGCCAACATCTCTGGTGGTAGTTGCTTCCTCATACTCCGGCTCCTTCTACTTCAGTAGTTGTTCCGATAGTACCGGGTCCGGTGATGCCCCCGGCACGGACGACTAAGGCCTCCAACTCGTGTTGACGGCGTATCGCTCGTTCCAATTCTTCGGGCGTGTCGATTAATGACTGCAATAGCATTTCGCCCTCGCGCCAATCGTTCCACTCGTCTTGAAGAATGAACTCGAGCGAGCGTTGGGTCGGCGCATCGGTAACCCTGGACGTACCATTCAAGTGAAACGTGTACGCAGCGATCTTGCGTGGCATCAAAACGCGGAACACGCCGACCAGTTTCTCGATAGTGAGTTCAGGAGCATCGGGCTCGTGCAATGCTTCGACGAACGCCTCCATTGCATCATTCGCCGGCGCGCACAAACGGTCCGTGTTCATCTCGCGCAACTCGGGTAAACGCTTATCGAATAACTCAGCGTGCCATGCGTGGTGGTAACAGTGACGACCGAGGATCATCTTCACATCGAGTTCGGGAACCGTAGCGATCCATCCGCCAAGTGCTTCAAATAGACGCATCTCAATCCACTTGTAAGCGCCAACGCGACGTGCGGATTCCTCGACGTCGAACAGACCTGGCAACTCGCGTCGATCCCATGGCGCAAAAGCGGGGCGAGGCTTAAAAGGATCCGACATCCGTACTCCGGTCATTCATTGCTAACGAGAGGCGTGTGAGCGACGAACGCTACACAGCGTGATGCCCATTCTTCGCCCTTCACGACCCGATGGTCAAGACCGGGTGACGACAGTCACATCTAGGAATCGGTACAAGGAACTCGATCTTCGCCGCGCGAGCGGTGTGTGCCTATCTCCACGGCAACTATTCCTGCCAAGATCATAAACGCACCCATGTAGCCAACGAGTCCCAACCGTTCTCCGATCGCATACCCAACTATCCCAGCAACGATGGGTTCGAACAGCATGAGAATCCCCGCGCGACTCGGTTCGATGGTTCGCTGCGCCCACATCGAGAGAGCGAATGCAACTGCGGAACAACCGATTCCTGTAAAAACCACTGCGATTAATACAGAACAATCGATCTTTCCCCACCCTTCAAACGGAACAATTAACAGTGAGAAGAAAGCGACAGCAGTGAGTTGCACCGCGGTAAGGGTCACGATCTGAAAACGCGGAACGAGTCCCCCCACAACCACGTACCAGAGACCGAACGCTGCAGCTGCGCACAGAGTCAATACATCACCTAGTTCGAGGGAAGACTCGGCTCCCGTTAGAAGGAACAGGCCAAGCAACGACATCGCAAGTGCGACATAAATTCCGCGACGTGGGAAGCGCCGAAACCAGATTGCTTCGAAAACCGGAACAAACACTGCAGCGAGACCAGTGATGAACGCTGAGTTGGATGTAGTTGTCTGCTCAAGTCCAAGGTTTTGGGTTTGATACGCGAATGCTGTGGCAGCTCCGAGTGCTACCGAGCCCCGGACCAAAGTCCAGAATGTGTCACTGGGCCTCGGGGATGGCCCGCGCCAACCTTGGCTTAAAGCAAACGGGAACATCACGAGCGCGCCGAGAGTGAACCTCATCACATTGAATCCACTTGAAGTGGTCGATTCGAGCGCGTCCTTCACAACTGCGAAGGTCGCCCCGTAGAGGATGGACGCCGCAAGGATCGCAAGCTCGGGCAGGTACGAACGCACCCTCACATTCAGCGATGCCATAACTAGCCAGGCCAGCGATTCGTAAGCGGAAGGCGGCGATCCTTACCGAATGCCTTCGGTGACACTCGGACACCTGGGGGTGCCTGGCGCCTCTTATGTTCGCTGCGATCCACGAGCAGTGCAACGCGTTCGACTACCGCCCGATCGAATCCCTCGCCGACAAGTTCATCGACCGAACGATCGCGCTCTACATAGCCCTCAATAACTGCATCGAGCAGTTCGTAAGGTGGAAGCGAGTCGTCGTCCCGCTGATCGGCGCGAAGCTCTGCGCTCGGCGGTTTAGTGATGACTGCGTGCGGCACCAGGTCCGTTCCTGCTCGCACGTTGCGGTCTTCGCAAAGTGAGTACACGAGCATCTTGGGTACATCCTTGATTACGGCAAAGCCACCAGCCATGTCTCCATACAACGTGCTGTAGCCAGTTGCCATCTCACTCTTATTGCCGGTCGTCAAAACCAGCCATCCGAACTTGTTTGAGATCCCCATGAGAATCGTTCCCCGAATGCGAGCCTGCAGGTTTTCTTCTGCGACGCCTGGCTCCGTTCCGCTGAAGGGCTCCGACAACATGTCGATGAATGCAGCGTGCACGTTCTCGATCGGGATCGTCATTGTCTCAATTCCAAGATTCTTCGCCAACGTCTCAGCATCCGTCACGCTGCCCGCACTCGAAAAACGCGACGGCATCATCACGCCAACTACACAATCGGGTCCGAGTGCGTCGACCGCTATCGCTGCTACCAACGACGAATCGATCCCACCAGACAATCCAATTAAAACTTTTGTAAATCCATTTTTAGTTACGTAGTCACGTGTACCGAGCGTGAGCGCCTCATAAACCTCTTCCACGGCCGACAATCTCGGAGCAATGGGTGCACCGAGCCGCAAAACTTCATCGCTTGGTTGTAGTTCCAGATCGAAGACCAACAAATCTTCTCGGAACTGTTCAGCGCGAGCGATGAGTTTGCCCTGCGCATCAAACGCCATTGACGCGCCATCGAAGACCAGTTCATCTTGGCCTCCAACAAGGTTGACGTACACAATCGGAACCCGCGCTTCAACTGCGCGAGCGGACAACATCTCTTCGCGTTCTTGAACACGGCCAGCGTAAAAAGGAGATGCGTTGATATTGACGATCAGCGCGGCACCACCAGACACCTGCGCTGCAATCGGGCCGGTTGAACTCCACGCGTCTTCGCAAATAGTTATGCCGACCTTTACTCCCGCAATAACGAACAGGGAGGCTTCATCGGTGCGCGGTGTGAAGTAACGCTGTTCATCGAACACTGCATAATTCGGCAGCAGTTGTTTTCGATAGACGCCTTGAACCTTGCCATCCGCGCAAACTGCCGCCGAATTGAATAGGTCTCCATCAAGTTCTGGGTATCCGATTACGGCCGCGACACGTCCGGTCTGCTCGGCAATCGTCACAAGGGATGCAGCAGCACGCGCTATGAACGCTGGACGCAACAGCAAATCTTCAGGCGGGTAACCGGTGATTGACAGTTCCGGGAATGCCACAAGGTCAGCGCCGAGTGATTCCGCGGTTCTGTATGCATCCAGGATTTTCGCCGAGTTCCCGCTCAGGTCCCCAACAACCTGATTTAACTGCGCCGCGACGATCCTGATAGTGGGCATCTAGCAAGGATACGGGCCATATTCACAGATCCTCGGTTGCTGCTTCAATACGCCCTAACGTGCATGCGAGGTGCTGGATTTCGTACCCTTCCGACACGGTGTTTGTACACGGCTCAAGCAATCAGCCCAACCGAAAGGTCAGCCCATGAAGTTACGCGTAATAGCCGGTCTAGCTATCTGTCTGGTCCTATTAGCAACCGCTTGTAGTTCAGATAATAATTCAGGGACCACCACGACATCGGGTGAGACCCCGATGGGCAAGACAATCAAACTCACCACTGCAGACAACGGCAAGACCATCACCGTTGCCAAGGGCGATCGCATTGAAGCCACTGTTGAGTCTTCGGCAGGCATTCCATTCACGTGGAAAATCGCCGATGTAAATTCCGCAGTCCTTCAAGCGCTATTGGGAACCGGGCAGACACCCGTCAAGGCAGCAGATATGCCAGGGGCGAAGCAGGAATTCCTCTTTGTCTTCGATGTGATCGGCACTGGTAACTCACCACTCGAGCTTGCTTTGGTGAGCATCACGGATCCAAAAGAGGTCGGAGAGAGCCTCTCGGTCTCGGTCGGCTCTAAGTAATAGATAGTCACTAGGCTCCCGGCGCCGGCCGGGCCCACGGTCGCGCTACTTAAGGAGTGGCCGTGAGCCGCAAAGTTTTTGTGGTCGGCGTCGGGATGACCAAGTTCGAAAAGCCAGGTAGTCGAGACTGGGACTACCCCGATATGGCGCGAGAGGCAGGCACAAACGCGCTCAACGATGCTGGCATTACTTATGACCTCGTTGAGCAGGCTGCAGTCGGTTATTGCTACGGGGACTCCACCGCTGGCCAACGCGCGCTCTACGAACTCGGCGTAACAGGCATACCGGTAGTGAACGTGAACAACAACTGCGCTACGGGGTCATCGGCGCTGTATCTCGCGAGCCGCTTCATCGAAGGCGGGCTCGCCGACTGCACACTTGCACTCGGGTTCGAAAAAATGGAAAAGGGCTCCATAGGAATTAAGTACCTAGACCGTGCGATCCCAATGCAGTGGACGGTCGAAAAGATGAATGAGAAGCGCGGCTTCACCGCTGCTCCTCCTGCGCCGCAGATGTTCGGCAACGCAGGCCGCGAGTACATGGAGCGTTATGGCGTGAAAGCCGAGAGTTTCGCTCGCATCGCAGAGAAAAATCACCGCCACTCTGCCAACAATCCCTACTCACAATTCCGCGACGTTTATACGCTCGACGAGATTCTTGCTTCGCCGATGGTTCATGAACCGCTGACAAAACTTCAGTGCTGCCCCACCTCGGATGGCAGCGCCGCCGTTGTGCTTGCTAGCGAATCGTTCGTTCGCGACCATGGTCTTGAAGCGCGTGCCGTCGAGATCATAGGGATGGCGATGCAGACAGACTTCCCATCTAGTTTCGAATCGAACTCAGATATGAAGTTCATTGGTTTCGACATGTCACAGGCGGCCGCACAGAAGGTCTACGAACAATCTGGATATGGCCCCACAGACGTCGATGTGATCGAGTTGCACGACTGCTTTTCCGCTAATGAATTGGTAACTTACGAAGCAATCGGGCTCTGTGAAGAAGGCGGCGCCGGTGATCTGATCGACTCAGGAGCAGTCACGTACGGGGGCGACTGGGTAGTGAACCCATCGGGAGGACTGATCTCTAAAGGTCACCCTCTAGGTGCGACTGGTCTCGCCCAGTGTGCAGAGTTGACATGGCAATTGCGCGGCGAGGCAGAAGCGCGTCAAGTAGACAAAGCAAACCTTGCAATGCAACACAACCTTGGACTCGGAGGCGCTTGCGTGATGGCGATGTATAAACGCGCAGAACTCGTATGACCGACCGACCAATGGGTGTACCGGCTTCGGGTAACGAAGATCAGGTCGCGTACTGGAACGGTGAAGAAGCCGACCACTGGGTCAGTCGATCTGCGGATTACGACACCATGCTTCGCGCTTTCTCCGATGAAGTAATTCGTGTAGCGCGAATTTCCGATGGCGAGAACATCATCGACATTGGGTGCGGGTGCGGAGCACTTGCCATTGTCGCTTCGACGCGCTCGCCGAAGAGTTCCGTCATCGGCATCGATCTATCGACGAGAATGCTCAATGTCGCGCGCGCCCGCGTTGCATCTCGCGGGATCGCGAACATGGATTTCCTTCAGTCCGATGCGCAAACCCACTCGTTCGAGCCGGCTAGCGCTGACCTGATTATCAGCAGGTTCGGGGTCATGTTCTTTTCAGATCCGATCGCATCTTTCGCCAACATCGCCAGCGCGCTTCGACCACAAGGCCGACTGGTCTTTGCGTGTTGGCAGACTCCGATAGCGAACGAGTGGCTCCTGGTCCCGGGGTTAGCCGTCGCAAGATATTTCGGGCCTCCGCCAGTGCCGCAAGCTGGTGCCCCCGGTCCCTTCGCGTTTGCCGACAGGGATTATGTAATCGCCCTGCTATCAGCGGCAGGGTTCGTAAATATTTCTCTCGCAGCCGTGCACCATCCGATGCCGTTGCCAGGGACCACGGCTGCAGACGCCGTGGATTTCTACGTCAACACGGGAATGGGTCGAACGCTATTGGCTGCCGCTGACGGCACGGTGGTCGACGAGGCGTTAGCGGCGATGGCAGCGGCTCTCGCCCCGTTCTTGACAAACGAAGGTGTTGTTCTGTCGGGAAACGCCTGGATCGTTACCGCCGAACTCCCTTGACCCTGTTCTAACCGAGGGTTGCGATTCCACCATCTACCGGGATAACCACACCGGTCACATAACTCGCAGCAGGCGAAGCTAGATAGATCGCGACGCCAGCCATGTCGGTGGGCTTGCCGATGCGTTTCATCGGGGCACCCTGCGCGATCGCGTCGCCAGCAGCTGCCAACGTTGCAGCCATCATCTTGGACTCAAATGGGCCCGGCGCGATCGCGTTGACCGTAATTTTCGGCGCTAGCCGTTTGGCGAGATGCCGCGTGAGTTGGTGGACCGCCGCTTTGCTGGCGCTGTATGCATAAGTCTCTAGCAGCGGTACTTTGATTCCATCGACGGAGCCGACGTTGATTACTCGTGACGGATCTTCTGGAGTCGAAGCGGCTTCAAGTTGGGGACGTAGGAACTTCGTCATGTGAAAAATGGCCTTGACATTAAGATCTAGAACGCGGCTCCACGCTGCATCGTCGTAATCATCTAGTGGAGCGCCCCAAGTCGCCCCTGCGTTATTTACAAGAATGTCAATCGTTGGTTCAAGCGCCGCGACTTCGGCAGCCAAGCGTCGGCACTCGGCCTCTGTGGATAGGTCGGCTGGGATGCCGACACAACTCCCGTGCTCAGTCAACGCGGATACCGCGGACTCTACTGCTGACTCCTTGCGCGAAG
>CAMBEL010000026.1 GCA_945865605.1 Bifidobacterium breve
CAGCAAGCATCAGCGCGTGTTCACGACCGATCCCCCTGCCAGCCCCAGTAATAATGCACACCCGTCCTTCGCACATGTTTGCCATGCCGATATGACTACCAGGCTAGGAAGGTCGGATGCGAGCCGGCGTTAGCCTGATACTCGTTGCCACCTCCTTGCGACAGGCCATCGCCGTTGGCTGAGTCGGTAGAGTGTGGAGCCGTCTTCCTACGTCAGCAGCTTTTACTCGTGACTCCAGTTCTCCTCCTTGCCAGCTTATCTGAAACCGGTGTACCTGGCGCTGATATTGAGGTCGCGCCGTGGGCATGGGCAGCGTTCATCGGTCTAATAGTTGCGCTGCTCTTCGCAGATCTAGTTCTGTTCCACCGCGACGCTCACGAGATCTCGATCCGCGAGGCTGCGATCACGAGTGCGGTTTGGATCGCATTCGGACTGTCATTTTCGCTAGTAATTCTGTGGACGCTCGGTGGGGCGGCGGCCGGCCAGTATTTGACCGGTTATGTGATCGAGAAGAGCCTTTCGATCGACAACGTATTCCTGTGGGCGGTGATCCTCTCTTACTTCGCAGTTCCCAAGGCATACCAACATCGGGTGCTGTTCTGGGGTGTGTTCGGTGCGCTCGTACTGCGCGCGATTTTTATTTTTGCTGGGGTGGCGCTCCTGAACGCATTCGATTGGATGCTCTATGTGTTTGGTGCCTTCCTTGTAATTACGGCATGGCGAGTCGCTCACCACAGTGAGCAGGACATCCATCCAGAGCACAATCCTGTACTCAAGCTGATGCGAAGACTTGTTCCCGTAACTAACGAATACCATGGACAGAAGTTCTGGACAAAGATCGACGCTAAGAGGGTCGCGACGCCGCTCATGGTCGTTCTCGTTCTCGTCGAGGCTACCGATGTCGTTTTTGCAGTCGATTCAATCCCTGCGATTCTCGCCATAACGCGATCGGAGTTCATCGCGTTTACATCCAATGCATTCGCAATTCTCGGACTACGCGCGCTCTACTTCCTTGTAGTTGGCGCTACCGGAAAACTTCGCTACCTGAATGTCGGACTCGGGATCATCCTCGGATTCGTCGGCGTCAAGATGTTGCTTGCCGAGGTGTTCCATATTCCGACATTGGCCTCCCTTGCTGTAATTACCGTCGTATTGAGCGCAACGGTTGCGTTGTCGCTGAGGGCAGAGCAACAAGATCATCCGAAGGCCCCGACGTGACATCCTTGCGGCCGAATCTTGCGGCTACCGGAAACCACCAACCATGACCGTGGCGCCGGGAACGATGAAGATCGACAGCGGCGAGTTTTGGGGACGAGACCCACAAGAGGAACTGTCCTGGATGCGCGCTAACGCACCGGTCTATTGGGACGAGGCGAGTGGCTTGTGGGGCATCGCGAGTTACGACCTGGTCAAAGAGGTCGAGGGAAACCCGGCTGTCTTCTCGAATGCCAACGGCATCCGGCCTGATACCGGACCCATTCCGATGATGATCGACATGGATGATCCGCAACACAAGGCGCGAAGGAAGTTGGTGTCGCGAGGTTTCACGCCACAGCGGGTGCGAGCCCTTGAGCCGCGCATAGACCAAATCGTTAACCGTCTAATCGACCGCGTATGCGAGCAGGGCACTTGCGATTTTGTATGGGACCTCGCCGCTTGGCTCCCGCTCATCATGATTGGCGACGCGTTAGGAGTCGACGAGTCCGATCATCCGACACTGCTCGAATGGTCTGATGATCTGCTCCGAGGGCAAGGTCAGACAGATCCCGTCGCGATTGAAAAGATGATTGGCGCGTTCGCCGGATATTGCGAGTACGCGGAAAAGGTGATCGCAGATCGGCGAGAGAACTCGCAAGATGATCTAATCAGCGTGTTAGTCGATGCCGAAGTCGATGGAGAAAAACTTAGCGACGACGCGTTGATCCACGAGTCATTGTTGATTCTTATTGGCGGCGACGAGACGACTCGCCACGTGATTAGTGGCGGCGGTTATCAACTGCTGACCCACAGGGACCAGTGGGATCGACTCCGTGCTGACCGCTCATTGATGGAGACGGCCGTCGAAGAAATGTTGCGGTGGGTATCGCCGATAAAGAACATGGCGCGTACCGTTACAACAGATGTTGAGTTTCATGGATGCTCCATCAAGGCAGGCCAACAATTGTTGTTGCTCTACCCTTCGGCAAACCGCGACGAGACGCATTTTGATGATCCATTCCAGTTCGATATCGAGCGCACGCCGAATGACCACGTGGCTTTTGGGTTCGGCACTCACTTCTGTCTCGGTTCATCGCTGGCGCGCCTCGAATTGCGAGGATTCTTCAACGTGCTTGCCGATCGGCTGCCGGATATCCGACCTGTCGGGGAAGCTGAACCCGAGTTCCGGCCTGCGAGTTTTATAAGCGGCTACGAAGCAATGCCAGTGGAGTTCACGCCAACAAGCCCAGTCGGAGCCTAAAGCCGTCTTTACGCGCTCTAGACCGTAAGGACTGTTCGGATTCCTTCGCGGTTCCTTAGTAGATCGAGTCCTGCCTCTGCCTCAGCAAGGTCGAGCCGGTGCGTGATCATTCCTTCGAGGTCCAGCAACCCCTGCCTCCAGAACGTGAGGAGCTTGGGAATATCGCGTTGCGAGTCGACGCTGCCTAACAAGCATCCGATGAGTTTTTTCTCTGAAGCGCTGAATGCGACTACAGCAGGTATAGAGATGCCTTGATCGAGGGGAGGCGCGCCGACGCACACAACCGTGCCTCCGGGACGCGCCGCCATGATCCCCAGTTCAATCAATGAAGCATGCCCAGCGGCTTCGAACACGTAGTCCATGCCAATGCCGCCGGTGAGGTCAAACGCCGCCGAGACGGGATTGTCGGAATCGGGATCCAAGACATCCGTCGCACCAAAACGCATCGCTGCATCCCGTCGTGCTTCGACCGGATCACTTACCACTATTCGCGACGCACCGGCGAGCCGCGCTCCCTGTGCGACGGCAATACCGATTCCTCCGGCACCGAGTATGAGAACCGTTGCGCCCTTCTCGACCCGCGCGGTGTTCAACACCGCACCGACACCGGTCTGTACCGCACAGCCAAGCACGCACGCAACATCCAACGGAATGTCATTCTCGATCTTCACAACACCGCATTCGGGCATGATCGCCCGCTCGGCCCAAGCCGCGGCTCCAAGTCCGCGGTAAACGATCTCGTCGCCTCGGGACAACGGGCTTGTACCGTCGGCCAACAACGACGTGAACAATGACACGCTGTACTTGGCGCAGAGTGTCGGCTGGCCACGCATGCAGAAGTAACAGTCGCCGCAGGAAGGAAGCGGAGCAAGCACAA
The DNA here is from genome assembly GCA_945865605.1 of Bifidobacterium breve. Taxonomy (GTDB): domain Bacteria; phylum Actinomycetota; class Acidimicrobiia; order IMCC26256; family JAENVU01; genus SHUZ01. The sequence continues at coordinate 3,336 of CAMBEL010000026.1, forward strand.
CATGATCTCCAGGCACAACACTCGTCACGTCTGTGCCAACTTCTTCAACAGCTCCAGCGGCTTCATGGCCCAGCACAACCGGGAGCGGACTTGGGAATGATCCGTCCACAACAGACAGGTCAGAGTGACAGACACCGCAGGCAGCGACACGCACCAGTACCTCGCCAGGACGTGGCCCACGCAACGAGACCTCAGCCGCACGAACAGGTGTCCCCACGGATTCAAATAGGGCGGCTCGCACTACGTCGGCTCCATTCGGTTCATTGATGCCGGATCGTAGACGCGATTAACCGCCCGACTTAGCCGACATAGAACTGACCGAATAGTCGCGCTCTACGGCTGCCAAACATAGGACAGGGAGATACCCATCGCACCGGTGATCATCGCTGCGTTGGAATAGCGCGAGGTCAAACCGATTGTCATCCCAGCGGTTACAGCCACGGTCACACTCGTCGCGGAGTTCGTCGACAACGAAACCGGTGGATTCACCGCGCGCGTGCCGCTAACGCCCTCGTTAACTGACGCGTCGCCTACGTTCAGTTGCAATCCGGTCGTTGGTTTATCGTTACGAATGACACCCGCTCCGGTCGCGCGCCCAAGAACGTACCCAGCGCTGGGACTCGTGAGTTCCACTGAAAACGCTTCATCCGTCTCAGTGGCCGTGTCACTAAGTACGACGACGTTCACCAACTTCGCACGAACACCAGTGTCCGGATACCGCGATGACCCTTCATGTCGCCCGCAGATAGCAGTGAATTCGGTAACGATACTCCCGCATGTTGCCGTTGTCACTACGCCTACTGTCTCGCCCCAACGTTCCTCATCACAATACAAAACGGGCCCAAACGATGACTTGATGGGAAATCGACCACTAGCCCGCGGTCGGACTCGCGCCATGAAACGGCGTCGCCGTCGATCGTCTCCACCCTCGTTGTTTGAGTACTCATAACCTCGCGCAAGGTGATTGAGCCATGATCAACGCCATGATCAATATCGGGTTCCGTTGCGGCTAGAAATGCGAAAACATCGTTATCTCGAGCGGTGTAACGCACAGGCAACCCATCCGTAGTGGTCCCTTCGGGAACTACCCATGGGCGTGTAGCAACTAGTGCACTGCTGTTTCGTTCCATCCACTCTGCAAGCCAGGTAAGCCGATCACGTTGCGCGTCTGCGATCTGCGCATCCTCGCCACGCGGCCCAACGTTTAATAAAAGGTTCCCACCCTTCGATGTGATGTCCACGAGTGACCACAACAATTCATCGCGAGCAATGAAATGCTCGGGCAGCGATTCACGGTTGTGTCCGAAACTCTTGTCCATCCCTCGCACGCACTCCCATGGATATCGTTGGACATCGGGGAACACCGCATACTCCGGCGTGCGCACATCGAAAAATGGGGGCTTCGGCGGGATGAGACCGGCGTCGCGCTTGGCCTGACGAACACCACCGGCGTCAATCACTCGTTTCACAGGCGAAAGTTTTGCAAGCCCGAGTGCTGGGTTCCATGGCATCCACCTGTCATTCACGACTCCGTCGGGAACCTGTTCGTAATAGTGCGCGAGCAACGGCCACAGGTACTTGCCCTCCGACGGCCATGCAATATCGTTCCACAGCACACTCGGTCGATAGCGCTCGATTAGTTCGCGCACATGTGCGTCTGCGTATGTGGGATAGTCGCCGCGCGGAATCGCCACCAACATATCGGCGAGTGACCCGATTGGCCTGTCTTCAAATGTCCAGTCGAGCCCGCCGGAGTAATACAGGCCAAAGCGCATTCCGGCTGCGCGAACTGCGTCGGCCATCTCACCGACGACGTCGCGTTTGCAGTTCCAACCAGGTCGGTTCGGATTAGGAACGTCGGTAGGCCACAGGCAATATCCATCGTGATGTTTCGTGACGAACACGACGTACTTCGCTCCCGCCGCGGCAAAACGGGCCGCCCATTCCTTGGGATCCCACTGTTCAAGTGCAGCTTCCCAATCACTAGCGAACGACCGATACGGCCGCGATCCATATTTTTCGCGGTGGTGGCGCGCGACTGGGCTATCAGGGAACCGCAAGGAGTTCTCGTACCACTCGGAATATGGCGAATACGAGAACGAGTCACGATGGCCGGATTGGAGCATCTCGCCAATCTCGTCATCGACGGGCGCAAATGCTGGCACGGATGCGGGGGTCCAGTGAAGGAAGATCCCAAACTTTGCATCGCTCCACCAAGCAGGAACGCGGTGACGACGAAGGCGAGCGAGAGTTTGATCGCGGAGTGGCAAGGAATCACACGCTATCGGCGTTTTGTCGAACCGTGCGAACAAAACCAGTCCAGCCGTTCCGCTACTGTGGTCGCCATGGCTACAGCGGACAACTCCCCTAAGACACCCTCACGACGCGACATGATGCGCTGGTCGCTTTACGGAATCGGCTCGGTTCCCTTGGCGGCCGCCGTACTTGCCGCTTGTTCTGACGATGCCAAGACGAAGTCAGGCACTGCAACTAAATCAGAAAAAACCGCCGAGGACCCGGCCAAGAAGTGGTGGCTCGAGGGCAACTTTGCTCCGGTCAAAAAGGAAGTTGAAGAGTTTGATCTCGACGTAAAAGGCGCGATCCCAACGGCGCTCGCTGGTCTCTACGTGCGTAACGGATCGAACCCGTCCTCTGGCGACTCGAGCCATTGGTTTTTCGGTGATGGCATGGGGCACGGGATGCGCCTCGAAAACGGCAAGGCGAAGTCGTACCGGAATCGGTACGTGCAAACCAGCCTCTACAAAACCGGTGCAGATTTCGGCAGTGGCCCACCAGGTGGTGAAGCGAACCAAGGGAACGTGTCGTTCATCAATCACGGCGGCAAACTTCTCTCTAGTGGCGAGGTGGGCTTCCCGTACGAACTGTCACCCGAAGACCTGTCGACCGTCGGGGCCTATGACTTCGGAGGCAAACTCACTGGCAACTTCACTGCGCATCCAAAGATCGATCCCGCTACGGGCAATCTCCACTTCTTCGGATACGGCTTCACGGAGCCGTTCCTGATGTACCACGTAGCAGATGCGACCGGACAACTGATTCACTCCGAGCCCGTACCGGCCAAGGGTGGAACCATGGTTCACGACTTCGCGATTACCGAGAGCGACGCGGTGTTCTGGGAACTTCCTGTCGTCTTTGACATGGAAGGCGCGGCCCAATGGCTCAAAGATCCCGACTCGGGAGCGATGCCCTTCAAGTGGGATCCGGGATTCGGCGCTCGTGTTGGCGTAATGCCACTAGGCGGCCCCGCCAGCGCGATTCAATGGTCCGATATTGATCCGTGTTACGTGTTCCACGGCGTCAATGCCCACCGCGACGGCGCAAATGTAGTGCTAGATGTTTGTCGTCTCAGTTCCATGTTCAATACCGACGGAGAGTTCGCTGGCGACCTTTCGCTGCGCCGTTGGACCGTCGACACAGATAACAACAGGGTGAGCGATGAGATCATCGATACCGACGACGGTGCCGAACTCCCATCACGCGATCCTCGTCTAGTCGGGCGACCGTACCGGTATGGCTACTTCGCGCAGACCAGACCTACAGAGGGCACCGTCGACATGGGTGGATTGATCAAGCGCGATTACAAGAATGGAACACGCGAGATCTGGGATCCAGGACCGACGAAGCACACTGGCGAATGGCTATTCGTGCCAGACCCCGACGACAAGGGAGAGGACGCCGGATACCTCCTCACCTACCTATACGACGACACTACCGAGAAGAGCGAACTCGTAATAGTCGATGCAACGGAGATCAAGAAAGGCCCGATTGCGCGGGTCGCTCTACCCCAACGGGTCCCGTACGGTTTTCATGCAACATGGGTGCCCGTCTGAGGTCAGAAACAATCGGTTGGCGAGGGAGTCCACTCGGCATGGATTTAGACGAGCTTCGAAGTTTGCTCACGACCGACGATCCGTACCCAACGCTCTCCCACCTACGGAGCGAGTCCAACTTGCACCGGATCGGTGAGCGGCAATGGCTAGTACTGAGTTACAACCTCGCACGTTCAGTTCTTAGTGACACGTCGCGATTCATCTCTGGGCCGTTGGGACCAGCCCTCGCAGGTGGCTTACGCGAAGGAGGTGCAGCCAACGACTATGTGACTCATCGCATCAACTTTTGCGATCCACCGCGCCATACCGATGTGCGCCACGCCGTAGATCGATGGTTCAGTCGGCGACGCGTGAACGAACTCGTTCCGAATGTTGAAGCAATCGCCAACGAGTTAGCCGACGAACTTTCTGGTACGTGCGAACTCGTAGAGGCGTTTGCCCATCCGCTTCCAGCGCGGGTCATCTGCACATTGCTCGGCGCCGATGAACCAGAAAAACTCGGCACATGGGGCGAAGAACTCGCGATGCTGTTATCTATCGGTCGCACGCCGGAACAGATTGCCGATGGTGAGCGAGCGGCCGAGCAAATGTCGGAGTGGCTAGCGGGTCTCAATGGACCCGACATTGATCTCGACGCGCCGACGCGCACATCACTCGTCATGACTTTGTTCGCCGCAGGTCACCACACGACCAGAGACGCGTTCGTCAATGGGATGCATGCTCTCCTGCGGAATCCAGCGCAGACCGACGCTGCCCGCAACGACCCAGCAACGGCGGTCGAGGAATTCTTGCGCTTCGACACACCGACACAACTGGTCTCACGCGTCACAGCCACTTCGGTTGAATTGGAAGGCGAAATGATCCCGCCGTTCAGTCAGGTTGCAGTCGCACTCGGCGCAGCAAACCGCGATCCCGAACGGTTCGAGGAGCCAGACACCTTCGATGTCACGAGAACTCGGAACGTGCCGATCTCATTCGCGCCAGGACCCCACCACTGCCTCGGTGCCCCCCTTGCGCGCCTAGAACTGCGGGTGATGTTGTCCACGATCCTCAACCGTTGGCCAAGAATCCGGCTCCTCGACCCGACTGCGTCAGTTCCGCGTCGCCCATCGGCGGTATTTCATGGGCGAACGCGTCTTGATGTTGAACTCATTACCTGATGCCAGGCGTCAGACCCTGTCGAGTTCGAGCATCTTGATCGCGTTACCGCGCAAGACTTTGTAAGCGATTTTTTCATCAAACCCATCTAGCATCTTCTCGATGTACTCGTGGCTGTTGGGCCACGTGGTGTCGGTGTGCGGATAGTCAGTCTCGAAACAGATGTTGTCTTCTCCAACTTGGTCGAGATTGGCCAAACCGTGACGATCGGCAGTGAAGCAGCCAAAGATCCGACCGTAGTAATAGGACGAAGGCGGATTAGGAATGCGCTCTTTCGAATGCTGCCAAGAATCGTGTTGATCCCAGACCGTGTCGGCTCGCTCGAGTGCGTAAGGGATCCATCCGATCTGCCCCTCTGAATATGCGAGCTTGAGACGCGGAAATTCGATGAGCTTCCCCGAGAACAACCAGTCGACAAGTGAAGCCATCGAGTTGTTGAACGCGAGCGTTCCGGAAACGCCACCTGGCGCGTCCGGTGACGCCGCAGGGTTGGTAGAGGAGGAACCGATGTGCATGCAAAGCGTGACGCCGCGGTCGTTGCAAACATCGAAAACGGGATTCCAATAATCAGTGTGAATGCTCGGAAGCCCTAGGTGAGTCGGGATCTCGCTAAAGCAGAATGCCCGCACGCCGCGATCGGCATTGCGAATGATTTCAGCGGCAGCCGCTTGGGGATCCCACAACGGCATCAAACAAAGCGGAATGTTGATGCCGCGCGATGGTTCACACCACTCCTCAACCATCCAGTCGTTGTATGCCTTCACGCAGGCCATGCCTAACTCAAGGTCTTTGGCCTCGTAGAAGGTTTGTCCGCAGAAGCGCGGGAATGTAGGGAACGGAAGTGAACCGTCTACCCAATTGAGTTCGAAATCGGTGATACGCGCTTCGACCTCGTAGCAACCAGGGCGCATTTCATCGTAGGTAAGTGCTTCCATGACCATCTTCGTGCGGTCGAACTTCGTGACATCACCATCCAGAGTTGCCTCCAGCGGAATAGCTACAAAGCGTTTGTGCACATAAATGAGACGATCTTCGAAGTACCAAGCATCTCCCCATAGCCCTTCGGGGTCCTCGGTATTTAGGTACTTCGCTCCCGCAGTGTGGACGAAGGAACCCCAGCGCTTGCGCTCAATGCGCGGACCCTGCTCACGAAACTTGGCCGGAAGCCATGTTTGCCAAACATGCGCTGGCTCAACTACGTGGTCGTCGACACTAATGATCTTTGGTAGGTCCACTTTTTAAGCCTCCAGGCACCTGACGTCAGCGTCACATTAGCGGAACGTCAATCAGGATTACCCATCAACTCGGATGGTTGTGCGAAGGCGGATGTCGGCCGAACTCGAGCCAATCAATATCTCGAAAGTGCCTGGCTCGACTACCCAACCGCGCGCAGTTTCGCTCCAGAACGCGAGTGCCTCGCGATTGAACCGCATTTGCAAAGTTTCCGTCGCTCCTGGTTCAAGCTTCACCTTCGCGAATGCGGCTAACTCTTTCACCGGACGCGGAACACTCGCATCTAGGTCGGCGATATAAACCTGCACCACCTCGGTTCCAGGCCTCGCGCCCGTGTTTGTAACTGCGACATTGACGATCACTTCGTCGCCCACGAGTGCGACGTCGAGGTTCGCATAATCGAACGTTGTGTACGAACAACCGTGGCCAAATGGAAACTCGGGTTCCACGCCGCGCGCTTCGTAATGCCGGTAACCAACAAAGACCCCTTCGCCATATTGCACCTGTCCATCCGCTCCCGGATAGTGGGGAAACGCGGGCGTGTCTTCGATGTTCCGAGGCAATGTTGTTGGAAGTCGGCCAGACGCGTCTAGGTCGCCTGAAAGAACATCTGCTACAGCGTTTCCAGTCTCTTGGCCTAGAAACCACGATTGCAATAACGCCGGAGCGGTGCGCGCGCACGCGAGCGAAACCGGGGAACCGGCATTAACAATGACGATCGTGTGCGGGTTGGCCGCGATCACCGCTTCCACGAGTTCTACTTGGCGACCTGGCATATCAAAGTGTGCGCGGTCCTTTCCTTCGGTCTCCCAGTCGCCATTCGTTCCCACAACAAGAATGGCCACATCGCTGTTGCGCGCGACCGCTACGGCTCTCTCAAACGCATCGGCCGCCAATGTTGTTTTGCAACGTAGACCGATCGCATGTGCTGCGCCGGGACGCGCCGGCACAAGATCAACTCGCAACTCGTAGGCGGTACCCGCAACAAGATCGACTGCCCCATCGACCCGGCGCTGTTGATCTTGGTGTTCGGTGTCCCAACCGTCAACCACATTTGCACCGGCGATGCGCATGCGGAATCGACCGGTGCTCGTGATTTGGAATACATACTCACCGTCCTCTGGAACTTGCACACGTCCCTCTATCCGCAGGCTCCACTCGTCAACATCGAGGCCGTCCATCGTTGCTTCAGACCACATGAGTGCGAACCCGGGAACTGGACGGGTAAATAGACCGGGACCATCTGGATCGCTACCAGCTACATATGTGGCGGTTAGTCCGGGCGCCCCTTCGCGTGTCGAAAGCCAGCGCGAATCAAGCGGCGCCGGGTATGGAGTGATTTCACATCCGACTTCGTGGCGCAGTTCGATAGCGGGGAACCGCGCTCTTAGGCCATCTAGAATCGTGATCGCGTAGTACGGAGTGACGCTCGCAGAACCGCCCCCAAAAATGTTGGCGACGTCAGCATTTGGTCCGATCACCGCGATTGACTTGAACGCGGAGGGATCTAAGGGGAGTAACCGTGCGTCATCGAGCACGTCATTGCGCAGCAACACAATCGCCGAGCTCGCAGCTAGACGCGCGACTGCACGGCGTTCTGGCGTGTCGGCAGTTCTTTCCTCACGATCAGCGAGGTCGAGGGAACCGGTTCTAATGATTGCAAGCAGGACTCGGCGCGCTGAAGCGTTGATGGCTCCCTCGCTTACCTCGCCCGATTTCACCGCAGCTGCAAGCGCTGTGCCGCGATATAGCGGCGGGCCCGGCATCTCGATGTCGAGTCCCGCTGTCGATGCCTCTGCAGTCGTATGGGTTGCCCACCAGTCAGAGACAACAACGCCGTCGTATTCCCACTCGTCACGCAGAATCTCGGTCAGTAGTCGCGGGTGCTCGGTGCACCAGGTGCCGTGCAACTTGTTGTATGCGGCCATTACACCCCACGGTTTCGCGTCGCGCAATGCAATCTCAAAAGGTCGCAGGTAGATCTCCCGCAAGGTTCTCTCATCTACCTCCGACGAGATCGTGTGGCGTTCGAATTCAGAATCGTTTGCGACAAAATGCTTGATGCACGCCCCGACGCCCTCGCCCTGAAGGCCGTTGACATAGGCAATTGCGATCTTCGCCGTAAGCATCGGGTCTTCTGAGTAACACTCGAAGTTGCGACCGGCAAGTGGGTAGCGATGGATATTGATCGTTGGCCCGAGCAGCATATGGGCGCCCTTAGCGTGGGTTTCTGCAGCGAGATGGCGCCCTACATTCTCAATAAGTTCGACATCCCACGTCGCTGCCAACGCCGTGCCACACGGGAAGCATGCCGACTGGGGACCGCCAGCGTGTTGCGTGCCGCGAGCGCCAACAGGACCATCGGTCATCCGCATCGATGAAAGGCCAAGACGCTCGATGTTCGGCGTATGCCACATGTCGATCCCGGCCGTCAGCGCGATCCTTTCGTCAAGTGTGAGTTGCGCGAACAGCTCATCGACTCGCTTATCGTCGCCTTCAGTCACAATCGTTCCTCCGCTCTGGACCGTCGGACTTTAGCGACACCTCGTTACCAGCACCGCTTCAACCAATCAACTCGAAAGACGCGCCGAGGAGTTGATAGATATTTACTGCCCGACGATCGCGACTCAAGAGAATGCAACCGTGCTCGACTGCGGTGGCACCAATGAGCGCGTCGTAAACGGCTCCGCCTGCTAGTCCAAGCTCAGGAAGTCTTCGGGCAAGATCTTCTGTCCCGACGTTCGAAAGAAACTGTGTCGCAGGGAAGTCATGCGCGAGCAGTACTGCAACCTCATGGGGGCCTCGCCGCGCGGGTGGGGGAATGCGAGTCAAGACGGAGAACGTTTCAAACCATGCATGTCCTGCAAGCCCGAGGATTCGGTTCCCGACCGCGCGCGTCGTGGTGTCGTGGTGTTCATGATCAGCAACAACGAGTGCGACTGCGACGCTGGTATCGACAAGAAAAAGTCCTTGAGGACCGACCACGTTTCTAGAAATTCATCGGCGGTCGGCATCCCGCAATGCAAGCACGAGAGCGTCGTCGATCACTTCGCCACCCCCGGGAATCACCAAACGACCGTTTACCTCGTAAAAACCGTTACCGCTCAAGGGCTCAATGCGAATGCCCGCACCATCGCGCACCAATTCGACATCACCAGGCCTGAGTCCGACTTCATCGCGGAGAGCCTTTGGAATAACGATTCGACCAGCAGAATCAATGGTTGTTTGCATGGTAGAAGCCTACCATTTAAATGGTAGGCGGGGACCGGCCGGGTAAAGCATCGAGCGGGGTGCCCTAGAGCGCACCTAACTCTTCGCCTACTACTTCGACCATGTAGCCGAGGTCATCGCTATTAAGTGCGTGATGGGACGGCAGTGACAGCGATCGCTCCGTGATGGCATTGGCGTTTGGGAACCCATCCGCGGGTGCTCGATGTTCGATCGCGGCATAGGCGGGATGGCGCAAAATGTTGCCGCTCCACACCATGAAGGTCGCTATTCCACGATCCGTAAGAGCTCGCTGAAATGCGACACGGTCGATGCCGTCGTGCAGCAAGAACGGATATCGCATCCAAGTCGTGTCTGTATCTACCTGCGTGTGTGCACGGGTGAGCGTTTCCTCGTGTGCGGCCATGAGATCGTTCAGCCGGTCCCAGTTGTGGCGACGCCTGCCGTTGTAGTCATCCAACTTTTTGAGTTGCACAAGCGCGTACGCAGCACCGATTTCCGAAGGCTCGAAGTTGTAACCGATCATCTCGAACTGGAACGTCAGATCGTACGGAGTGCCATCCGTCAACGGGCCATGTCGATCTTTCTGTCCCCGACGCGAACCGAATAGGAATGTTTCGGACCGTCTCCCCCACCGTCGAAGCATGAGGCATCGGTCGAGCAGTTCTTCGCTATTCACTCCGACCATCCCGCCATTGCCAGCCGCAGTGATTGCATGTCCTCGAGCGAAACTGGTGACGCTGATGTCGGCACGCTCGCCGGTACGCGTCCCGCGTTGGTGCGAGTCGAGAACGTCACATGAATCTTCGATCACCACTAGGTCATGTCGGTCCGCGATCATGCGAATTGCATCCCAATCTGGACAGTTCCCGACAAGGTTCGGAACAAGTAGCGCGCGTGTACGCGGGCTGACCATCTCCTCGATTCGATCCGCGTCTATCTGGTACGTAAACGGATCTACATCGACGAATACAGGAACGAGACCTGCCTGCACGATCGGCGCGATGTCTGTTCCGAAGGTAACAACAGACGTAATCACTTCGTCGCCGCGTTCCAAGCCGAGTATCTCGATCGCGAGTTTGATCGCCGAAGAACCGGAGTTGACCATCACTCCGTGGCGTTTGGACAGCAGCGTCGCTACGGCGGACTCGAATTCTGCAACGCGGGGACCGAGGTTGAGATTTGACGTCCGCAAGACTTCAATAACTGCCTCTATTTCACGTTCGTCATGCACAGCGCCTGGATCAGGAAGTCGGCGCACTGGTTTTTTTAGAGTCACGTGTCATTACTCGATAGATCCATGCTCGCGACATGGCCGGGCTGTTGAGAGACCTTGTTGTACGCACCCTCCCGAACCAGAGCAATAAACGAAGCCCCATCGGAATCGCTGGCTTCGTCTAGTTGTGGAAGCCGAACTCCGGTGTACAACACCTTCCGTTCGCGATCCATCGGTGGTTGTGCCATGTGCAGCATGCAAGAGCAGTGGACTGTCATATCTCCAACTTCGGTTGGCAGATCTTGAATTGGCAGTCCCCATTCCCGCCTCACGAACGCCGGTTGCACAAGAGTCCGATGAGAACCCGGGACAACGCGCAACTGTCCAGAGCGCGCGTCGGCACCTGTCACCGACACGCCGATCGTCAAGCTGTTGCAGCGAAACGAATGCATTCCTAACGAGCAATCTTTGTGCCATGGCACATCTGAGATTCCTTCCACCACTCCAACCGGCTTGACTAGCGCTTCGACTCGGTTGCTACCGGCAGGCATGAGATGTCCGTCACCGCTCATGGCGGCGATACGCCCAATCTTGTCTCCATCGACCAGCTGCGTTGTCGCGGTTGAATGTTCATCAAAGTCTTGAAGCCGAACGCACCGGTCTTGGCCATCGGCGGTACGCGCCCACCATGAACGGCCGTCATCTCGCGTGTATGACGGCAATGCATCGTCAATGTCGCTTGCAATCTCTGCCATCACATCTGGCGAATACCAGCCGCGTAAGTGCAGGAACCCAGCTTCAGCAAGAAAATGAGCGATGTCGGAATCGTCATCATCCGGAGTAAACGAGCGGCCAAGATCCAGTGGATTACCTCGCCTATCCCGGAACTCGATATTCCCAGAAGTGTGAACTGGCTGCGCGTCGATAAGGGAGCGCAACACGACCCACCAGTCGAGAAAGTCACCCAGGTTGCCTCTCGCCATGTCGAGGGTTCCACCTGCGATAAATGTCATCGGTGTTTTCAGATCGTTTAGAACGTCTGAAATATCCGTGACGGAACAGCGCACAGCAGCCTGCCCTTGGTCGCCAGGAGTAACGGTCACTACGTCTCCAACAAGCGCGAGAGTCCACGCGCCGATTGGTGTTTCGATGCAGAACGGTTCGACGCCAAGTTCGCGCGCCCCGGGGGCCGCTAGAGAGCCACGCTCGATGCCGAGACGCGGCAAGGCGGCGCCAAAGAAATCGACGGGGTCGATGACCTCAACGTTCGCCTCGCTGCGCGTTCGAACATCTATCGACATTGCTACCCCCTGAGATAGCGATACTACGCGGAAGAATCGCAGTTCCCTGTAGATGTGGGCGGAACGGCTCACGTAAAGGGGCGCCCTTTCGGGCGCCCCAATCGTGCAATTACAAGTACAGGTTTAGTTAGGCGTCTTCGAGCGCTTCGCCGCCGTAGACGACGAGGCCATAGATCACCATGAACGCGACGATCACATACGTCAGCGACCACACCGGTTGGATGGGCATCCACGCCATCGCGCTGATCGCAGCGAGAGACGCGGCAAGGATCCCAACCCATCGGCCGATTGATGAACCCTGTGAAACCGCAACTCCGGCCAACACGAGCATGACGCCAACGGCAAGCCAAAGCCATCCGTAGGTTGTTACGTCGTTGAAAAAGAGCGAATCCTGTAACTCGCCCTTGACTCTGATCGCCCATATCCCATCCAGAATTCGCATTATTCCTGCGACAATCAGAATGATCGACGAGAACGCGATCCAACCAGTTCCTTTGCTTTTCACTGCGGACCTCCGGTATTCGATTGAACCCTGCGAGCAGGGCACTCCAACCCGCCGAAATCGTAGGACGGCTTTCTGAATAAGTGGTGGATATACGAGAAACCACCCATCGAGCTTCCCTAAGTAACATGCGACCGCGTGAAAAGACCTTGCCAATGATGGCTCTCGGGGCTCTCGATCGAGAGGCGCTAGTCGCTGGCGCTCTGGATGCGACGGGATTCGCTGACTTTGGGGATCCATCGTGGAGCGAAGGCCTCGACCGCCTCCTCCACGCCCTTATCGCCGAAGCACGCCTAAACGAACTAGGTGAACAGGTCGCAGCCGTCGAAATCACCGATTACCTGTCGCGACGGTTGTGCATCACTGACTATCGCAAGGCGCACCCTGAGATCACGCTCAATAATGTAGTTCCGCCAATTGTCATCATCGGGCAAGCTCGCACAGGCACCACTGTCCTCTACGACCTACTCGCTCAAGATCCAGCGACACGCGCGCCACTTACTTGGGAAGTCGATCGGCCGTGCCCACCACCAGAGACCGAGACATATGCCTCTGACCCACGCATCGCCGAGATCGACGAACTCCAGTCGAGTATTGAACTGTTGATCCCCGGATTCTCGCAAATGCACCCCATAGGAGCGCACCTCGCGCAGGAATGTGTGCGCATGACGGCGGCCAACTTCGCCAGCCTTATTTTTGCGACGCAATATCGCGTGCCGTCATACGCGCGCTGGTTGATAAACGAAGCTGATCTCGCGCCTACGTACCGGTGGCACCGCGAGTATTTGCAGCACCTCCAAGCGCGTCACCGCGGGGGCCGCTGGCTACTCAAGTCACCTGCTCACCTTTGGCATCTTCCAGCACTCTTAGCGGAGTATCCAAATGCATTGCTCATTCATACACACCGTGACCCGTTGAAAATCATTGCATCGGTTTCGTCGTTGCAAGCCACGCTGCGCGCTCTTGCATCCGATAACCCAGACCTACCGGAAATCGCCGACGAATGGGCCGATTACACAATCGAAGGGCTCGACCGATCCGTGACCGCACGCCAAGATGGAACGATCCGAGCCGAACGGGTTATCGATGTGCAGTTTTCTGAATTGCTGGACGACCCATTCGAAGTGATCGGTCGCATCTATGACCAATTCGGCATGGACCTCACCGATGAAGCCGAGATGCGCATGCGCGCGTTCTATGCAGATCAGCCACACGCCGCGCCTGGCGCGCACCGCTACACGTTCGCCGACACACAACTCGAACAAGGACCACTCCGCGAGCGAGCGCGCAGATACCAAGAATACTTCGAAGTACCCAACGAGTCGCTTATCTCCTAGGCGCGCTTTATAGCGAGCACCATGAACTACGCGAGGAGTTTCGCCTTCGCTGATGCGAACTCTTCGTCGCTCAACACGCCAGCCGTGTGGAGGGTGGCAAGTTCCTTCAACTGGCTCACAACATCGTCGCCGGCACCCGCCTCAGCAACCGCTGGTGGAGCCTCGGGGTTTTCTGCATCTTGCTTCGCTTGCTGGTGCTGGTGAACCTTGCCCGACACGACAGTCGCCGTTCCCGCAACAACTGCGGTACGGGCAACCATGCGCCCTAGACCTCTTCGCATCATTGTGACTCCTAAGGGTTCGTGGATCCGGGGGTAGAACAGCCGGAAGCGAGATCCTATCGGCAAATTTATTCCCTGATCTTGTCGCAATTATGACAATGCCGCGTACCACGTATTCCTATTTGCGCGGGTAGAGTTTCTCTGCTGACGTACCTGACGTAACCGGAGGAAATGATGTCTGCAATAACCATCGACGAGGTTACCGCCCCAACAAGTGGTACCCAACTTGCGATCTCCACGGCATTGGCTGTCGCCGCCTTTGCATCGATCGGCGCTGGCTCGATCCACGCAGCCGCTATCGGAGTGCACAGCGAGCACCAGCAGGCAGTCATCGCATTTACGATTGTTGCCGCGCTGCAGATTGGGTGGGGAGTTCTCGCGTTCCTCTTCAAGGGGCGGGCATTGCCGATCGCAGGAGTTGTGGTCAACACCGTGATCTTGGGCGCATGGATACTTGCCAAAACAAACGGCATCCCCTTCGTTAATGGCCTAGAAGCGGCCGAAGATTTTCAAACGACCGACGGAATCGCAGCCGCATTGACTGTGGTTGCTGTCGTCGGCGCCCTCGTTGCGGTCGTGGGTCGTTCGCCGATGCGCATGGCCAGTACCGCCGTGCTTTCAATCATTGCCCTCATCGTGACACTCATCGCTGTTCCCGCGATGGTCTCGGCAGGCAGCCACGGCCATGCCGGTGCAGGCGCTAGCGGACACGCGGCTTCCATGAAAGATGGCCACGACAAAAAGGGGACCACAGCGGCATCGGGTCACCACGCAGCAAGTACCGCAAAGCCATACGACCCCACGCAGCCAATCGACTTGGGTGGCACAAAGGGCGTCACTCCCGAGGAGCAAGCCCGTGCTGAGAACTTGATTGCGCTGACGCTTGCCCGGTTGCCGCAGTGGTCAGATCCTGCCGTTGCAGAAGCAGCAGGATTCCGATCGATTGGCGATGCAGTCACAGGCGATGAGCACTACATCAATGTCGCATACTTCACCGATGATAAGTTCCTCGACCCGGATGCCCCGGAGTCGCTCGTCTACAAGCCAGACGGTAAGGGTGGCAAGAGACTTGCGGCCGCGATGTACATGATGTCCACGGGTGCTTCCCTCGAAGATGTTCCAAATATCGGCGGCAAACTGACGCAGTGGCACATCCATAACAACCTATGTTTCACACCTGAAAACAGGGTTGCAGGGCTCACAGATGCCAGTGGGAACTGCCGCGCGGGTCTGCACGAGGGCAACAAGGCACCGATGCTCCACGTGTGGATTGAGCCTCACCCATGTGGACCGTTTGCAGCCCTAGAAGGCGTTGGAGCTGGTCAGATCAAAGCAGGCCAGACGCGTCTCTGCGATAAAGCCCACGCTTAGATCAGTTCTAACTAGACCGAATCGATCGGGCCTGCCTAGACCGCTCCGTAACCCTTCAGAACTGCCGGAACAGTCCGAGCCAGGATGGCCATATCGCCGCGCAGTGTTCGGGTTGCGATGTACTCGAGATCATCGCTCGCCATTGCGGCCGCTGTCGTGTTCTCCTGTCGCGTTCTGATCTGCCAGAGGCCAGTCATGCCGGGGCGCACGGTGCAACGCGTGCGTCGCAACTCCGGGTACGGAGCAAGCATGAACGGCAGAACCGGCCGTGGCCCAATGAGGCTCATCTCACCTCGTACGACATTCCAGAGTTGGGGTAGCTCGTCGATACTTGTACGCCGCAAGATGCGTCCAACGCGAGTGACGCGCGGGTCATCTTCGGACTTGGTCAAGATACCCTGACATTCGAGCGCCTCGACAACAGACAGATCGATGACGCTCTCGTGATCTATAACCATCGTGCGCAACTTCGCGACACGGAAAAGTTGTTCGTGTTTCCCGACTCGGTTTTGGAAAAACAAGACCGGTCCACGCGACGACACGCGCACTGCAATAGCGGCCGCGAGAAGTATCGGAGATGTAAGAACAAGTAGAACACCGCCGCCAACAATGTCGATAGCGCGCTTGGCTGTGTCGGAAATTCGGGTCGTTTCCGCGGGAAGTGGCATGCACGAAACCAGCGGTGCTGGCCTACGCACTTCGGGCATTGCCTCGAACGTGATGACGTCACTTTGAGCGTTTATCACCACGCGACTACTCCGCCATTGTCCTAGTTATTCCTTTTTAACTAGAAATCACGGTAGACCCGACCACGCAGAGCGTCAAGGGGTTCTTTTTGGATATGTGCAAGATCGACATAGACCGAATCATGGCTGAAGCAGTTTGGACAAGCGCCGACCGGCGATATAGAGCCCAACAGTGCCCATTACCAGCAAATACAAGGCGTTCAAGATGAGGCCTGGATGAATATTTCCAAGAATCAGGGCGCGCTCCAATACAACACCTTGGTAGAGCGGGCTCAGGCGAACCGCCACCTGAAGACCTGCCGGATACTCGGAGATGGGGAAAAAGGTCGCTGAGAATAGAAACAGGGGCACCAAAATGATCCCGATGTAGTCGAAGTCGACGAATGAGCGCATCCAGGTAGTTGCCGCCATGCCGGCGCCAGCGAAAGCGAATCCGATCAAAATGGCGGCTGGGACCGCCAAGATCCCCCACAGTGAGTGAACAAGACCGAAGGCGACGAGCAGCACGAAAAACGCCACGGAATAGATCGTGCCCCGAAGTAATGCCCAGACGAGTTCGCCTACCGCTATGTCGGGTGGCGCGATGGGCGTGGCGAGCATCGCATCGAAGCTCTTGGAGTACTTGAACTTGAAAAAGAAACTGAAGGTTGTGTCGAAGACTGCTCCGTTCATTGCTGATACGGCGAGGAGCGCAGGGGCAACGAACATCTCGTAAGAAACAGCTTGGCCTCCGACCTCGACTGCGCCTACTAGCTGACCGACGCCAACACCGATGGACAACAAGAAGAGTAGAGGCTCAACAAATCCCGAAAGGTAGACGAGCCACATGCGTCGGTAAGCCATCACGTCGCGCTCAACTACGTGAAGGAACAGCGAACTCATGGCGCTAACTTCGCCGCAAATGTGCGAGTTCCCCAAAGCCAACCGCACAACACGACGCCGGCAAGAACAGCTACATGCACTATGTCGACTAGTGCGAGTGTGCCCGTAGTGGACGCGCGACAAAGTTCGACCCCGTGCCATAGCGGTGATAGCCATGCCAATGCTTGAAGGCCGTCTGGTAGTTGGCTGATTGGGAAGAAGGTTCCCGATAGCAAAAACAGCGGCATGATACCGAGGCGCATGATCACCGTGAATCGCAAGTCGGTCTCTTGGGTTGCGGCATAGGCGCTAAGCACTGCTGCGAATGCAGCAGCCGTAAGAGCAGCCGATGGAATTGCGACCACTCCCCAAATTGACGGAATCGCACCGAGCGCGGCTGCTACCGCGAGAAACACGATCGCTCCCATGCCCGCGCGCAGCGAGGTCCAGATAACTGTTCCCGTGTACACGTCGCGCGGAGCAATCGGCGTGGCGACCATTGCGTGGAATACCCGCAACCACTTTGTTCCTGCCATGATCGGCCAGAGTGAATCTCCGGCGGCGGCCATCATTGCTGCAGCTGCCATGAGGCCAGGCGCAACGAACTCGACGTATGGCAGGCCATCGACTTCGCCCTGGTTTTGCGTGATCAAAGCACCGAGGCCGAAACCGAGCGCACCTAGGTACAGGAGCGGATTGAGGACGTAGGCGAAGAGCGTGCCGCGCCAGAAACTCTTGAATACGTATGCCTGATGTTCGACTACTCGCAACACCGGAGGTGCAGCCATCACTCGTCCAAACTGCGGCCGGTGAGCTTGAGAAAGACATCCTCCAGCGTGCTCCGCCGCACGAGTAACGACTCTGGGTGGATACCGACTGCGCTCAGTCGCTCGACGTCTGCATCGCCGTCATTCGAATAAATCAGAACACGGTCAGCCAGTACCTCACGACGTTGTCCGACAGTTTCAAGTAACGACACGGCGAGTTGTTGTGCGTGTTCGTCCGCGAAACGCAATTCCACTACATCACGTGTTGAATGTTGATCGATCAACGAGCGAGGTGAACCCTCTGCGACGATGCGGCCTTCATCCATGATGACGAGTCGATCACAAAGTTGCTCTGCTTCATCCATGTAATGAGTAGTTAAGACCAAGGTCGCGCCGTCGCGCTTGAGTCGGTAAAGGCGCTCCCACACCAGGTGCCGCGCCTGCGGATCAAGACCGGTTGTCGGTTCATCAAGCAAGATGAGTTCAGGTTGGTTCACCAATGCGCGGGCGATCATGAGTCGGCGACGCATCCCACCGGAGAGCACGTCGACGCGGTCATCGCGACGATCGGCGAGTTGAACGAATTCAAGAAGTTCGTCGGCGCGCTGTTTAATTTGTGCGCGGTCGAGACCGAAGTAACGGCCGTAAATCACGATGTTGTCGGCAACGGTTAGTTCGAGGTCGAGTGTGTCTTCTTGGGGGATGACTCCGAGCCGGGCACGTATTGCCGCACCTTGGTTCGCAGGTTCCATGCCGAGCACGGTTAGGTGCCCATTATCGCGCTCGGATATGCAACCGATCATGCGCATTGTCGACGTTTTACCTGCGCCATTGGGGCCGAGAAATCCGAAGGACTCCCCCCGTTCGACACGAACTGATATGTGATCCACCGCCGTAAAGTCGGCGAACTGCTTCGTCAATCCGGTGGCGTCGATCATGGCATCGCGCTGCATGGCCGAGGAACCTATACGGGAACGCTCACTTCCTTCTATTGCAGTCGGTAGTGTCGGTATTGACTCAGGGCCCGAAGCTGTCTTTACGGTTTCAGATTTCCTGGCTGACTAGGAGGAACCCACATGGGCAACAAGTCTCCAAAGAAACCGAGTGGCAAGAAGCCCGGTAAATCGCTGAAGGAGAAGCGAGCACAAAAGGCTGCGAAGCGCGACGAGAAGCGGCCAGGCTATGGAACCTAGAAGCCCAACTGAACCGCGTCCACGGCTTAGCGCGTATGACGAGTAGACGGGACTTATTTCTCAAGACGGTCACCCGTTTTCACGAAGCGGTCTTCAGGTCTAGCAATGGAAAGTTGCTGGCGCGCGGTGCTGGCATGCCGGTATTGATGTTGACGACCGTTGGCCGGAAGAGCGGCAAGCCCCGAACAACAATGCTCACCGCACCACTGGTGGATGGCGAAACCATTGTGATTGTCGCCTCTAAGGGCGGCGACGAGAACCACCCTGCATGGTTTCTCAACCTGAAAGATGATCCCGCCGTCGGCGTAATGATGAACGGTGAGACGCGCGAGATGACGGCACGGATTGCGAATGCCGACGACCGCGCTGCTCTGTGGCCGCGCATTGTTGCCGAACATGCGAACTACGCGGGTTACCAGACAAAGACCGACAGAGAAATACCAGTGGTGTTGCTGGAACCGGTGGTGTGACCGTCAGCCGCGCTTGCGGGAAGGGCGACCGCGCGTGCGGCTATAGGCCTCGCTGCTAGCGCGTTTGCGCCACATCGGGTCTGCCCTCATCTCAGCAGGTGCCGACCGCTCAGAAAGCAATTCGGCTTCTTCGAGCATCTCTGCCGCGCGAGGTGAGGTCTTTGCGGCCTCTAAGAGAGCGTCTCGCGCAAATTGCATCTTCTTGCTGCCGGCGTCATAGTCGTCTGCGTCGAAATCGGTGATCGCATCCCGGCGAGCCGTTGCAGCGCGTAGCAACCAGATTTCATCGGTTACCTCCGAATCGACCTCAACAGCCGCCGCCTCATCGGAACTCACAAGGTTCACGATCACAGGCACTGTTACCTCATGCACTGCGACATCGCCGCCGACCGCTGCGTAACGGACAATCACATCGGCAATCTTGGCGGGACCAAGGCTTGCGAGTGTAGGAACGTGGAATGCGAACACGAGCCGCCGTCGTTCGGAACCGTAGGCGTCACCAATCTGTGCCTGCACGCCTCCAGGAACGTCAACGAGCCTGTAGTCGTTTAGGACACCAGTGAACTGCACAGAATCGGTGGGGCGGATTTCTATGCTCACGTTTTGCGCGACGAGCGTCGCTAGCCCTTCGAACTCCTCGGCGAAGATGCCTGGAGCGTCTTCAGGAGAAGCTGCGAAATACGCATTGCCATCGGACCGCTCTGCTATGGCCGTGAGCAGGTCTTCATCGAAACCATCGCCGAATCCGATAGTGGTTGTACTGGCGCGCGACTTACTGCCGTCTGCCATCTTCTCGAGTTTTGCGCGATCGGTAATGCCTTGATTGGCTTGGCCATCCGTAAGCAACAAGACACGGCGAACGCCGCCCTTCTCAGCGCGATTGAGTTCTTCGAGTCCCTTGAGCCAACCGCCTGACAAGTTGGTCGAGCCGCGGGGATAAACGGATGAAATCGCTGCCGATAGGCCCGGCGAATCCGCTGAAGTTAATGGCGCCACCAAGTCCACGTCGTCGTCGAACGCCACTACCGCCAACTGGTCGGTAGGCAAGAGGCGCGAAGCCAGGAAACGTGCGCAGTCTTTCGCTACAGCGAGTTTTGCACCACCCATTGAGCCAGACCGATCGATCACCAGCGCAATGTGCAACGGTGCGCGATCTGTGTCGGGCGCCGCGGGTGCTTCTAGCTCGAGCATGCAATGCACGTCGTGCTCTCCCTCTACGGCGAGAAGGTGATGATCGAAACGGAGATTGGTCTTCAAGGCACTGCCCCCTACTGAAGTGATTACGTTGGACTTCAGTATGCGATGGGGGTAGGACAGTTACCTTTGAACCCTGACCGCGACATGTGCTGGAGGGACGTTTGTGGCGTACCCTGCTCAAAAAAGTTGCTCTGCGGCGACTGTAATTCCTGCCGTAATTCCGATTGCGGTGAAGATCGTCGGGACGAGCAACTTGACCAGTTAAAAACGGGAGGGGAAATGTCCGACCCCCCTGGCACTATTTGAGCATGAGATGCAAACAAGAGAACTGCTTCATCAATAAGGGCCCGGAACTCGTTGGCAACGCCACGGAAGCGCTATTCGACGAGGTGAGAGATCTAATTGATCAGTGCCTGGATCACCGTGAATGTTTCTTCATCATCGAGGCCCCAGAACCTGGTGCCTATGTACAGGGACTCTTCAATCACGAAGGATTCGCGATTGAAGCGGTGAGTAACACAT